>URCY01000021.1 GCA_900546415.1 uncultured Eubacteriales bacterium
CCGAGATGCCGGAGCTGCTCGGGATCTGTGACCGCATTCTGGTCATGTCCGGCGGTATTCTGGCCGGCGAGGTGGACGCCCGAAATACCAGCCAGGAGGAGATCCTCACGCTGGCGGCTAAATATGTGTAAAAAGGAGAGATTACCGTGAATCTTGCAAGAAAAGCGCGGGAAAAGGAAGGCTGCGTTCGCCAGCCGCTGACGGCTCGGCGCGTGGGCGACGCCCTTCTCAACAACGCATTGATCATCATCATGGTCCTTTCGGTCATCTATATCGCAATCAGGAACCCGAACTTCATCAAGCCTGCGTCCCTGATCAACATCCTGTCTCAGACGGCGGCATATCTGCCTGCTGCGCTGGGTATCGCCGGCTGTATCGTTCTGACCGGCACCGACCTGTCCGCAGGCCGCGTCGTGGGTCTGACCGCGTGCATCTCCGCGTCCCTGCTCCAGAACTCGGCAAACCTTGCCAATAAGATGTGGCCGGGGATCGGCACGCTGCCCATTTTTGTGGTCATCCTGATGGCCATGCTCATCGGCGCGCTGGTCGGCTGCTTCAACGGCTTCTTTGTGGCAAAATTCAAGCTGCATCCCTTCATCGTCACGCTGGGCACGCAGCTCATCCTGTACACCGGCCTGCTTCTGTATGTCCAGCAGGGCAACAACAAGGGCATGGCCATCTCCAACCTCGACCCGTCCTACACCAACTTCGTCAAGGGCAGCCTGTTCAGCATTGGCGGCACGCCGATCCCGAACTATGTGCTCTTCGCCATCGTTCTGACGGCAGTGATGTGGTTTGTGTGGAACAAAACGACCTTCGGCAAGAACATGTTTGCGCTCGGCTCCAACGAGGAGGCTGCCAGAGTCTCCGGCGTCAACGTCTTCCTGCTCACCATCGGCGTCTTTGCACTGGCCGGCGCCATGTACGGCTTCACCGGCTTCATCGAGGGCGCGCGTATCGGCTCCAATACGGCCAATACGGGTCTGAACTATGAGCTTGACGCCATTGCGGCCTGCGTCATCGGCGGCGTGTCGTTCGTCGGCGGCATCGGCAAAATCAGAGGCATTGTGATCGGCGTGCTGATGCTGCGCCTGATCTTCGTCGGCCTGACCATGGTCGGCGTGCCGCAGGATCTGCAATACCTCATCAAGGGTGCCATTATCCTGTTCGCCTGCGCGCTGGATATGCGGAAATACCTTGTTAAAAAATAAGCCCTTGGGAACCTCTGGATCAATCGTCTTCGGCTGAGCAGCGGAGCTTTTTGCCGAGCCGCGCGGCATCAAAAGCGGGGAAACACACAGCGCATATGGCGTATTCCTCTGCTTCTGAAGCCTTCGCCCGGAAAAACGCTCGTTATCGGCTCTCCGTCAATTGAATCAGAGCTTCCCTTGCAAAGATGGCGCGCAGCTTGCGAGCCATCTTTGCTTTTTCGGGACGGTATGATATAATAACCGTATGGAACCGAATAAAAAAACCGCTGCCGCACAAGAGCGAGCCGGCGGGGAAGGGAGCTGGGAGCCATGGAGCTGTACCGCGTGCTGCTGGTTGACGACGAGGAGGATATTCGCGAGGGCATCAGCCGGAAAATGGACTGGCTTGGGCTGGGCTTTTCTCTTGTGGGCGAGGCTGCCAATGGGCAGGACGCGCTGGAGCTGGCCGAGAGCCTGCGCCCCGACGTGATCCTCACGGACATCAAAATGCCGTTCATGGACGGGCTGGAGCTTTGCCGCATTCTGACCGACCGCTTGCCCGCGGCGCGCTTCGTGGTCTTTTCTGGCTTCGACGCCTTTGAATATGCTAAGCAGGCCATTCAGATGAACGTGGTGGAGTATATCCTCAAGCCCATCAATGCAGACGAGCTGTCCGCCGTGCTGCGCCGTCTGAAGCAGGAGCTGGATCACGACCGGGCGGAGCGTCGCAACGTGGAGCTGCTTCGCAGCCGCTATACGGAAAACCTGCCCATCCTGCGCGAGCTGTTTTACGCCAATCTGCTCGACGGGCGCATCGCGCCCGGCACCGAACGCGAGCGCGCGGCGCATCTGGACATTGCTCTGCGGGGCGAGGAATGGGCGGTCGGGCTGGCCTACATCGGCAGCGACTGCCGCAACGCTATGACCACCCTGTCCGTCCAGAACCTGCTTGAAGAGACGCTGACGGCCGACCGGTGCAGGCTCTCGCTGTATAACGACTGGGTGGCGCTGATCGTCACCCTGTCGCCGGAATTCACGGTCTATGACCTGATCCGCGAACTCGACCGCGCCTGCACGCTCGCTGCGTCCTATCTCGGGCTGACGCTGACCGTCGGCGTAGGCGCGCCCTGCGGCAAGCTGTCCGGCATGGCGCGCTCGGCCGCAGAGGCAAAAACGGCGCTGGAATACCGCTCGATGGTCGGACGCGGACAGGTCATCTACATCGGAGATTTAGAGCCGGACGGCGGCCCTGTCCTCTCCTTTGAGGAGGCGGACGAGCGGGCGCTGACCGCGGCGATCAAGCTCGGGAACGAGGCCGAGGTGCGCGAGGCGGCGGCTGCGCTTGCCGGAAGAATCCGCAGAGCCAACCCCTCCGCCGGACAGTACCACCTGTTTCTTATGGAGCTTGTGACGCATCTTCTGAAGATGACGCGCCGCTCCGGCGTGAGTGTGGAGGAGGTCTTCGGCACCGACTTTTCCCTTCCCATGCAGGAGTCCGAGCTCCCTGCGCTGGGCGAGCTGGAGGGCTGGTGCGCGGCGCGCTGCCTGCGTCTGCGCACGCTGATCCGCCGCCGTCAGACGGACTCGGCCGGCCAAACCGTGGAGACGGCCAAGGAGTACATTCGCCAGCATTTTGCGCAGAGCGACCTGTCGGTGGAAAAGCTGTGCGCCTATCTGCATCTGAGCCCGACCTATTTTTCCACGCTGTTCAAGCGGGAAACGGGCACAAGCTTCACGGCCTACGTCACGACCGTGCGGATGCAGGCGGCCGCCGAGGCGATTCGAAGCACGGAGGATAAGACGTATCTGATCGCCCAGCGGTGCGGCTATGAGGACGCCAATTATTTCAGCTATGTATTTAAGCGGCACTTCGGCATGTCGCCGACCAAGTACCGCAGCGAAGGAAAATAAGCGACGCAGAGAGGAGCTGCCTGTGGATAAGAAGCCTTCCGGCCTGAGAGCCAGATGGAAAACAATGTATCACCGCTCCAGCATTCAGCTCATCCTGTCCATCGCCTTTACTGCCGTGGCAGTGATCGGAATGCTGTTTCTCGGCATGGCGCTGCTGCTGCGGTTTTCCTCGTCGGCCAACGAAATGGCGGCGGAGACGAGCCAACGCGTGCTCGAGCAGGTGAACTGGAGCCTCGATAGCTACCTGCGCAGCATGATGCGCGTGTCGGACACGGTGTACTACCGGGTCATCAAAAACGTCGATCTGGAGCAGAGCGGAACGGAGCAGGAGCTGCGCGACGCGCTGGAGCTGCTCTATGCCAAGGATCGGGACGTTCTGGTGTCTCTGGCGTTGTTTGACAGCGGCGGCGGTCTGATCTCCGCCACGCCCCTGACGGAGCTGAAAAACAGCGTCACGCCCAGCCGCGAGGAGTGGTTCACCGCGGCGATGGAGCGCATTGAAAACCTGCATTTTTCCACGCCCCATGTGCAGAATCTGTTCGAGGATCCCGACTCGCGGTATCACTGGGTGGTGTCGCTCAGCCGACATGTGGAGCTGACCGGCGGCGGTGTCATTCGCAGCGGCGTGCTGCTGGTGGATATGAATTTCAGCGGCATCGAGCAGATCTGCAAGGATGTTTCCTTTTCCGACGGTCAGGGCTATCTTTATCTGATCGACAGAAACGGAGAGATCATCTACCATCCCCGCCAGCAATTGATCTATGCCGGACTGCTTGAAGAGAACAATCAAGCGGCCGCAGCATATTCCGACGGAACCTACACCGAGGTGTTCCGGTCGCAGCGGCGGCAGGTGACGGTGAAAACGGTGGGCTACACCGGCTGGAAGCTCGTCGGCGTGGCGCCGACGGAGTCGCTTCGCGATAACTACAGCCAGCTTCTGCTGTTTGCGCTGTTCGTGGTGTCGCTGTCCATATTCCTGCTGGTGTTCGTGAATTTGCGCCTCTCGGAGTGGATCACCGCGCCGATGAAAAAGCTCGATCTTGCGGTGCGACAGCTCGAGAAGGGGGCGGAGACTGCCGATTTTGACGTCGACGGCCCTTATGAGGTGGAGCATCTGAGCCACTCCGTGCAATCCATGGTCTCGACCATGCGCCACCTGATGGAGGATGTCATTCAGCAGGAGGAGGAAAAACGCCGCAGCGAGCTGGACGTGCTGCAATCGCAGATCAACCCGCATTTTCTCTATAACACGCTCGACAGCGTGGTTTGGATGACGGAGAACGGGCGGACGCAGGAGGCCGTGGTCATGCTGACGGCGCTGGCGCGGTTTTTCCGCATCTCGCTGAGCAAGGGGAGCAACATCATCCCCATCGGCGACGAGCTTGAGCACGCCAGAAATTACCTGACCATCCAGAAAATGCGCTATAAAAACAAATTTTCCGTCGATATTTCCGCAGAGCCGGGGATCGAGAAGCTCTATACGATCAAGCTGATCGTCCAGCCGATCTTGGAAAACGCGATCTACCACGGCATGGAATATGCCGACGGAGACGGAGAGATCCACATCCGCGCGTTCCGCGAAGGGGAAAACGCGGTCATTGAGGTGGAGGACAACGGGCCGGGCATGTCCGACGAGACGGTGCAGCAGCTCCTGAAGCCCGGCAGATGCTCCAAGGCCAAGGGCTCCGGCATCGGCCTGCGCAACGTTCATCAGCGCATCCGGCTGACCTTTGGCGCCGCCTATGGGCTGAGCATCCGCAGCGAGCCGGATAACGGGACGGTCGTGCGCATCTGCCTGCCCGCGCTGGAGGAAGAGGACGCGCAGAAATATCGAAAGGAGGGAGAGCTGTGAGTCGTAAAATTATGTTGCAGCTTGTGCTCCCCCTGATCGGCCTGAGCGTGCTGTTCTGGCTGCTGGCCTTTGCGCCCAGCGGGAAGCATCGCCGCCCCGCACTTTTGGAGATGTCCGTCATTCTGCGCGACGGAGACGGCACCGTCTCGGCCATGCGCAAGGGCATGGAGCAGGCGGCGATGGACCTGAACGTCGAGCTGCGCTTTCTGACCCCCTCGGAGGACAACGGCGCCGCCGAGCAGGCGCAGCTTTTGCAGCGCGAGGCGGAGGATGCGGAGGCCATCGTGCTGATCCCGGCAGACCGGGAGACGCTCGGCGACGCGGTTTCTGCGGCGGCGGAAAAGACGACGCTCGTCACGGTGGAGACGGATATGTCCGCGTGGGGAGCCGCAGCCTCCGTGAGCATGGATCACAGAGCGCTGGGCGAGGCGCTGGGCGCGGCGGCGCTCAACGGAGTTCCCGCGGGGGAAACGGTGCTGCTGCTCGACAGCCTGCCCGGAGACAACGGGGTGCGCGAAAGCCTCAATGCCGCGCGGGCGGTTTTGGAGGAGGCAGGGCGACAGGTGCGCATCGGAGCATGGGGCGCCGACAGCGCGTCGCTGGATGACGCCGCCGGTGCGGAGCGCCCGAGCGCGGTGATCGCCTTTGAGGCGTCGGCGCTTGCGGATATGGCGGAGCTGGCGCGGGGAGAGAAGCGCTTTCCGCTGCTCTACGGCTGCGGCTCCACGCCCGCCATTGCCGCCGCGCTGGAAAAGGGACGCGTTACGGCCATTGCTGCGGTCAATGCCTACTCCGCCGGATATCTTGCGGTGGAGGCCACGGCGGCGCTGGCGCGGCACGAGCGCTGGACGGACGTCCCGTCCGTGGCCTTTTCGGTCGTCCGTAAGGAAACCATGTATGACAGCGACAATCAAAAGCTGCTGTTCCCCGTGACATGAGAGGAGAGAATGCGATGAAAAAGCTCGGCTGCCTGATCGCCGCGCTGGCGCTGCTGCTGGCGCTGCTGCCGGCCTGCCGCACGGACGCGGAGCCGGCCAGAACGCTGCGGATCGGGGTCGCGCTGTATCAGCAGGAGGACACCTTCATTGAGACCGTGGCCAAGGAGCTGCAGCGCGCGGCGCTCGAAAAGGAGCAGGCGCTGAATATCAAGATCAATCTGTATATCGCCGACGGCAAGGAAAGTCAGGGCACCCAGAACGAGCAGGTGGATCGCTTCCTTGAGCGCGGCTACGACCTGATCTGCGTCAACATTGTCGACCGCACGGCCGCTGCCGTGATCATCGACAAGGCGCAGGCCGCCGGGGTTCCGGTGATCTTCTTCAACCGCGAGCCGGTGGAGGAGGATCTGCTTCGCTGGGAGCATGCGTACTACGTGGGGCTTCCGGCAGGAGACGCCGGGGTCTTGCAGGGCGAACTGGTGCTCGACGCATGGCAGAAGCACAGACAGACGCTCGATCGCAACGGCGACGGCGCGCTTCAATATGTGATGCTCGAGGGCGAGCCGGGGCATCAGGACGCCCTGCTGCGCACGGAGTACAGCATCGCCACGCTGGTCGGGGCGGGCGTGCCCACGGATAAGCTGGACAGCGACGCGGCCAACTGGCAGCGCGGGCAGGCCTGCATCCGAATGCGGCAGTGGCTGCAAGCATTTGGAGATGAGATCGAGGTGGTCTTTGCCAACAACGACGATATGGCGCTCGGCGCCATCGACGCCTGCACGGAGGCCGGGCTGGATAAGGCAAGCATGCCCTTCATCGTGGGCGTGGACGCCACGCCGCCTGCGCTGGAGGCGCTGCGCGAGGGGACGCTGAAGGGAACCGTCCGCAACGATGCCGTCGGACTGGCCGAGAGCATCATGGAGCTGGCGGTCGCCCTTTCCACGGGCGATGTGCTGCGAAATGTGCAGCTAACAGACGGAAATTATGTCTGGCTGCAATATGAGGCCGTCACGGCGGACGATTTGGACAACTGACACCGAGCTGCCTGAACGGGAAGGCAGGGACAAAAAAAGACGCCCGCAAGGGGCGAGAGCAACGACAACAAGGAGGCAACAAGCAATGACACACACTGGGCTGGAGGCATATTTGCAGCAGACCGCGTTCGAAGAAACGCTTGCGCGGCTTTACGGCGCGGAGGGCGCCGAACGGGCGCGCGAGCGCTGCACAGAGGTCATGGAGGGCTTCGCGCGCACCTTCCGCCGCCCGGCGGAGGCGCTCTTCAGCGCGCCCGGCCGCACGGAGTTGGGAGGCAATCACACCGACCATCAGCATGGCTGCGTCCTGGCCGCCGCCGTCGATTTGGACATTCTCGCGGCCGCCGCGCCCAACGGGAGCAGCGTCATCCGCGTGCTCTCGCAGGGCTACCCGCTGACGGAGGTCGACCTTCGCGAGCCGGAGCCGAGAGACGACGAGCGCGACACCTCGGCGGCGCTGATCCGCGGCGTCGCGGCGCGCATGAGCGCGCTGGGCTGCGACCTGCGCGCCGGCGGGCTGGACGTCTACATGATCTCCAATGTGCCAAAGGGGAGCGGCCTGAGCTCCTCGGCTGCCTATGAGGTGCTGATCGGAACAATGCTCAACGAGCTTTTTTGTGACGGCCACTGCACGCCGGTGGAGCTGGCGCAGATCGGGCAGTATGCGGAAAATGTGTATTTCGGCAAGCCCTGCGGCCTGATGGATCAGACGGCCTCCTCGGTGGGCGGCGTGGTGTTCATCGACTTTTCCGACACGGCGCACCCGGCGGTGGAGCGGCTGGACGTGGAACTGCAATCTTATGGCTATGCCCTGTGCATTCTGGACTCCGGCGCCGGTCACGAGGGGCTGACGGCCGAGTACCGCTCCATTACCGACGAGCTGCGGGCGGTCTGCCGCGTTTTTGACAGGGAGGTGCTGCGGGACGTTCCGGAGGAGGCGTTCCTTGCAAGGCTGCCTGAGGTCAGAGCTGCGGCGGGAGATCGCGCCGTGAACCGCGCGTTCCATGTCTACGCCGAAAACCGCCGCGCGCAAGAGGAAAAGCAGGCGCTCGGCAGGGGCGATTTTGACCGCTTTTTGGAGCTGGTGCGCGAGTCGGGGCGCTCGTCGGCCATGTATTTGCAGAATATCATCCCTACCGGGCGTGCTGCGGCGCAGGAGCTGATGGTGACCATTGCCCTGTGCGAGCGCATTCTTGAGGGGCGCGGCGCAGTCCGCGTGCACGGCGGCGGCTTCGGCGGCACCGCGCAGGCGTTTGTTCCGCTGGATATGCTTTCGAAATTCAAGGAAACAACGGAGGCGGCGCTCGGACAGGGGCGCTGCCATGTGGTGATGATCCGCCCGGCGGGCGGCATCCGATTGGGATAAGGAGAACGAGCCATGACGAACCAAGCCATTAAAGATCTGGTGGCCTATGCGTGCCGCACGGGTCTGATCGAGGAAGAGGATCGCACGTGGGCGGTCAACTCTCTGCTGCAGGCCATGGGAATGGACGCGTGGGAGGAGCCGCCGCAGGCGCAGGAGCGCCCGCTTGAGGAGATCCTAAAGGAGCTGCTGGATCAGGCGGCGGCACAGGGGCGCATTCAGGACGGGACTGTCAGCCGCGACCTGTTCGACACTGAGCTGATGGGGCGGCTGACACCCCGACCCTCGCAGGTCATCCGCACGTTCCGGGAGCGCTACCGCCAAGCTCCGTCGGAGGCGACGGACTGGTTTTACCGCTTCAGTCAGGACACCGACTATATCCGCCGCTACCGCATTGCGCGGGACGTGAAATGGAAGGCAGCGACCGCCTACGGAGAGCTGGACATCACGATCAACCTCTCCAAGCCGGAGAAGGATCCGAAGGCCATTGCCGCGGCGAAGGCTGCGCCGCAGACGGGCTATCCCAAGTGCCTGCTTTGCAGGCAGAACGAGGGCTATGCCGGACGGCTCAACCATCCAGCCCGGCAGAATCACCGGATCATTCCCGTGACGATCAATCAGGAGGATTGGTTCCTTCAGTATAGCCCGTATGTTTATTATAACGAGCACTGCATCGTTTTCAACGGCCGGCATACCCCCATGCGGATCGAAAAGGCCACGTTCCGCAAGCTGCTGGACTTTGTCAAGCAGTTTCCGCACTATTTTGTCGGCAGCAATGCCGATCTGCCCATCGTGGGCGGCTCCATCCTGAGCCACGATCATTTTCAGGGCGGCCGTTACACCTTTGCCATGGAGACGGCGCCGATCGAGCAGCCGATCACGTTCCGCGAGTTTGCGGACGTGGAGGCGGGCATCGTCAAGTGGCCCATGTCCGTCATCCGTCTGCGCTGCGCCGACGACCGGCGGCTCGTGGAGCTGGCCGACCGCATTCTCACCGCGTGGCGGGGCTACACGGATGAGGACGCCTTCCTGTTTGCACAGACCGACGGCGAGCCGCATAATACCATCACGCCCATCGCCCGTATGCGGCAGAGGAAGTTCGAGCTGGATCTGGTCTTGCGCAACAACATCACCACGGAGGAATATCCGCTGGGTGTCTTCCATCCCCATCAGGAGCTGCACCACATCAAGAAGGAGAACATCGGCCTGATCGAGGTCATGGGACTGGCGGTGCTCCCCGCGCGGCTCAAGGACGAGCTGAACGGCGTGGCGCAGGCGTTGGTGCGCGGAGACGACCTGCGCGCGGACGAGACGCTTGCAAAGCACGCCGACTGGGCAGAGCAGCTCAGAGCGCGCTACGCCTTCACGGAGGAAAACGTGCATGAGCTTCTGCGGCAGGAGGTCGGCGCGGTTTTTGCAACGGTCTTGGAGCACGCCGGCGTCTTCAAGTGCACACCGCAGGGGCGCGAGGCCTTTATGAAATTTGTCCAAAGCGTTTGATCTACGAGGAGGATGTGCATATGAAAACCATTTTGGTAGCCGGGGGAGCCGGCTATATCGGCAGTCACATGGTGGCGCTGCTGGTCAAGCGCGGCTATGAGGTGGTGGTCGCGGACAATCTGCGCACCGGGCATTGGCAATCCGTCAAGGGCGCGCGCAGGCTCTATGTGGGCGATCTGCGCGACGCAGCCTTCCTGAACCGCGTGTTCGGGGAAAACCATATCGACGGCGTCATTAATTTCGCGGCCTTTTCTTTGGTGGGGGAGAGCGTGACCGATCCGCTGAAATACTATGAAAACAACGTGGAGGGTGCGGTCTCGCTGCTGTCGGCCATGAGGGCGCACGGCGTGGACAAGATCGTCTTTTCCTCGACGGCCGCGACCTACGGCGAGCCGGAGAAGCAGCCCATCGAGGAGAGCGACCGCACGGAGCCGACCAATCCCTACGGCGCAACGAAGCTGGCGATCGAAAATATGCTGAAATGGTGCGACAGAGCCTATGGCATTCATTATGTGGCGCTGCGCTATTTTAACGCCGCCGGCTCCGACACCGAGGCGGGCATCGGCGAGGATCACGACCCGGAATCCCATCTGATCCCGCTCGTGATGAAAACCGCACTGGGGCAGCGCGATCACATCGGCATCTACGGAGAGGATTATCCCACGCCGGACGGCACGTGCGTCCGCGACTATATCCATGTGAAGGATCTTGCACAGGCGCACCTGCTGGCGCTGGAATATCTGGCGCGCGGCGGCGAGAGCGACGTTTTCAACTTGGGCAGCGGGAACGGCTATTCCGTCAGACAGATCATCGAAACGGCGCGGCGCATCACCGGCAGAGAGATCCGGGCGACGGCGGAGCCGCGCCGCGGCGGCGACCCCTCGGTTCTGATCGCCTCAAACAAGAAGGCCGCCGAGCGGCTCGGCTGGCATCCGGCGCTTGGGCTGGATCAGATCGTTTCCGACGCGTGGGCATGGCACAGCAGCCATCCCAACGGCTATGAGGGCTGAGCCGTGTATCGGCTGAAGCCGTTCGGCACCTGCGGCGGCAGGGAGCTTCCTCTGATCGAGCTTTCTGACGGCGTCTGCGCGGTGGAGCTGCTGCCCTATGGCGCGGCGGTTCGCGCCATCCTCGTGCCGGACAGAAACGGGAACAAAACGGACATTTGCCTCGGCTATGACGACCCGGAAAGCTACCGCACCATGGATGCCTGCCTCGGCGGCACCATCGGACGCTGCGCCAACCGCATCGGCGGGGCGCGCTTTTCGATTGACGGCACGGCCTTTCGCGTGACGGCCAACGAGGGGAAAAACTGCCTGCACGGCGGAAAAGAGGGCTTCCATAAGAAGCTGTGGGCATATTCCTGCGCCGAGGACGCCGTCACATTCTCCTATACCTCACCGGACGGGGAGGAGGGCTTCCCCGGAGCGGTCCGCGCGGAGGTCACCTACCGGCTGGCGCAGGGCA
Organism: uncultured Eubacteriales bacterium; assembly: GCA_900546415.1. GTDB lineage: Bacteria > Bacillota > Clostridia > Oscillospirales > Oscillospiraceae > JAZOXB01. The sequence goes on from URCY01000021.1 coordinate 11,256, forward strand.
AGCTCACCGTGGTCTACCGCGCGACTGCCGAGCGGAGCACGGTCGTAAATCTCACGAACCACACCTATTTCAATCTGGGTGGCCACGGCAGCGGCACGGTGAACGAGCACGTGCTGACGGTGCACGCCGATCGCTACACTCCCACGGACGGCGCAAACATCCCGCTCGGAACGCTTGCGCCCGTTGAGGGAACGCCGCTGGATCTGCGCACGCCGACCGAGCTGGGCAGCCGCATTCGCGACGCGGGCTTCAACGGTGGGCGCGGCTATGACCACAACTACGTCCTCAGCGACCCACAGCGGCGGGCGGCGGAGCTTTGGTGCCCGGCGACGGGCATCGGGCTGGAGCTGAGCACGTCCATGGAGGGAATGCAGCTTTACACGTCTGGATGGCTGACGGAGCGCAGAGGGAAGGGCGGCGCGGTCTATGGCGCGGCGCACGGAGTCTGCCTCGAAACGCAGCATTTCCCCAATGCCGTGAACTGCGCGGCCTTCCCGTCACCGATTCTGAGAAGAGGCGAGACGCTGCACGAGTGGACGTCCTTCCGATTTTTCACAAAATAGAGCGAAAGCTCCCGTTTTCGATTTTCGAAAGCGGGAGCTTTTGTTGACAAAGAAAAAACGGGAACAGCCGGTTGGACGGGCGATTCGGAGGCTCCTCAGCAAAAAATTCGGCAAAGAGAAAGTGAGAAGGCGATGAGCCTTCCGGGAACCTTGAAAATTTCATATACATTCATCAGATACATTCCTGATCGGGGGCGAAAGCCTCAGCCTGATGAAGGTGCGCCATGACCCTCCTGCCCATCCGGGTGATAACGGAAAGCAAGGAGGCGAGCGTTTCCGAGCCATTCAGAAATATCCGACAGCTACGGATACGGCCATAAAACGCAGCAGGGATAATGATACTTCTCTACGGAGCTGGCGGAGAACCCGGCAGGGGTGAGATTCCCATGGACCCGATTCGCTATTGGGCGTCTGATGACTTCCTTTTCCCGGATGTTATTCTCCTCGAATTCGTCCTGCCACTTGTCGTCAAAGGTCAGCGCATTGACGAGGCAGAGCGCGGCCGTGGGATCGAGGCTGTCGATGACCTCCTTCAGGCGATCCTTCGTATGCTCAGCGATCCAGTTGTTGATCGTTTTGACGGTCGTGCCGTCAAAGGGCGCCCGATAGATCTCCGCGCCGTAGAAGCTCTCGTTGGATTCCAGATATTCGGGAAGCACGTCGATATCGTCGCGGATCCAGAGGGAATTGGCGGTGAGCAGCTCCTCACCGGGCAGCGCGCGGCAATCCTTCAGCGCGCTGTTCAGCCGGTCAATGGGCAGGCCGAACACAGTCTCCATTTCACGCAGCGTCTCGCCGTTTGCACCGCCCGCCGCCATGGCCAGCGCCGTCAGCACGCTGTAGGGCGAGAGCGTCGTGTTTTCGTTCGTCTGAAAGCTGTGGTGCAGGAGCTCGGCGGCAAAATCGGCCGAGGCCTGCGTGAAGGTGGCCTCCTGCGCGGGCGGGAGCACAGAGTCCTCTGATACGGAAGCGGACACAGGCTCCTCCGATACAGGCGAGGAAGTGGGCTCGTCCGGCAGCTGCTCAGAGGCTGCGGAGGGTTGGACGCTCGCGCCGCCCCCGGCGCAGCCTGCCAGCTGCACCAGAGCCGCCAGCAACAGCAGCACTGCGGTAAGCTTGTGGAGTTTTATGATCATTTCCACTTTCGCATTTTTTGAAGAACCCTTTTGACGGAAATCGCGGCAAAAGGTTCCAAATCTGTGAAAAAAATTGAAATCACTCCGCCACCCCGGCACCGGATTCTTTCCCGCTCACCGCGCCGCTGCGCGGACAGCGCAGAAAAGCCGAGGGCCTTGCGACCCCCGGCTTTGTGGCATGTGCAATTAGTGGGAAACGAAGAACATTACGGTGAAGAGAATGCCGATGACCCAGGTGCCTGCCTTGATTTCCTTGATCTTGCCGGAGAAGAGCTTGATCAGGATGTAGGAGATCAGGCCGAAGGCAATACCGTAGGAGATATTGTAGGTAAGCGGCATGATCGCCATGGTGAGGAACGCAGGAACCGCGGTGGCGGGATCGCCCCACTCGATGTCCTTGACGCCGCCAATCATGAGGATGCCGACATAGATCAGCGCGGCAGCCGTCGCACAGGACGGGATCAGGCGCGCGATCGGCGCGAGGAACATGGTGATGAGGAACATCGCAGCGCAGGCGACGGAGGTCAGGCCGGTACGGCCGCCCTCGGCAACACCAGCGGAGGATTCGACGAAGGTGGTGACGGTGGAGGTGCCGCAAACTGCGCCGAAGCAGGTCGCAACAGCGTCCGCCAGCATCGCCTTTTCCATACGGGGAACATTGCCGTCCTTGTCGAGCAGGCCGCCGACGGAGCAGGCGCCGAACAGCGTGCCGAGGGTATCGAACATATCGACCATGCAGAAAGCAAGCATGGAGCAGATGAAGGTGAGAACAAAGCTGCCCACGCTGTTGGCTGCGATCCATGCGGAGAAGTCAAAGCCCTTGGTAAACACGGCGCCGAAGCCGATGTTGAAGAAGTCCTTGAACGGCGCAATCGGGTTGAAGGACAGGCTTGCTGCAAAGCCGTCATAGAAGCCGGCAACGGTGAAACCGAGGAGGTAGTAAAGAACGGCACCGCCGATGATGCCCCAGAACACAGCGCCCTTGACCTGCTTCTTGGACAGCGCGCCGATGACAACAACGGCAAGAATGGTAACGATCACAGGCATAATATCGCCCCAGGTGACATTGCCGAACACGATGTTGAACGAGTGCAGGTTGACCAGGGTTGCGCCGTCATCGACGACAAGGCCGACATTCTGCATGCCGATAAAGGCGATAAACAGACCGATGCCGGCTGCGATGGCGCCTTTAACCGCCTTGGGAATGGCTTCGAAGATGAGCTTGCGGAGACCGGTGACGGTCAGGAGGATGAAGACGAGGCCGTCAACAAGGACCATGACCAAAGCGTTCTCGTAGGTGAAGCCCAGACCGAAGCAAATGGTATAGACGAAGAACGCGTTGAGGCCCATGCCGGAGGCCTGTGCAAGGGGAAGTCTTGCCAAAAGGCCGATGAGCAGCGTGCCGAACACGGCGGAGATGGCAGTCGCGATGTAAACAGCGTTATACATCGGACCGGCTTGACCGTCAAGGTCTCCGAACATGCCGGCGTTGACCATGAGGATGTACGCCATTGCCATGAATGTGGTGATACCTGCTACAATTTCGGTACGCACCGTGGTTTTGTTTTCCTTTAGCCTGAAAAACTTTTCCATGATATCCCTCCTCTTTATTTTATGCGAAGCATTTCGCATAATGAAATTGTAGCACAAATCAAAAAGATTTTCAAGCAGTTCCGACAAAATTTTTGGTAGTTTTTTACGAATTCTTCTGCGGCGTCGAAAGGATTTTGTCTATTTTTATTACACGGCTGCGGCGTTTACATCATATTTGCTACGGCAGCGTGATTTCCGCCTGCGTATTATTGGCAGAAATTGTAAATTTGCAGACGGAAATCACGCTCTCCTCGAGCGAATAAGTACCGTTCTTACAGGGGCGAAGTCGGCAAAATCGCGCCAAACTTACTGAATCGGGACTTCCATGCGGACAAGCCGAACCAGAAATGGGTCACGGATGTGACGGAGTTCAGCCTGTTTGGAGAAAAGCTCTATCTGTCCCCGATTCTCGATCTGCACAGCAGCGATCTGGTCAGTTACACCATATCGGATCGTCCTGTGCTCAGCATGGTAACCACCATGCTGGACAAGGCGTTTGCAAAGATTCCGGACGGAACAAACCTGATTCTTCATTCCGATCAGGGCTGGCAGTACCAGCATAAGCAGTATCAGCGGATGCTCCGCGAGAAAGGCATCCGGCAGAGCATGAGCCGCAAGGGGAACTGTCTGGACAATGCGGTGATAGAGAATTTCTTCGGGCTGCTCAAAAGTGAGCTGCTGTATTTGCAGGAGTTTCACTCCATGCAGCACTTCAAACAGGAACTTATTGCATATCTGGATTACTACAACAACCGCAGAATCAAGGCAAAGCTAAAGGGCTTGCCGCCTGCAATTCACAGACAGCAAGCCCTTTCGGCAGCTTGAACAATTCTTATTAAGATTATTTGTCTTACTTTTTGGGGTCACTTCAATTATGGTCTGTCGGCGTCTTTCCGTGTCGGTGGTTCGGTGAGCAGCTGCCGGTATTCCTCCGGCGTATTGATGTTGCGCAGCTGCCAATGGTTCGGAGGGAGAAGAATGGTAACGCGGCATAGGGAGAGCAGGCGCATGATGCAAAGCTCGCCGCGCTGCAGCTGCGCTTCCATAAGCGGAAGGATTTCCCGACGGTAAAGTCCGCACAAGGGATAGAGGCGACCGTCCCGCGCTTGTGGTATCGCGGCCTGTGCATCCGGCGGGATGCAGTTTGCAAGAAACTCCGGCAGCGCACGCGTGACAAGCGGCATATCGCAGGCACAGAAAAATGCAAGCTCCGTCGGGCACTGCCGCAGGCAGGAGATCATCGCCCCAAGCGCGCCGCAGTTCGGACGCTCGTCTTTGACGACAGGGAGCGGAAAGCCGCCTTTGTCTGCGGAGATATACACGTTCGGCGCGAGTGCGGACGCGATGCGCCGCCAAAAGGGAAGTCCGTCATAGAGCAGCTCCGCCTTGTTTTGCCCCATGCGGCGGCTTTTACCGCCCATGAGGAGGAAACTCGTAAACTCTGCCGTCATAGGGAGTCGCGGATGATCAGCTCCGTGTCGAGCAGGATCTGGCTGGGCGGAGCTTCCGGATTTGCGATCTTTTCCATGAGCAGCTCGCCCGCGACAAAGCCAAGCTGATAGCCGGGCTGACTGACCGTTGTGATCGCAGGGTCGCAGAGTGTGGAGAGATAGGTGTTGTCAAAACCGGCGATGCGGAAATCCTCCGGTACGCGCAGTCCGGCACGTTTTGCCGCCTTGAGTGCTGCCGCGGCCAAAATATCGGAAACGGCAAAGCAGGAATCGGGCGGGTTGGAGCAGCCCAGCAGCTGTGTCATGACGGAAAAAGCGGCCGCGTAAGAGATGTCCGGCAGGGTGACCATGAGAGATTCCTCCGGCACAAGCCCAAGGTCTTTATAGGCCGAGAGATAACCCTCCTTGCGCTGACGCGCGTACTTAAAGCGCTGCGGGCCGTTGAGCAGAGCAATGCGGCGCAGCCCCTTGCTGAGCATCAGCTGGATCAGGCTTTTTGTTGCGCTAAAGTCGTCGATGGAGACGTATGAGACATTGCAGTCGGGCAAAAACTCGCAGCATTGGACGGTCGGCACGATGGCGTCGATCTGTGTAAGGCGCTCCGCGTCCAGGACCGGGTCGAGCAAAACAAGCCCGGAGGGACGCAGCGCTTCGACGAGCGAAAAAAGCGCGTCAGGATGAAAGGCGCTGCTGGTTTGATAGATAATGGCCTGCGAATTCTGACGCAGCGCGGAATCGGAAATGCCGGTGATCACCTTGGAGTAAAAGAGGTTTTGCAGGTGGGGGACAACGATCAAAAACAGCTTGTTTCTGGCGGGGAGGACGTCTTCCGGCCGAAGGAGCGGCGCGAGGTTGTCAAAGCCGGTCTCCTTGACGGCGCGATAAACGCGCTGCAATGTCGTTTCCTTTAATAGGTGCGGATGGTTAAGGGCGCGGGAGACGGTTGCGACGGATACGCCGGACAATTTGGCGACGTCCGAAATCGTTGCTTTCTTTTCCATGGGTTCTTAACTCTCCTTGCATCGACTGCCTCGTGATGACACGATTATAGCAAAGAATGAAAAGAATGTAAAGGATGAAAATGAAATTTATGAAAAAATTTTCACGAATTTGGCAAATTGAACAAAAAGATACGATAAAATTTGTATTATCAGACGAAAACGTAAAACAAGAGCAGAAAAATGCAAAGAATGACTTGAAAAAATGAAAATAGTGATGTACAATTAAGAAGCCACAATGAAAAAATGAAAATAAACAGGAGGCAATGAACATGAAAAAAGTAATCGCGCTCGTATTGGCCTGTGCAATGCTGCTGACCTTGGCAGCCTGCACCAAAAAGGCAGACAAGAAGGACGACACGCCAAAGAAAAAGGGCTTTGTCGTTGCTTCCCACAATCCCACGCTCGACACCCCGTTCCGTGCAATCTATGAAGAGAACCTGAACACCGTTGTGGCGCAGTACAAAGAAAGCGGCCTGATCTCCGAGTACTATACCTACTGCTCCAACGGCGACGCCGCAACGCAGTCGCAGCAGATCCAGCAGTGCATCAACGACGGCGTGGACATCCTTATCATCAACCCCATCTCCAGCACCGGCATCGACGCCGAGATCGAAAAAGCACTTGACGCGGGCATCACCGTCGTCTGCGCCGACTGCGTTTACTCCTCCGATAGGGTTATCAGTGTGGTAAACGACCAGTACGCATGGGCACAGCAGCAGGCACAATTCATGGTCGATACGCTGGGTGCAGGCTCAAAGGTCGTTATGTTCAACGGCAAACAGGGCAACTCCGCTTCCGAGCTGCGTGAGAGCGCATACCGCAAGGTGCTTGAAGAGGGCGGCATTGAGATCGTCTTCGAGGCTTACAACGAATGGAACGATGCGACTTCCTACCAGAAAATGAGTGAGGTTATTTCCAGCGGCATCGAGTATGACGGCATTTTGAGCCAGATCGCGCTCAACGGAATCCTCAACGCGCTGGAGGACAATAAAGTCGGTTATCCGAAGGCGATCTCCGGTGACATCACGGTCGGTGCGATCCGCCGTCTGTGCAAGATCAACGAGAACGAGGAGGTACTTCCGTTCTTCTGCATCGCCAACCCTCCCGGAATCGGCGTAACGGCGCTGAACGTTGCCCTCTGCCTTGCACAGGGCGGTCAGATCGACGAGAGCAAGCTCAATTCCGAGGGCAATATCGTCGCGGCTCCGAACTGGACGATCACCTATGAGACCAAGGACGAGAGACTTGCGGATCTGGAAGGCCTTGCCGACACTGCGGTTGCGACCGATTGGCTGACGCTTGACGAAGTCAGAGAGGCGTATTTCAAGAAGTAAAAAATACAAGGGAGGCATTACCGTGTTTGAAATGCGCAGCATAGAAAAACACTTTGGTAGCGTAAGAGCACTCAATGGAGCCTCCTTACAGGTAAAGCCAGGAGAGATCCAGGCTTTACTTGGTTCTAACGGCTCCGGGAAATCTACCATCGTAAAAATAATGGGCGGCGTGCTGAGGGCAAATGCGGGGCAGATGCTTCTCGACGGGGAACCGATCCAGATCAATTCCGTTTTTGACGCACGGCGCTTCGGGATCGCCGTTGCCTATCAGGAGCTGAGCCTCCTGCCGCAGATGAGCGTCATGGACAATATCCTCCTTGGCCATGAGCTATGTGGAAAGGCAGGACTGATCGACCGCCGCAGGCAGCGCGAAAGGGTTTGCGCACTGCTTGACCGACTGCAGATCAAATGCAGTCCTGAAGCGCTCGTGCAAAACATTTCTCCGTCGGAGCAGAGCATGGTAGAGGTTGCGAAGGCGCTGGAACGCGCGCCGAAGTTCCTCTTGCTCGACGAGGTGACGGCTGCGCTGCACCACGATGAGGTCGAGGCGCTGTTTGCGGTTTTGCGGGAGGAGCGCGAGAAGGGAACGAGTATCCTGATCGTGACGCACCGCATGAATGAGATCTACCGTCTGTGCGACCGTGCGACGATCTTCCGAAACGGCGAAACGGTGATCCAAGAGGCAATGGATCGCCTGCCCCTGAACGACGTCGTGTTCTATATGACGGGCACGTGCGTCAGCGGCGAGGGCGAGAGCTGCGCCGCACCCGCGCCCGTGGAAACGGCGGCGCTTCTGAGCGCGGAAGAACTGGTGCTCCATCCGCAGGTCAAGGGCATCAGTCTCCATGTAAACAAAGGGGAGATCGTCGGCATCGGCGGCCTGGAGGGACAGGGACAGACGCAGTACATTAAGGCGCTCTACGGGGCGCTACAGCCAGAGAAGGGGACGCTGCGCTTTGAGGGGAAGCCCGTGAAGCTGCGCAGTACGGATCGTGCGGTTCGCCGCGGCATCTGTTATGTTTCCGGTGACCGGACGCGGGAAGCGGTCTTTTCTCTGCGCAGCATCGAAGAGAACCTTACGGCGGGCGAGATGGCGCTGGGCAGCGCCTGGCACTGGGTGTCCAACCGCAGTGTGCGCCGCGCAGCACAGGAGGCGGTGCAGCGCTACGCAATCAAGATCGGCGCGCTGGACGACAGCGCAAGTTCACTCTCCGGCGGAAATCAGCAGAAGCTCGCGGTGGCGCGCAGCGTGGCGGTGCAGCCGAAGCTCCTGCTGCTCAACGATCCGACCAAGGGGGTCGATATCAATTCAAGACGCGAGATCCACCGGATCTTGCACGATTGCAGCGAACAGGGCATGGGGGTCGTTCTGGTCTCCAGCGACAGCGAGGAGCTGCTGTCCGTGTGCAATCGGATCTATGTATTCTATGAGGGCAAGGCGGTCGACGTTTTGACGGGGGAACGGCGCACGGAGGAAAACCTTGTGCGTGCCATGATCGGAATGACGGAGGGAGATAAGCAATGAAAAAGAGCTTGCTGCGGCTGAAATCCGCACCCTATTTTTCCGGCCTGATGATCTTCCTGTTCATTTTTGCGCTCAACGTCGTCATCCAGACGCCCGAAAAATTCTTCTATGTCAACAACATCAATACGATCATCGCAAAAAACACCCCGCTGATCCTTATCACGATGTCGCAAGGCTTGCTGATGATGAGCGGTGTGGTCGACTTTTCCGTTGGTGCGCAGGTATCGCTGGGCAATGTCATTGCGATCATGGTGCCGCAGACCTTCGGCACGCCGCTCTGGGTCGGTTGGGTGCTGGCGGTGCTCGCCTGCGTGGCCGTTTCGCTGTTTAACGGCCTGATCACGACATATCTCCGCATTCCCGTGTTGCTTTCGTGCTATGCGATGGTGTTCGTCGTCAAGGGGTTGAACGTCCTGATCATGCCCAAGCCGCAGGGAACGGTGCCCTCGTACATCTACAAAACGTACGATTCGCTCCTTCTTGGTTTCCTTCCATTCTCCGCGTTGATCCTTGCCGGCGTGCTGCTTTTTTGGGTCTATTTGAAGCGCACGCGCTTTGGAAGGGCGCTCTACGCGACCGGCGGAAATCTGCGCCACGCCTATTCCTCCGGCGTCAACACTTCCGCAACGCGCATGAAGACCTACCTGATCGCCGGCGTGATCAACGGCATTGCCGGCCTGTGCATGACGGCGATGACTGCCTCCGGCGACCCCAACGCGGGCGAGGTGTACGGCCTCAAGACGGTCGCCGCCTGCATCCTCGGCGGGATCGCGCTCAGCGGTGGCTGGGGGAGCCTCTCCTGCGCGTTCTTCGGGGCGCTGATCCTGGTGTTGACGCAAAACGGCGTTTCGCAGACCTTTAATCTGCTCTGCCGCAGGATCCCGGGCTTTTCCGTCACGACCTATTGGCAAAACTTTGCCTCCGACATGATCATCCTGCTGGCACTCGTGCTGACGGTCTTTGCCAACCGCGCAATGATGAACTCGATCAGGCAGCAGATAAAATACCTTGCGCTAAGGGAGGAAAAGAAGGATGCAGACTAAAAATCCGCTTCGCCAACGGGCGCAGAGCTTCGTGCAAAAAAATGTGGTGCTGATGGCGCTGCTGATGGCCGCAGCGGTCTTTGCGGTCAATATCCTGCTCAATCCGAAGTCGCTCAATAAAAATGCCTTCGGCTCGATCCTTGCGCTGACTTCGCTCTTAGCCATTTCTGGCGCGGGTCAGACCATGGTCGTCCTGACCGGCTCCGGCATCGACCTGTCAGCCGGTTCCATCATGTCGCTCACGTCGATCCTATCCGTGCAGATGATGAACGGAAAAGACCAGAACGTCCTTTTGTGCGTGCTGATGAGCATTCTTCTCGGCGCGTTTTTCGGACTGCTCAACGGGATCGGTGTGACGCGCATTAAGCTGCCGTCTATGATCATCACCTACGCGATATCCAATGTGGTCACGCGTTTGCAATTTATCATTACGGAGGGAAAACCGACCGGATCGGCCGCGCCATCGCTGAACAGGGCGCTTTCTTACCGCGTGCTCGGCATTTTCCCCGCAGTGCTGTTTTACTGTGCCGCGCTGGCGCTGCTGCTCTTTCTGCTCCTGCGCCATACCAAGTACGGCCGCAGGCTCTATCTGGTGGGCGACAGCAGCTCCGTTGCACGCTACGCGGGCATCGCAAGCGGCCGCGTGGTCGTTCTGACCTATGTGCTTGCGGGCATCCTTTACTGCCTCTCCGGCTTCATCGCCGCGGGATATTTTACATACGTTTCCACCTCTATGCTGGACGTGTATACCATGCAGGGGATCGTGGCGGTCGTGATCGGCGGAACGGTGCTGACCGGCGGCAAAGGCTCTTATTTCGGGACGATCGCGGGAGCGCTGTTCATGGTGGTGCTCAATAACTGCCTTGCGGTGCTCAGCGTAAAGGACTGCATTCAGAATATTATCAAAGGACTTGTGATCATCGGCGTGCTGACCCTGTATAACAGAGACAAAGCGGTGCGTCAGTAAAAAAATTAGGAGGATTTGCACATAATGAAGCTGGGACTTGTCAGCTCGATTCTTGCCGACTATACATTTGAGCAGCTCATTGATTGCGCTGCGCAGTATAACATGACCTGCGTCGAGGTCGCCTGCTGGCCGATCGGAAAGGCGATTCGCCGCTATGCCGGCGTGACGCATATCGACGTCGGCACGCTCACGAAGGAAAAGGCCGCCTACTACCGCGACTACGCGGCGCAGCGCGGTGTCGAGATCTCCGCGCTTGCCTACTATCCGAACCCGATGGATGCCGACCTTGAAAAGCGGGACTTTTATACCCGGCACCTCTACCGCGTGATCGACGCGGCTGCGCTGATGCAGGTCAATCGCGTTACGACCTTTATCGGGCGCGACACAACAAAGTGTCCGGAGGAAAACATCGCGCTGATGCTGGAGCTGTGGCCGCCGATCGTGCAGTACGCCTACGAGCGGGGCGTTGAGATCGCGATCGAGAACTGCCCCATGTACTACACAAGAGACGAGTGGCCCAACGGCACCAATCTGGCGCACTGCCCCTATATCTGGGACATTATGTTCGAAAAGATCCCGCTGCCGAATTTCGGTCTGAACTATGATCCCTCCCATATGCTCCTGCAGGGGACGGACTACATCCGTCCGCTGTATGAATACAAAGAGCGCATTTTACACGTGCATTTGAAGGATGTCAAGATGAATGCGGAGGGTGTCTATCGCTACGGTATGTTTAACTATCCCGCACGCTTCCATATCCCGAAGATCCTCGGACAGGGCGACATCGACTGGGGCAAATTCGTCTCCGCCCTGCATGACATTCGCTATGACGGCTATGTTTGCATCGAGATCGAGGACAAGGCCTTTGAGTCCTGCACGGAGGATATTCTGAAATCCATTGAGATCAGTCGGAAGTATATCGCGAGCTATATGGGGTGAACGGCAATGGCAAACAAGATCCCCTCAGAGGGCATCCAAATATGTAAAACCACGTGCGACATCTGCTCGCCGCAGCATCACTGCGGTGTCAATGCCTACGTGAAAGACGGCAGGCTCATCAAGGTGGAGGGCTGTCCGGAGCATCCCTACAGCAAGGGAAGGCTCTGCACCAAGGGCGCGGCATATAAGGATTATATCTATCGGGACGATCGCGTTTTGCACCCGCTGCGGCGCGTCGGTCCGCGCGGCAGCGGTCAGTTCGAAGAGATCTCGTGGCAGGAGGCCATAGACACGGTCGCACAGCGGCTCAACCGCATCAAGCGGGAGCACGGAGCGCACAGCGTCTTGTTCATGAACGGCTACGGGAAATGGCAGAAGACGTATCTGTCGCGTCTTGCGTTTTCCTTCGGTTCGCCGAGCCTCGTCGGCGATGGCTGCACCTGCCAGACGGCGACCCATCTTGCGTGGGACGCGAATGTCGGAACGCTCTCGTGGCCCGATACCGACCATGCCGACGTCCTTTTGGGCTGGGGGCTGAATCCCTATTATTCCAACTCACCCAACGTGCCGTATTTTTTGCAGCGCAAGCGGGAGGGTATGAAGATCGTCATCATTGACGTGCGCACCACGCCCGCGACGGAAAACCTGGCGGATCTGTTCTTGCAGATCCACCCGGGCACCGACGGCGCGCTTGCGCTCGGCATGGCGAACCTGATCCTTCAGAACGGGTGGGAGGATCGCGCGTTTTTGCAGGAGCACACGGTCGGTTTCGCGCAGTGGGCGGAATATGTAAAGCAGTTTGACCTAAAGCGTGTCAGTCAGATTACCGGCGCGCCGGAGGAGCTGATCTTCGAGGCGACCAAGCTCTATGCCACGGCAAAGCGTGCCGCGATCTCCGAAACGGCAGGAACCATCACGCAGAAATACAACGGCTTTCAGAGCTATCGTGCCATTACCTGTCTCAACGCGCTGACCGGAAATTACGATCGCGAGGGCGGCTGCCTGCCCATTTTTTACACATACAACCATCGTTACGCCGGCTATGAAACGCACGAGGCGGAGTTTATGTGGTCGCGCTACCCCAAGGGCGCGCCGAAGATCGGAAATGAGCGCTTCCCGCTGTGGAACACCTATAACGAAGCGCAGGCCAATGAGCTGCCTGCTTACCTGCGCGGTGAGCGCGAGTTCCGGATCCATGGTATTTTCGGCATGGGCATGAATTATCGAATGTTCCCGCAGCCGGAGCAGCTGCGGCAGGCGATCCTTCAAGATACAGACTTTTTCGCGCTCAGTGAGCTGTTTTTGACCGATACGGCGAAGCTGGCCGACATTGTGCTGCCCGCCTGCACGAGCTTTGAACGCGAGGAATTTCGCTGCTACCCCAACGGCTACGGCTACTATTCCAGACCTGCCGTCGCACGCGTGGGGGAGAGCAAGTCCGATCTGGAGATTTTGCAACTCCTTGCGCCGAAGCTGGACATGGACGACGAGCTGCTGCAAAAGCATCCCTATCAGGACTGGGTCGACGCGATCCTGCAAGATACCGGCTGGACGACAGCGACGTTGCAGGCGCACGATCTGCCGGTGAAGATGAAAAACTATAAAAAATACATTCCCGGAGATTACACGGCGAAGGGCTACGACACGCCGAGCGGCAAGTTTGAGATCGCCTCCGGTCTTGTCGAGCGCTACTGCCCCGATCTGTCTGCGATCCCCACGTGGGAAACGCCGGATCCGTATGCCGATGCGCGCTATCCGCTGCACCTGATCAGCGGGGTGCGCTTCCCGACTGCGCTCAATTCGCGCCTGAACCATGTGAAAATGCTGCGCGACTTCGTTCCGGAGCCGGTTTTGGAGCTGCATCCGGATACGGCGCGCGCATACGGGATCGAAAACGGGGATCGCGTGCGCGTAGAAAACGAACTTGGCAGCGTTATCCTGCGGGCAAAGTGCACCGCGAAGGTGCGCCCCGACGACGTTTACGCTTTCCATAGCTATTCCGAGGCGGATATCAACGATCTTTACAGCAATCAGAATCTGGATCCCTATACGGGGTTCCCGTCTTTCCGGCTGACGCATTGCCGGATCGTTCGTGTGCGGGAGGAGGGCGAGCATGGTACGGTTTGATCCGAAGGCGTGCAGCGCGTGTCAGGCCTGCGCGGTCGCGTGCATCGACGAGAACGACCTGCCGCGCGGCCGGGGCAAGGTCTGCGCTTGGCGCAGCGTTACGGAAACGGAGAAGAAAACGGGGGAGCGCTGGACGTTCTCAAGGAAAATGCACGGCTGTATGCACTGCGCAAAGGCGCGCTGCATGGAGGTCTGTCCCGTCGGCTGCTTTACAAGGGAGCGTGGGCTGGTCCTTGCAAACAAGGAGGCCTGCATCGGCTGCGGAAAATGCGCGCAGGCGTGCCCCTTTGACGCGATCCGTTTTGATGCCGACGGAAGGATCGAAAAATGCGACGGCTGCATCGACCGCGTGCGGCATGGGTTGCGGCCTGCCTGCGAGCAAATATGTCCGCCGCAGGCACTGCGATTTATACTGGAATAGGAGGCTGGACATGAAACAATTCAGAACCGGTGTGATCGGCGTGGGCTTTATCGGCGCCGCACATATTGAGGCGCTGCGCCGCCTTGGCAACGTGCAGGTCGTCGCGCTATGCAATGATGTCGACTGCGCGTCCCTTGCGAAGAGACTGTACGTCCAGAAGGCCTACGACGACTATCGCAGGATGATCGACGAGTGTGACCTCGATTTTGTGCACGTCTGCACGCCGAACCAGACGCACTTTGCGATCGCCTCCTACGCACTGACGCACGGTGTCAACGTTGTGTGCGAAAAACCGCTGGCCGTCACCGTCGGTGAGGCGAAGGAGCTTTGTCGCCTTGCGCGGGAGAACGGCCGCATTCATGCCGTCAATTTCCATTCGCGCTGCTATCCGATGGTTCGGCAGATGAAGGAAATGGTCGCGGCGGGCGATCTTGGCCGTCTGCTGTCGGTGCACGGCGAATACCTGCAAGATTGGCTGCTCTACCAGACGGATTACAGCTGGCGTCTGGAGACGGCGGACGGCGGCGCGTCGCGCGCCGTGGCAGACATCGGCTCGCACTGGCTTGACACGGCGGAATATGTGACCGGCAGACGCATCACGCGCGTCCTTGCCGACTTTGCGACGTTCTACCCCGAGCGCTTCCGTCCGACGGGCAAGGCGGAGACGTTTTCCGGTGCGGCGTCGAAGGGAGAACCCTTCCGCGTACACACGGAGGATTACGCGCAGATTCTCATGGAGCTGGAGGGCGGCGTGAAGGGGAGCCTTGTCGTCTCGCAGATGTTCGCCGGAAGAAAAAATCAGATGACGCTCTCCGTTGCGGGAACGCGGCAGGCGCTGCATCTGGACACGGAGCGGCTCAACGAACTTTGGATCGGACGGCGCGACGGCTTTAACCGCATTGCAGCCAAGGATCCGTCCCTGCTCTCCTCCGGTGCGCGCGAAGTGGATTCTTATCCCGGAGGCCATGTGGAGGGTTTTCCGGACGCATTTAAGCATAATTTCCGCCAGATCTACGCGGCCGCACAGAACGGACAATACGCGACCTTCGCGGACGGTTTGCGCGAGATGGTGCTGTGCAGCGCGATCCTTACCTCCGCCTGCACGCAGCAGTGGGTCGAATTATAAACCGGAAACAGCAGCCGATAAAACCGACCGCACCCCATTCGTCGGACAACGAATGGGGTGCGGTTTCTGGCTATATGTCAATAGTTGGGGTAGAGACAAAAACGCAAATAATTAGGGAACCTCTGATTAAATCGCAAGAGTGGTCAGCGAGGGATTTTGTTTCCAAATTGAGGTT
>URCY01000022.1 GCA_900546415.1 uncultured Eubacteriales bacterium
ATAAGCTGGGGCAAAAGACCCGCTGAGCGCCGCAGCCGATTGATTCAGAGGTTCCATAAGCATCAAGAGGCACTGCGGAGACGTCCCGGAAAGAGCGGACGTCTCCGCAGCCGCATTTCCGAAAAAATTCGGGAACCTTTTCCCTGTGGGAGCGTCATAAGGACATCCAAAACAACACGGAGGAGGATTATCATGAAAAAACTCATCGCACTGCTTCTCTTGACAGCACTCGTGCTCGGCGGCTGTGCCGCAAGCCCTGCCGCGCCGATCCCGAATGCAGCCGGTGTGAGCGTGAATCTGATGGCGAACATCACCGCCAAGCCCGTCGCGGATGCGTCCGACACCGGCTCGCTGTCCAAGGCGGCGACCGATTTTTCCGTCGCGCTGCTGAAAAATGCCGCCGAAAGCGGCAAGACCGTTGTGCTCTCCCCCTACAGCGTGATGCAGGCGCTCGGCATGACCGCCAACGGCGCCAAGGGTGAGACGCTGCAGCAGCTCGAGCTCGCGCTCGGTATGCCGATCGCCGAGCTGAACAAGGCGTTCGCTGCCGTGCAGCCGGACAGTGCCTTCCAGAACGCCAATGCACTTTGGTTCCGCGATGACGGCTCGCTCGAGGTCTCGTCGGACTTCCTGCAGGCCTGCGCGGACTACTACGGTGCAGACGCCTACGCCGCGCCCTTTGACGAGAGCACGCGCACCGACATCAACCAGTGGATCTCCGACCACACCGATCAGCGCATCCCCGAAATGCTCAAGGAGCTTCGCTCCGACGCCGCGCTCTACCTCGTCAACGCCCTGTGCTTCGACGGGAAATGGGTCGAGCCTTATTCCGAGGACGCGATCTGGGATGGCGTGTTCTACGCTGCCGACGGCTCGGAGCAGAACGCGCGCATGATGAGCTCGGAGGAAGCGCTCTATCTGAAGGACGGCAGCGCCACCGGCTTCCTCAAGCCCTATGCGGGTGGGCGCTATTCTCTTGCAGCGATCCTGCCGAACGGCTCTCTGGACGACTATGTGCAGAAGCTTGACGGCGACGCCCTGCGCGCGCTGATCGACGGCGCGTCGGACGATCCGGTGCAGACCGTTCTGCCGCAGCTCGAGCTGAAGAGCGACTGTGCGCTTGCCGACGCGCTGCGCGCGCTGGGGATCAACGACCTGTTCGACGATTCCGCCGATCTCTCCGGCATCGATGGCAAGCAGGATCTTTCCGTGGGACGCGTTCTGCACAGTGCGGTGCTCCGCGTCGACGAGAACGGCACAAAGGCCGCTGCCTCGACCGTCGAAGAGATCGAGATGATGGGGCTTCGGGAGACGTATTCCG
Source organism: uncultured Eubacteriales bacterium (assembly GCA_900546415.1). Taxonomy (GTDB): domain Bacteria; phylum Bacillota; class Clostridia; order Oscillospirales; family Oscillospiraceae; genus JAZOXB01. Next base: position 1,322 of record URCY01000022.1, read on the forward strand.
TCGTGCTGGATCACCCCTTCCTGCTGGTGATCTGGGACAACCAGACGCAGCTGCCGGTCTTCCTCGCCGCCGTCAACTCCGTGCGATAAGCCATACCGGATTTTGGAGACCCACCGGCCATGCCGGTGGGTCTCTTGCTACAACAAAAGCCGCTGGGGCAGGCTTGAACTGCCACGGCGGCTTTTCCGCAAGTCTGCTTTTATCCCGCGAGGATCTCCGCCTTCAGGACGCCCTGCATCGCGGCAAGGGCGCGCAGAAGCGCCTCCACGCCCTCGCTGACGCCATTCGTCTCCGCCGATACCGTCACCGAGGCCGTCCCGTTGCTGGGAATGGTCTGGTTGATCGTCAGAATATTCGCGCCGTACTGCGCAAAGACCGACAAAATCGCCGAGAGCAGCCCCGAAACGTCGCGCAGGATCAGCTGGAAGGTCAGGATCCGTCCGGCCATCAGGTTTTCAAACGGGGCAATGCTGTCGCGATATTTATAAAACGCGCTGCGGCTGATATCGGTCGCCTTCGTCGCTTCGCCGACCGTCGCGACCTCGCCGTTCTCCAGCAGCCATTTGGCCTCGGCGACCTTGCGGAAGACCTCCGGCAGCGCGCGCGCCTCCACAATAAAATACTTTGGCATTTTGTCCATATTCGTCCGCCTCTCATATGCAAATTGCATAAATTGTTTTTCTACGAAATACATTCTATCATAATCGGCGCACGATTGCAACGGGTGCTTTCTTTTTTTCGCAATTTCTGATATAATTTAATTATATGCACAACTCAAACCGGAGGTTTTCATGGAAGAACTGATTCAACAGCTGTCCGCCGAGCTGAATTGCCCGGCGAGCTATGTGCAAAATGTCGTGACCCTGATCGACGAGGGCAACACGATCCCCTTTATCGCGCGCTACCGCAAGGAGCTGCACGGCGGCATGGACGACACGGCCCTGCGCACGCTTGCCGACCGGCTGATCTATCTGCGCAATCTGGCGCAGCGCCGCGACGAGATCACGCGCTCCATTGCCGCGCAGGAGAAGCTCACCGACGAGCTTTCTTCCGCCATTCAGGCCGCAAAAACGCTGGCCGAGCTGGAGGATCTTTACCGCCCGTATAAGCCGAAGCGCCGCACGCGCGCGACGATCGCCCGCGAGAAGGGCTTGCAGCCCCTCGCCGAGCTGCTTTTTGCGCAGGGGCGCGACCTGCCCGAGCCGGAGGTGCTGGCTGCGGAATATGTCGACCCGGAGAAGGGCGTGAACGACGTCGCGGCCGCGCTGGCCGGCGCCTCGGACATCGTCGCCGAGACGATCTCCGACGACGCCGCGATCCGCAAGACCCTGCGCCAGCTCATGCGGCGGCAGTCCGCCGCAGGCTCGGCCGTTGTCGAGGGCAAGGAGGAGGAGGGCGCGGTCTATCGCCTGTATTTTGATTTTCGGCAACCCGTCAGTAAATTGCAGGGGCATCAGATCCTTGCGCTCAACCGCGGCGAACGCGAGGGTTTTTTGAAGGTCAGTCTGGATACCGACCGGGAGCAGGCGCTCATTGCCGTCCGGCGCGCGGTCTTGCTGCCCGGCAGCCGTGCAAACGCCTTTGTCCGCGCAGCCGCCGAGGACGCCTATGACCGCCTCATCGCCCCGAGCATGGAGCGCGAGCTGCGCAGCGCTCTGACCGACGAGGCCAACGAGGGCGCGATCGCCAACTTTGCCCTGAACCTCCGTCCGCTGCTGATGCAGCCGCCGGTCAAGGGGCATGTGACGATGGGGCTTGACCCCGGCTATGCCCACGGCTGCAAGGTCGCCGTCGTCGACCCCACCGGCAAGGTGCTCGACACGGCCGTGGTCTATCCGACCTTTACGAATCGCCGTGAGGAGGCCATCCGCCGTCTGGTCGCGCTGATCCGCAAGCACCATGTCGAGCATCTGGCCATCGGCAACGGCACGGCCTCGCGCGAGACCGAGCAGGTCGTCTGCGAGCTGCTGCCGCAGGTGCCGGGGGTCTCGTATATGATCGTCTCGGAGGCAGGCGCCTCCGTCTATTCCGCCTCTCCGCTTGCCGCAGAGGAATTTCCTCAGTACGACGTGAATCTGCGCTCGGCGGTCTCCATCGCACGCCGGATGCAGGATCCGCTGGCCGAGCTGGTCAAGATCGATCCGAAGGCCATCGGCGTCGGGCAATATCAGCACGATCTGCCCGAGAAACGCCTCGACGAGACGCTTTCGGGCGTCGTGGAGGACTGCGTCAACGCCGTCGGCGTCGACCTGAACACGGCCTCGGCCTCCCTGCTGCGGCGCGTGGCCGGTCTGAACGCCACGACCGCAAAAAACATCGTTGCCTACCGTGAGGAAAACGGTATCTTCACGGCGCGCAAGCAGGTGCTCAAGGTTCCGAAGCTCGGCCGGAAGGCCTATGAGCAGGCCGCGGGCTTCCTGCGCGTTCCGGAGAGCAAGCAGCTGCTCGACCACACCGGCGTGCACCCGGAGTCCTATGCGGCCGCCGAGACGCTTCTGACGCTCTGCGGCTATACGACCGCCGAGGCCGCCTCCGGCAAGCTCGACGGGCTGAGCGGGCGCCTCGAGCGTTACGGCGTTCAGAGGGCGGCCGAGACCTGCGGCGTCGGCGTCCCGACCCTGCTGGACATCGCCAAGGAGCTGCAAAAGCCCGGCCGCGACCCGCGCGACGAGCTGCCCGCGCCCATTCTGCGCCGCGATGTGCTGGAGCTGAAGGATCTCAAGCCCGGCATGGTGCTGACCGGAACGGTGCGCAACGTGATCGATTTCGGCGTTTTCGTCGACATCGGTGTGCATCAGGACGGCCTTGTGCACATCTCGCAGGTCTGCAACCGCTTCATCAAGCACCCGTCCGAGGTCGTGCGGGTCGGCGACGTCGTGCGCGTCGGCGTGCTCGAGGTCGACGAAAAGCGCAAGCGCATCAGTCTGACCATGCGCGATCTGCCGGAGGCATGACCGCTGCGGCATATTCACCGTATCCGCGCGGCAGTTCGCCATCGTCGAATTAAACGGATGGGCAGCAATTTCACATATCATTTTCAGCGAATATTGCCGCTTTTTGGCGCTATTCTGCAAAAAGGATAGCGCCCACACCTTGCGGCACAATTTATTTTATTGTATAATAAGTGCGTCAAAAGATTTTGATTTTTCCCACTCCTGTTTGTGCTTTCTGCACAAACAAGAAAAGAGGTCATACGCATGTCTACATTTTTCGTAAACGGCAAAGAGGTCACGGTTGCGAAGAAGCAAAAGCTTCTGCGCTACCTGCGCGACGAGCTGCGCCTGACTTCGGTCAAGGACGGATGCAGCGAGGGCGCATGCGGCGCCTGCACCGTTCTGATCGAGGGCGAGCCCTGCCGCGCCTGCATTCCCGACACGGAGCGCCTTGAGGGCAAGCACGTGCTCACGGTCGAGGGTCTGAGCGACTTTGAAAAGGCCGCGTTCACCTTCGCCTTCGGCGAGGCCGGTGCCGTCCAGTGCGGCTTCTGCATCCCCGGCATGGTGCTCTGCGGCAAGGGACTTCTGGACAAATGCCCCGACCCCACGGAGGCGCAGATCCGTTTCGCCATCCGCAACAACTACTGCCGCTGCACCGGCTATGTCAAGATCGTCGCGGCCATCCGGCTGGCCGGGCAGATCCTGCGCGAGGGTAAGATCCCCCTCCCCTCGACGACCGATTGGAGGATCGGCTCGCGCGTGCACCGTCTCGACGTGGAGGAAAAGGTGCTCGGCTACGGCAAATATCCCGACGATTATTATCTCGACGGCATGTGCTACGGCTCGGCCGTGCGCTCGAAATACCCGCGCGCGCGGCTGCGCGGCATCGACCCGTCGGCGGCGCTCAGGCTGCCCGGCGTGATCGGCGTCTATACCGCCGCAGACATTCCCGGCGAGATCAAGGTCGGCCACCTGAAGCACGACCAATACACCCTGATCCCGATCGGCGGTCTGATCCATTACCTCGGCGACCCGCTCTGTCTGGTCGTGGCAGAGACGCAGGAAATTCTTGAGAAGGCCAAAAAGCTCGTCAAGATCGACTATGAGGTTCTGCCCGCCGTGCATAACATTCAGGAGGCGGCGACAGACAAGGAGTTGGTCTTCGATGAGGAGACGACGAACGTGCAGGCCTATAAGCACGTCAGCCGCGGCAACGCCACGGAGGCGATCGCCAAGGCGAAGCACGTGATCTCCCATCACTTTGAGACGCCGTGGACGGAGCACGCCTTCCTCGAGCCGGAGTGCGCCGTGGCCTATATCGACGACGACGGCGACGTCTTCCTCTATACGACCGACCAGTCCTCGCACACCACGCTGCACGAATGCACGATGGTGCTCGGCGACAAGAAATGCAAGGTGCAGAACGCCCTTGTCGGCGGCGGCTTCGGCGGCAAGGAGGATATGTCCGTGCAGCATCACGCGGCCATGCTGGCGCGCCTGACCGGACGCGCCGTCAAGGTCAAGCTCAGCCGTCAGGAATCTCTGCTCGTCCATCCGAAGCGTCACCATTTCGAGATGGATTTCACCATCGGCTGCGATGAGAACGGCAAGATCCTCGGCGTCAAGGCGAAGGTCGCCTCCGACACCGGCGCGTTTGCCTCCCTCGGCGGTCCGGTGCTCGAGCGCGCCTGCACGCACGCCGCCGGGCCTTATGCCTACGAGAATTTTGAGATCGAGGGCACCGCGTATTACACGAACAACCCGCCCGCCGGTGCGTTCCGCGGCTTCGGCGTGACGCAGACCTGCTTCGCCATTGAGACGCTGCTGAACATGATGGCCGATGAGATCGGGATCTCCCCGTGGGAGATCCGGATGCGCAACGCCATCCGGCCGTGGGGCGTCCTGCCGAACGGGCAGATCGTGGACGATTCGACCGGCCTGGTTGAAACGCTCGAGGTCATCAAGCCCTATTACGACGAGGCCGTCGCCGCCGGGAAGCCGGTCGGCCTTGCCTGCGCGATGAAGAACGCGGGCGTCGGCGTCGGCATCCCCGACACCGGCCGCTGTAAGCTGATCGTCGAGGCCGACGGCAAGCTGCACATCTACACCGGCGCTTCCTGCATCGGTCAGGGGCTCGGCACGGTGCTCGTGCAGATGATCGTCTCGAACACCGACCTGAGCCGCGACGACATCGTCTACGAACGCAGCAACACATGGATCGCGCCGGATTCCGGCGACACCTCCGGCTCGCGCCAGACACTCGTCACGGGCGAGGCCTGCCGCCGTGCCTGCGAGAAGCTCATGGAGGCCAAGAAGCAGGTCTCCTCCCTCGCCGACCTTGAGGGGCAGGTCTTCTACGGCGAATACCTCGCCAAGACCGATCCGCTCGGGGCAAATGTACCGAACCCGGTCTCGCACGTTGCCTATGGCTACGCCACACAGCTTTGCATACTCGACCCCAAGACCGGTCTGGTGGAGCAGATGGTCGCGGCACACGACGTCGGCAAGGCCATCAACCCTCTCTCCTGTGAGGGGCAGATCGAGGGCGGCGTCGTCATGTCCATGGGCTACGCGCTCACGGAGCAATATCAATTCGACAACAACTGCAAGCCGATCAACAAATACGGCACGCTCGGCCTCTTCCGCGCGCACCAGACCCCGCCGATCAAGGCCATCGTTGTCGACAAGCCCGGTCTGAACGTCGCCTGCGGCGCGATCGGAATCGGCGAGATCACCTCGATCCCGACCGCTCCGGCCATTGCTGACGCCTATTACCGCCTCGACGGCGAACGCCGCTATGAGCTGCCGCTCTGCAACACGCCCTACGAGCGTAAGTAAGAACAGGAGGAATTCTCATGGTAGTAAAAAAGAAATTTCCCTCCAAGGTCGCCTGCGTCCACTGCAACGGCGGCTGCCACGCAAAAGAAAGCCCGGAGGGCTATGAGCTCTGTACCTACGGCTGCACGGGCTGCGGCACCTGTGTCGCCGCCTGCCGCTTCGGTGCGATCGCGCTGAACACCTACGGCGTCGCCGAGGTCGACGAGAGCAAATGCATCGGTTGCGGCGCGTGTGTCCGCGCCTGCCCGCAGCGCATCGTCCATCTCCGTCTGGAGGATAACCCCATCGTCGTCCTCTGCTCGAACAAGGATGCCGTCTGCCGCGATGTCTGCGAGGTGAGCTGCATCGCCTGCGGCCTCTGCGCAAAGGTCTGCCCTGCCGAAGCCATCAAGGTCTCGGAAAACCGCGCCTTCATCTATTCCGACCTTTGCCTGTCCTGCGGCGCTTGCGCCATGGCCTGCCCGCGCCACGTGATCCACGATAAACGCGGCATTCTGACCCCACGCGTCTGATTTTCAAGAAAGAGAGAGGAAAACAAATGAATATGGAACCCAATATCTCCGCATGTTCGCCCGAAATCGAGCCGAAGGAAAACATCCTGCTCGGCGTGCTGGGCGCGATCCTGTTCTCGCTGGCCGGTGTGATCGTCTACTTCCTGCTCGATCAGCTTAACTTCATTGCCAGCATCAGCGCCGTGGTCGGCGCATATGCCGCCGTGTTCGGCTACGGCCTGTTCACGAAGAGAAAAAATTCCAAGGCCGGCATCATTGTCGCCTCCGTCGTCACAGTCATTATGATGGTTCTGGCGGTCTATCTCTGCACGGCCTACGACCTGTACAGCCAAGTGCGGGCAGACGGCGGCACGATCACCCTGTCGACAGCTGCCGGCGATTGCCTGAAGACCATTTTCGGAAGCAAGGATCGGCTTACGTACGGCATGTATTACTATGAGCTCGACCTCGGTGGCCTTCTCAAGGATCTGCTCCTGTCGCTGCTGTTCACCGGGCTCGGAATCTGGAGCTTTGTTCAGGCTCAAATTCAGAAAAAGAAGGCCGAGGCCGCCGCAGCGCAGCAGCCCACCAACGGTTTTCCCGGCAGCAGCCTTCCCACTGACAGCACATCTTCCGGCGACGACGAAACAAAATAAAGTCTGATACCGAAAACCGGCAGCCGCAAGGTCAAAACCTTGCAGCTGCCGGTTTCACACGCATGGGGAACGGCACGCAAAAGCGAGAGGACGCAGCTCGTCCTCTCGCTTTTGATCGTGTCAAATTCGTTCGTAAAGCTCTGCCATGCGGCGCAGACGGGCTGCAAGCTCGTCGGTCAGAGCATTTTCGGACATGCGCCAGCTCCAGTTCTTCGTGCTGACCGTGCCCGGCTCATTCATGCGCGATTCCGCTCCGAGGCCGAGATAATCCTGCATCTGTGCGATGAAGGTATCGGCCACGCTGGCCGCGCCCGTATGCAGGATCGCATCGGCGCAGTCTGCGGCATCCTTGATGTGCAGATACTCCATGATGTAAGCAATGGTCTGCGCAGGCGCACCCGCAAGCCACTGAGCCAGCGTCTCATTGTCATGCGTGCCGGTGTAGCAGATGCAGTTGCGCGGATAGCGATGCGGCAGATAGTTGCTCGGCTCACGCGCATCGAAGGCAAACTCGAGCACCTTCATACCCGGGAAGCCCGAATTCTGCTGCAAGCGGATGACCTCCTCGGTCAGGAAGCCAAGATCCTCGGCAATCAGGCGCAGCTCCGGGAAGGTCTCCTTGAGCGCACGAATGAAGTCTTCGCCGGGGCCTTTGACCCAGTGGCCGTTCCGTGCAGTCGGCTCGCCATAGGGCACTGCCCAGTAGCTCTCCAGGCCGCGGAAGTGGTCGATACGGATCACGTCAAACAGGCGCGACGCGGCACGGATGCGCTCCTTCCACCAGGCGTAGCCGTCCTGACGCATCCGATCCCAGTCATAGAGCGGATTTCCCCAGAGCTGGCCATCCTGCGCGAAATAATCGGGCGGGCAGCCGGCCACACCGGTCGGCGTTCCGGTCTCGTCGAGCTGGAACAGCGACGGATTCGACCAGACATCGCAGGAATCATAGGGCACATAGATCGGCAGGTCACCGATGATCTCGATTCCCTGCTCGTGGACGTAGCTTCTCAGTCGCTCCCACTGCTGATAGAACAGGTATTGCAGGTAGGAAAAGAACCGACAATCCTCCGCAAGCGTGATGCCATAGGTCTCCAGTGCGCCCGGTCGGCGCAGGCGAACCTCCTCCGGCCAGGACTCCCAAGAGCGCATATCATTGGCACGCTTGAGCGCCATATACATGGCATAGTCCTCGACCCACGGGTTTGCCTCGCAGAACTCGCGCAGCGCGTCGGCGTCACGGTCGCGGCCGCGCTCATAGGCCTTGTAGAGCAGGTCAAAGCGCACCGAGAACTGGAAGCCGTAATCCACGCGTTCGCTGTGGGACGCCCAGTCGATCGCTTCGACCTCCTCCTGCTTGAGCAGGCCGTCCCCGATCAGCGTGTCAAGGTCAATAAAATACGGGTTTCCGGCGCAGGTGCTGAACGACTGGTACGGGCTGTCGCCGTAGCTGGTCGGGCCGATCGGCAAGATCTGCCAATAATGCTGACCGGAGGCCTTCAGAAAATCCGCAAATTGGTACGCTGCCTTTCCCATGGAGCCGATGCCATAGGGCGACGGCAGAGAGGAAATATGCATCAAAATACCGGAACATCTCATAGTTGTAAACACACCTTTTATCAGATTGCTGGGATCACGCTCTCGCGCAGGTCCATGGTAAACGGAACATTTTCGTGTCGGGAGCGGACGCCCTTCTCAATGTTTTCCACGAGGAATTTCGCCGCGCGGTCGGCCAGAAGCTCCACGGACTGGTGTACGGTGGTGAGCTTCGGCAGAAAATAGCTGCCGATTTGCAGGCCGTCGAAGCCGAGCACGGAAATATCCTCAGGCACACGCAGCCCGACGTCGCGCAGCGCTCGGATCGCGCCGATCGCCATCACGTCCGCCATGGCGAAGACGGCCGTAATGTCCGCCTTCTGGAGCAGAAGCTCCTGCATGGCCTGATAGCCGCCGTCATAAGAATACAGATTGCGGCCATAGGCGACCTCGGAGGCGATCCCTGCGCGATGCATCGCGTTGCGGCTGCCCTGCAGCCGCATCCGAGAGGTATCGGAGCATTCCGGGTCGCCGCCGATGATGCCGATCCTCCGGTGTCCCTGCGCGATCAGGTAGCTCACGGCGTCATCGGCCGCTGCCGTGTCGTCGGTGAACACACTTGAAAGATTTGGAAACGGCAGCTCGGAGGCATTGTCCGTCAGTAAAACCGCAGGAATCGTGATCTGCGCAAAATCCGGCTCAAAATTGTCGCAGTTTCCGCCGAGGAACAGCAGTCCCAACGGCTTTTTTTCGGCGCATAGGTGGATCGCACGGCGCACCTCGTTTTCGCCTTCGTCAAAATAGTCCAGAAGCAGCGTATAGCGCGTGTTCAGAAAATACTGCTGCAAGCGCTCAATGAGCGAGGCAAACAGCTCGTTCTTCCGGCCCTTGACGAGCACGAGAATGCTGTCTCCCCTGCGTCGCTTCAAATTTTTGGCATTTTCGTTTCGCTCAAAGCCGAATCGATCGACCGCCGCGGTCACTTCTCGACGCGCCTTCTCGCTCACATTCGGGTGATGGTTCAGGACGCGCGAGATCGTGCCGACGGAATAACCGGTTTCTCTGGCAAGATCCTTGATCGTCATGATTAGCCCTTCACCGCTCCGGCCGCAACGCCCTTGATGATGTACTTCTGGCAGAACAGATAAACAATGATGATCGGCAGGATGCTGAAGACCATGACCGCCATGGTCGCGCCGAGGTCGACTGTGCCGTAGCTTCCCTGCAAATACTGCACATGGATCGGGATGGTCTTATACTTGTTGATGTCGAGCACAAGGTACGGCAGGAGATAGTCGTTCCAGACCCACATCGTCTCGAGGATGCCAACGGAGATCAGCGTCGGGCGAAGCATCGGCAACACGACGGAGAAGAAGGTGCGCAGCGGTCCGCAGCCGTCGATGGCTGCGGCCTCCTCGATCTCGAGCGGCAGACTCTTGACGAAGCCGGAGAACATGAAGATCGCAAGGCCCGCGCCAAAGCCGAGGTAGATGATGGGGATCGCCCAAGGCGTGTTGAGCTTGAGGTCGGTCGAAACGGTGACCAGCGGGAACATGACCATCTGGAAGGGCACGATCATGGAGAACACGCAGGCGAAATAGAACACCTTTGTGAACTTGCTGCCGACGCGGGAGATATACCACGCGGCCATGGAGGTGCAGACGAGGATCAGCGCCACGGAGACGACCGTGATGAGCAGGCTGTAAAGCATGGACTTGTAGATCGGATAGTTGCCGAAGGTCACGCCCTTGACGTAGTTATCCGTGCCAACAAAGGTCTCGCCGTTCGGCAGGGCGAAGGTCTGCTGGTTGATGGAGGAATTTGTCTTGAAAGAGTTGATAAAAACCTCGATGATCGGAATGATATAGATCAGGCAGACGATGGCGAAAAGAACCGTCAGGATGATGCCGCCGACGTCGCGCTTTTTCAGGCTCTTGTTCACTGCTGTACCTCCTTCCGACGGGTAGCGACAAGCTGCGCAATGGCCATCACCGCAACAAGCACGAAGAACACGACCGCCTCGGCCTGCGCTGTGCCGCGCCACTTATTGTTGATCTTGTTCGTGTTGAAAATGTGCAGAGCAAGCATTTCCGTTTTCAGGATCATCGTGCCGGGGACATTCGGAGAGCCGCCGGTCAACGCAAGGTTCTGATCGAAAAGCTTGAAGGAATTCGTAAGCGTCAGGAAAAAGCAAATCGTGATCGACGGCATGACGTTCGGGATCGTCACACGCCAGAGCGTCTGCCAACGGTTTGCGCCGTCGATCTTCGCGGCCTCAAGCATGTCCTCCGGGACAGCCTGAAGGCCTGCAATGTATATAATCATCATATAGCCGATCTGCTGCCACGCGACGAGGATCACAAGACCCCAGAAGCCGTAGGTGCTGTTGGTCAGCATGGGCTGCTTTCCGGCAGCAGACAGAATGGCATCAAAAATCAGTTTCCAAATGTAGCCGAGCACGATGCCGCCGATCAGGTTCGGCATAAAGAACACCGTGCGGAAGAGATTCGCGCCGCGGATCTTCTGCGTCAGCGCATAGGCCAGCGCAAAGGAAAACACGTTGATGATGATAATGGAAACCAGCGCATACAGAGCAGTGAAGCCGAATGCATGGCGGAATCCGGCGTCAGAGAACGCCTTGAAATAATTGCGGATGCCGCTGTAATGATAGTCGACCGGAGAGGTGAACGTGCAGAACGAGCGGTAAAGTCCGAGCAGGAAGGGATAGACAAAGCCGATGATAAACGCGATCAGCGTCGGCAGAATGAAGATTGCGAAGCAGCGCTGGATCGGCCGCCGAAGCAGACGGCTGTTGAGCGCGCCGTTGCTCGAGGCTGGAACCAAAAAGGTCATTTTGCAATAGTGGCTGAAGGCCTTACGGTCGCGTGCGATCAGCAGCGCGCCGAGCGCGAGGCAGACAACCGCGATCGGAACAAAGATCCAGCCGATGTTGAGCGAGCCGGCATAGATGCTCTGCGCCGCCGTCAGCCGAAGGGTCGCAAAAATTCCGAAAAAGACGCCGATCATTGCCAGCGTCGCGCCGAGCATTCCGAGCTTGCAGCGCTTCCAGCGGCGATGGCTGGCCAGCACAAACACGACGCCGACCACGAAAATGATCGTGGCAAGAATCAGCAGCATGCCGCCGGCGTTAGACAGCTCCGAGTCAAAGAGCTGCGCGTAGGGTAAATCCTGCAAATAGCAGGTCAGCAGCACATGAACTGCCATTCCGACCCCTCCGAGGATCAGAATCAATCCAATCAAGCCCATAAAATGCCCTCCTCTTTATATGCGTGGGAAAATATGCACAGAAACTATGCGCGGGGAAGCTGCGTGAAATTAAAAAACGGAGGACGGGCTGTCTGCCCGCCCTCCGCAAATCATGATTTGATTTTATTGCTCGGAGTTTACCGATTAGCCGTTTTCGGCCTGATAGTTGGTTGCCCAGCCAGCCACGAAAGCGGTCTGCACGTCAGCCCACTCGCCGGAACCGGTGGAGTATGCCAGCAGCGCATCGACAACGCCCTGTCTCCAAGCGTCAACGTTCGGGGTGTAGTTGAACGCCCAAGTCACGGTGTACTTGCCTTCGGACATCAGCTTGTTGGCGTCGTTGAAGAACACGTTGTCGGATTCCTTCGCGTTCTTGAACGGGATCGGGCCAAACTCGGCCGCCATCATCGTGGTGCCTTCCTCGGAGGTGACGACCCACTTCAGGAAGTCGAGGGTAGCCTTCTGGTCTTCGGCGGAAGCCTTGGAGTTCACAGCCCAGCAGTTCTCGGTGCCGCAGGCCAGACCTTCGTTCTCTTCGCCGTCAACGCCGATGTAGATGGGGATCATAGCCAGATCGTCGGGGTTCATCGCGAACTTGTCCGCAGCGGTCAGGTTGCTGAATTCCCAAGTGCCGTTCTGATAGAAGACAGCCTTGCCTTCGCCGAACTCGGCCTCGGACTCGTCGCCGGTCTTAGCAGCCAGCTCGGAGGGCTCGCAGGTCGCGTTGTTGATGTACAGATCCCAGACGTTCTTGTAGTTGTCGAGATACGTGCCCTTGATCGTGTCGGGCTTTTCGGTGATGCCGTCGTCGCGGAACTCATAGTACAGCGGCATGTTGGCAAGGTGGCCGGAGAAGCGCCAGCTCGAAGAGCCGTCCAGACCGGCGGAGGTGAAAGCGGAGAAGCCAAGCTCGTCCTTGCGGGCGGTGATGTCCTCGGCAACGGCCTTCAGGGTGTCAAAGCTGGTGATCTCGTCAATGGAGTGACCGGCCTGCTCCAGCAGAGCCTTGTTGACGATGATGCCGAACGCCTCGTAGCAATAGCCGGCGCAGTAGGTGTTGCCGTCCTCGCCCTTGATGTTGAAGTCCTCGGTGGTCATCTCGTTGAGGAAATCGGTGCCGTCGAGCGGCAGGCAGTATTCCTGCCAGGTGTCCAGGCCGGACTTGTTGCCGCACTGGAACAGGGTGGGAGCGCTGTCCTTCGCCATTTCGGCGGTGAGGGTCTCGCTGTAGGTGCCGGAAGCTGCGGTGACGACCTTGACGGGCACGCCGGTCAGCTCGGTGTACTTAGCAGCCAGTTCCTGCCAGGCAGCGTCTGCTTCGGGCTTGAAGTTCAGGTAGTAGACCTGACCCTCGGCAGCCGGGGTAGCGGTTTCGTCGGATGCGTCCGGAGCGGCCGTGGTGGTAGCGTCGGCCTTCGGAGCTTCGGTGGTGGTTTCTGCATTGTCCTTGGAGCAGCCAGCGAACAGGCAGGCGACCATGGACAGAGCAAGCAGAAGCGCGATGAGTTTCTTCATTTCCAATTCCTCCTAGTATAATTTGGGGTTTGCGATTTGTTGTTGGAATCGTTTCCAATTCCCTATAATCAAGTATATACTCTTTTGGAAACGTTTTCAATCGTTTTTTCAACTCCGCGGTGCATTTCGTATGTTCGCACAAAATGCACCGCTAGACGTTGTGCATTTTGCCAGAATTATTTCAGCAGGCTTTCCTCCGTCTCCGGATCAAAGAGCTGCATCAGCTCGGGATTGAACGCGAAGCGCACGGACGCGCCGATCTTCGTGCTGTTGAAGTCGATATCCGTCGTCGGAATGACGGCGACGACCTCGTCTTCCCCGGCGCGCAGGTGCAGATGCATCTCGCTTCCCATCATCTCGGAAACCTCGATTGTCGCATCGAGGCCGTCCTGCGTGAGCGCAATGTGTACCGGACGCACACCGGCGATCACCTTGCCCGGGCGCTGCCCGTTTTTGCGCAAAATCGCCTGCTGCTCGTCAGTGAGCTTAAACTCCCGGCCGAGGATCGTGACGCTGTAGTCACCGTTCGTGCAGTTGAGCGCGACGTCGTGGAAGAAGTTCATCTGCGGCGTGCCGATGAAGCCCGCGACAAAGAGATTGGTGGGATGATAATAGACCTCCTGCGGCGTGCCGATCTGCTGAATGAAGCCGTCGCGCATGATGACGATGCGGTCGCCGAGGGTCATGGCCTCGGTCTGGTCGTGCGTGACATAGAGGAAGGTCGTGTCGATGCTGGAGCGGAGCTTGATGATCTCCGCGCGCATCTGGTTTCGGAGCTTCGCGTCGAGGTTCGACAGCGGCTCGTCCATCAGCAGCACCTTCGGGTTGCGCACGATCGCGCGGCCGATCGCCACGCGCTGCCGCTGGCCGCCGGAGAGCGCCTTGGGCTTGCGGTCCAGATATTCCGTGATGTCGAGGATCTCAGCCGCCTCCATCACCTTTCTGCGGATCTCCTCCTTCGGCAGCTTCTTGAGCTTCAGAGAAAACGCCATGTTTTCATAGACGGTCATGTGCGGATAAAGCGCGTAGCTCTGGAATACCATCGCAATGTCGCGATCCTTCGGCGCAACGTCGTTGACCAGACGGTCGCCGATGTACAGCTCGCCGTCCGAGATCTCCTCAAGACCGGCGACCATGCGCAGCGTCGTGGACTTGCCGCAGCCGGACGGGCCGACCAGCACGATGAACTCGCGATCCTTGATCTCAAGGTTGAAGTTCTGAACGGCGACGACGCCGTCGTCCGTGATTTGCAGATTGCTCTTCTTCTGCTCCTCACCCTTCTTGGGCTTGCGCTTTTTTTCCGTGTTGGGATAGATTTTTTTGATGTTTTTCAGTGTGACACTTGCCATGAAACAGACTTTGATCCGGCTGCCTCCGCATCCCGAACCTCGCACGCGTCCGCGTTGGGGCGCCGCGCATTACGGCAGGTCTCCACACTGCCGCACCGCAAGTCGAGCGGATGGGTCATTTCCTCCTTATCCGGCGGTTTGCGGCCATGGTTGTGGAGTGACCGCGCCTACCTTGATACGATAATCATATCACGGCAGGCGCGGTCGGCGCAACGAACATTATTCACAAAATACAAGCGAAAAATTTGTTGAAAACGTCAGAACCCGGTCGGCTTATTGGCGATGCGGCAAATAATAATCGTCTGCCTGTCGGAAAAACGGGCATTCGCCGCGTCGGCGGCTCACAATGCGGTACCATTCGTCCTCGTCGATGTCCATTGAGCAGTAGGATTGGTCGGTCTCCTCGTCGTAGTTGTAGTTCCAGCAGTCCTCACAATTTGGCATCAGCGAAACACCTCCCCTGTCGCGTCGAGCACCTCCAGCCGTCGGCAGGAGGCAAAATCCGGCCGGCACTCCGGCGCATAGCGCTTGAGCGCCGAAACAACGAGCATTGGGTTGAGCGCGGGATTCTGTGCGCTCACGGTCATTTGCAGGGTCAGCCTTCCCGGCTGCGACGACACTGCGAAATCATGCAGCAGCGGCTTGATGTCCGTCTCCTCCATGCCGCGCTTCGTGCGCTTCTCGACCGGAAGCGACTCGCGCCCGAGCACGGCCGCTACCTCCTCCGGCTGCGGCGTCTGCCGGTCATATTCCAGCGTCAGCTCCACACGCAGGTCGGTCAGCTCCTTGGCCTTGCGGCCGCTCTCATAAAATTCGCGCACGCGCACGCCCTCCGGCAGGACGGCGTTCATCTGTTCGGGCGTGATCTCCAACGGTTCATCCAGCTCATATTCCAGAATTTCGCAGACGCTCTCCGTGCCGACGCTCAGCGGCAGCAGCACGGAGACATAGGCGTGGGGCGTGTAGCCCTGAGAATGGTGCAGCAGGACGCCCGCGCGCCGAAACGCGCGCTGCATCAGGCGCATGGTATCCAGATGGGACATCCAGACAGCGCGGCCGGTCTTTTCAAACAGCATTCTATGCATCGCAGTTTCCTCCCTTCAGGAGGCAGCTCGCGCCGCAGGCGCTGCACTGCGTGCGGCAGTCCGGGGTCGTCTCGGAGCGGTAAGCGCGCTCGCGCTCGCGCTTGAGATAGGCCGTGCGCACGCCGTCGGAGACCGTGCTCCACGGCAGCAGCTCCTCAAGGCCATAGCCGCGCGTGGTATAGAAATCCGGGTCGACGCCGCAGGCGGCGAAGGCGTCCAGCCACGCCTGATAGTCAAAATATTCGTCCCAGCCGTCGAGCTTGCAGCCGCGCCGGACGGCCTCCTCCAGAACCGGAGCCAGACGGCGGTCGCCGCGCGCCAAAACGGCCTCAAGGCGGCTCAAATTGGCCTCGTGCCAGTTATATTCGATGCTGCGCGAGGGCATATGATCCTTCAGCAGGCGCTGGCGGCGCATATATTCCTCGGGCGTGATCTGCTTTTCCCACTGGAAGGGCGTGAACGGCTTCGGGACAAAATATGCCGTTGCAACGTGGATGCGCACACCGCGCTTCTTGTTTTTGGCGCGCTCCTTCCACGTTTTGAGCACCTTATAGACCAGCTCGGCAATGCCGAGCACGTCCTCGTCGGTCTCAGTCGGCAGTCCCAGCATGAAATAGAGCTTCACATTGTTCCAGCCGCCCTCAAAGGCCAGCGCACAGGTCTCGAGGATCTCCTCCTCGGTGACGTTTTTGTTGATGGCGTCGCGCAGACGCTGCGTTCCGGCCTCCGGCGCAAAGGTCAGGCCGCTCTTGCGCACCTGCTGCAGACGGAGCATCAGCTCGCGCGAGAAATTATCCGCGCGGAGCGACGGCACGGACAGATTGATCTTGCGCGGCACGCAGTAGGCCTGCATTTTGTCGATCAGGCCGGGCAGATCGCGGTAGTCCGACGTGGAAAGGCTCGAAAGCGTCAGCTCATGGCAGCCGGATTGCTCCAAAAGCTCCTGTGCCTGCCGCGCCAGCAGCTCCTGCGAGCGCCGCCGCACCGGGCGATAGGTGAAGCCCGCCTGACAGAAGCGGCAGCCGCGGATGCAGCCGCGCATGATCTCCAGATTCACGCGGTCATGGACGATCTCGGTGTTCGGGATGATGATGTCCGTGGGGTAAAGCGCGTCGTCAAGCGGCTCGATGATGCGTTTCTGCACGGTCGCAGGAGCGCCCTGCTGCGGAACAATCGCGCGGAGCGTGCCGTCGTCGTTGTAGCTGTGCTCATAGAACGACGGAACATAGACGCCGTCGATCTTGGCGACCTCGCGGAGAAACTCCTCCTTGCTCAGCCCGTTTTTCTTCGCCGCGCGGTAGCACTCCAGGATCTCCTCGGTGCTGCGCTCCCCTTCTCCAAGGGAGAAAAAGTCAAAAAACGGCGCAAGCGGCTCGGCGTTATAGGTGCAGGCGCCGCCCGCAAAAACGATGTGCTCCAGGCCCGGCCGGTCGGCGGCGCGCAGCGGGATATTCCCCATGCGGAGCATGTTGAGCACGTTGGTATAGCTCATCTCATAGCCGATGGAGAAGGCGATCAGATCGAATGCCTCCATCGGGTCGCCGCTTTCGAGCGCATAGAGCGGGATCCCCTGCTCCCGCATGGCGTCCTCCATATCGCCCCACGGCGCGAACACGCGCTCGCACCAGACGCCCTGCATCCGGTTCATGACCGCGTAAAGAATCTTCATGCCGAGGTTCGACATGCCGATCTCATAGGTATCAGGGAAGCAGAAGGCGACGCGCAGCTCGACCTCGCTTTTGTTTTTGATGATCTCGTGATATTCCCCACCCACGTACCGCGCAGGCTTCTGCACGGTGGGCAGGATGCGTTTGATTCTTTGGTCCATTTATTTCTTTCCCAAGCTCAAAAGATATTGCCCGTATTCCGTCATTTTCAGGTCGTTTCCGATCGCGTAAAGCTGCTCGGTGGTGATAAAGCCCTTCGACCACGCGATCTCCTCCGGGCAGGCAATGTAAAGCCCCTGCCGGGATTGCACCGCCTCGACATATTGCGCAGCGTTGAGCATTCCCTCGGGCGTGCCGGTGTCAAGCCACGCCATGCCGCGCGTCATCAGCCCGACGCGCAGCTCGCCGCGCTTGAGATATTCCTCGTTCAGCGCCGTGATCTCCAGCTCGCCGCGCGCCGAGGGCTTGAGCGTTTTGGCCAGCTCAACCGCCTTGCCGTCATAGAAATACAGACCCGGCACGGCGTAATTGGATCTCGGATGCTCCGGCTTTTCCTCAATGGAAAGGACGCGGTTGTTTTCGTCAAATTCCACCACGCCGTAGGCGCGCGGATTCCGAACCGGGTAGCCGAAGATCGTCGCGCCGGACTCCTGCTGCGCGGCGTCCCAGAGCAGATAGCTCAGCTGCTCGCCGTGGAACATGTTGTCGCCCAGAACCAGACAGCACCGGTCGCCCGCCAGAAAATCCTCCGCGATCAGGAACGCATCGGCAATGCCGCGCGCGACGTACTGAATGCCGTAGCTCATGTGCACGCCGTATTGGCTGCCGTCGCCCAGCAGGCGCTGATAGCTTTCCACGTCGGGCGGCGCCGTGATGAGCATGATGTCGCGGATCCCGGCCGTAAGAAGCACGGAAAGCGGATAATACACCATCGGCTTATCATAGATCGGGATCAGCGGCTTGCTCATGGCCTTGGTCATCGGATAAAGGCGGCTTCCCTTGCCGCCGGCAAGAATGATACCCTTCATAAAAATGCTTCTCCTATGTTCGATCTGTTTTTTCGTTTCCCCATTCTTATCATATCACATTCCGCCCGAAACTGCAAGCATATTGAAAGGGCGCTGCCGAAGCAGCGCCCTTCAGCGTGTCAAAAACCTTCGAGGCAAGCTATTTTACCCCAAAAACATCCTGATTTTCGTGTCATTGCGAGGCCGCAGCGCGGCCGTGGCAATCTTTAAGCCAAAGGCATGGCATCCCGTGGCGAAGCACGGGAGTACGTAGCAAAAAGGAACCCCTATCATAAAAAACAGGAGATTTGCTGCATCGTTTCGCGTCCTCTCTCTTCATTCCAAGGCTTTGTTTCGTTCCGCTCAACCATATTTCGTTTCGGAATGACAAATCGCGTCGTTAAAGATTGCCGCGTCGGGCGCACGCGCCCTCCTCGCAAGGACAGAATCGATAGGCTCGATTGAAAACACGGAACGCAAAATCCAATCTTTGGAATCCGTAAAACGTTTCTTATTTGTTGATTGCTTTTGACGGTTCCGGACTTTTTTTGACAGTTTGAAAACGACACGCCCTCTTGAGCCAAGAGGGCGTGTCGTTTGTCGATTGTTTATCCGTTGACCTGCGGGAGCTTTGCCAGACTTGCGGCAATCTCCTCGTCGGTGGGGATGCGGTCGGTCATTTCGCCGTCGTTGAACCTCTGATAGGCGACGAGGTCGAAATAGCCCGTTCCGGTCAGACCGAAGACGATGTTCTTTTCCTCGCCGGTCTCCTTGCACTTGAGCGCTTCGTCGATCGCGACGCGGATGGCGTGGCTGCTCTCCGGCGCGGGCAGGATGCCCTCGACGCGCGCAAACTGCTCTGCGGCCTCGAAGACCTTCGTCTGTTCAACGCTTGTGGCCTCAAGATAGCCGTCGTTATAGAGCTGGGAGACGATGCTGCTCATGCCGTGATAGCGCAGGCCGCCCGCGTGGTTGGCCGACGGGATGAAGGAGCTGCCGAGGGTATACATCTTCGCGAGCGGGCAGACGCAGCCGGTGTCGCAGAAGTCATAGGCATATTTGCCGCGCGTCAGGCTCGGGCAGGAGGCCGGCTCGACCGCGATGATGCGCACGTCGGATTCGCCGCGCAGCTTCTCGCCGACGAACGGGGCGATCAGGCCGCCGAGGTTGCTGCCGCCGCCCGCGCAGCCGATGATGATGTCGGGCTTGATGCCGTATTTATCCAGCGCGGTCTTGGTCTCCAGACCGATCACGCTCTGATGCAGCAGCACCTGCGAGAGCACCGAGCCGAGCACATAGCGATAGCCCTCGTGGGAAACGGCCGTTTCGACCGCCTCGGAGATGGCGCAGCCGAGCGAGCCGGTCGTGCCGGGGAATTCGGCGTTGATCCTGCGGCCGACCTCCGTCTCCATCGACGGCGACGGGGTCACGCTCGCACCGTAGGTGCGCATGACCTCGCGGCGGAAGGGCTTCTGCTCGTAGGACACCTTGACCATGAAGACCTTGCAGTCCAGATCAAAATAGCTGCACGCCATGGAAAGCGCCGTGCCCCACTGGCCTGCGCCTGTCTCGGTCGTCACGCCCTTGAGACCCTGCTTCTTGGCATAATAGGCCTGCGCAATGGCGGAGTTGAGCTTGTGACTGCCGGAGGTGTTGTTGCCCTCGAACTTATAATAGATGTGCGCCGGCGTGCCGAGCTTCTTTTCCAGACAATAGGCGCGCACCAGCGGCGACGGGCGGAACATTTTATAAAAATTACGGATCTCGTCGGGAATGGGGATGAACGGCGTCGTGTTGTCCAGCTCCTGCTCGGCCAGCTCGCGGCAGAACACACCGCTGAGCTCTTCAAGCGTCATGGGCTTGCCGGTTCCGGGGTTGAGCAGGGGAGCGGGCTTGTTTTTCATGTCCGCGCGGACGTTATACCATGCCTTCGGCATCTCCGATTCTTCCAGATAGATCTTGTACGGGATTTCCATGTTGTTGTTCTCCTTTCAAATTCTTTGGGAGAGGATATAAAAAACTCCTGTCCCAGTTCCTTTGCTGGGACAGGAGTGAAAGTCATTCCTGCGGTGCCACCCGGCTTGCTGCATTGCAGCCACTTAGCGCGTACTGATATGCGCTGACACTTGCTAACGGAGTGTCGACTCCGGCTTGCCTACTGAATTTCGGCTCGCCCTCCGATGCCCATTCCAAACGATCGTCCATACCGCACTCGCACCAACGGCGGCTCTCTGAGATTTCGGAATCGAATGTACTTCCACATCATCAACGGTTTTCTATATTTAAGCACAGAAGGCGGAATTTGTCAATCCCTGTTTTGCAGATTTTTTATTTTTTTGCGCCCGCAATGATCTTGGCGGTGGCGGAGGCACCGATGCGGCTTGCGCCGGCCTCGATCATGGCGATCGCGTCCTCATAGGTGCGCACGCCGCCGGAGGCCTTGACGCCCAGCTCGGGGCCGACCGTTGCGCGCATGAGGCGGATGTCCTCGACGGTCGCGCCGCCGGTGGAGAAGCCCGTGGAGGTCTTGACGAAGGCGGCGCCGGCCAGCTTCGCGCAGGTGCAGGCCTTGACCTTTTCCTCGTCGGTCAGCAGGCAGGCCTCGATGATGACCTTGACGCCCGCGCGGCCGCGCACGGCGTTCACAACGCCCTCAATGTCGCGCTTGACGAGCTTCCAGTCGCCGGACTTGATCGCGCCGACGTTGATGACCATGTCGATCTCGCGCGCGCCCTTGCTGGCGGCGTCGGCCGCCTCAAAGGCCTTGGCCTCGGGCGTGCAGGTGCCGAACGGGAAGGCGATGACGCAGCAGGGCGTCACGTCCGTTCCGGCCAGCTCGCGCGCGACCAGCTCGATGTAGGACGGGTTGACGCAGACGCTGGCGGTGTGCAGCGCCTTGGCCTCGTCGCAGATGCGCAGAATGTCGGAGACGCTGGCCTCCGGCTTGAGGTAGGTGTGGTCGATGTATTTTGCGATGTCCGTGGGTTTGCCCTCGGAAGTGTGCGCCGGAGCGGCTTCGGTGACCTCTTCGGTGACCTGACGGATGATTTCTTTGATGTCCATTTCTTTGATTCCTTTCGTTTCAGATCTGGATGGAGTTTTGCTTAAGGCTAGCATAACACAGTTTTGAGAGTGTGTCAAGCTCAATCAGGAAATGTCTGCCAGCTCGAGATACTGACTGCCGTTTTCTGCGATATAATCCTTTCGGCCGCTGAGGTTGTCGCCGAGCAGCAGGTCGAAATAGTAGGCCGTCTTTTCTGCGTCCTCAGGCATGACCTTGATGAGCCGCCGCGTCGCGGGGTTCATCGTCGTCAGCCACATCATTTCCGGGTCGTTCTCGCCGAGACCCTTGGAGCGCGAGACGGTGCATTTCTGCCCGTCGAGGCCGGAGAGAATGCTCGCTTTTTCCGCCTCGTTATAGGCAAACCACGTCTTGCCCTTTGCGTTGATCTCGAACAGCGGCGTCTCGGCGATGTAGACAAAGCCCTCGCGGATGAGCGTCGGAACGAGCCGATAGAGCATCGTCAGCACCAGCGTGCGGATCTGGAAGCCGTCGTAGTCGGCATCGGTGCAGATGATGATCTTGTTCCAGCGCAGGCTGGCAAGGTCAAAGGCGGCCAGATCCTTGACGTGCTTATCACGCACCTCCACGCCGCAGCCCATCACGCGCAGCAGGTCGGTGATGATCTCGCTCTTGAAGATGCGGTTATAATCGGCCTTGAGGCAGTTGAGGATCTTGCCGCGCACGGGCATAATGCCCTGAAACTCCGCGTCGCGCGAGAGCTTGACCGAGCCCATGGCGCTGTCGCCCTCGACGATGTAAAGCTCGCGCTTCTCGGCGTCGCGGCTGCGGCAGTCGACAAATTTCTGCACGCGGTTGGAAATATCGAGGCTGCCGGAGAGCTTCTTCTTGATCGTCGTGCGGGCGCGCTCGGCCGTCTCGCGGCTGCGCTTGTTCACGAGCACCTGATCGGCGATGCGGTCGGCCTCCTGCTTGTTCTCGATGAAATAGATTTGCAGACGGCTGCGGAAGAACTCCGTCATGGCCTCCTGAATGAATTTGTTGTTGATCGACTTCTTCGTCTGGTTTTCATAGGACGTCTGCGTCGAGAAGCAGTTTGTCACGAGCACGAGGCAGTCTGCGACGTCCTGAAACGTGATCTTCGATTCGTTCTTTGTGTATTTTCCGGCCTGCTTGATATACGCGTCAATGGCATAGACAAAGCCGTTGCGCGCGGCCTTGTCCGGCGCGCCGCCGTGCTTGAGCCACGAGGAGTTGTGGTAGTATTCCAGCCGGCTCAGATTACGCGAGAAGCAGAGCGCCGCCGTGATCTTGACCTTGTATTCCGGCTTGTCCGGGCGGTCGCGGCCGACGCGCTCGGTCTCCCAATACTGCGGCATCGTCAGCGCGTCGCCCTCGGTCAGCTCGTTGACGTAGTCGAGAATACCGTGCTCATAGCGGAATTCCGTTGTCTCGAATTTGCTGCCGACCTGATTGCGGAAGCGGAAGGTGATCCCGGCGTTCACGACGGCCTGCCGCTTCATAATGTCGAGGTAGTATTCCACGGGGATGTTGATGTCCGTGAAAACCTCAAGGTCGGGCTTCCAGCGGAACAGCGAGCCGGTCTTCTTGCGGTCGGCCGGCTCCTTTTTCATCTTGCCGACGATCTCGCCGCGCTCAAAATGCAGGGTATATTTGAAGCCGTCGCGATAGATGCGCGCGTCGAAATATTCCGAGGCATACTGCGTCGCGCAGCTTCCCAGACCGTTCAGGCCGAGGCTGTATTCATAGTTGGTTCCGGCGTTGTTGTTATATTTGCCGCCGGCGTACATCTCGCAGAAGACCAGCTCCCAGTTATAGCGCTGCTCCTTCTCGTTCCAGTCGACCGGACAGCCGCGGCCGAAGTCCTCGACCTCGATGCTGCGGTCGGCATAGCGCGTGACGATGATGAGATCGCCGTAGCCCTCGCGCGCCTCGTCGATCGCGTTGGACATGATCTCAAAGACGGCGTGCTCACAGCCGACCAGATCGTCCGAGCCGAAGATGACCGCCGGGCGCTTGCGCACGCGGTCGGCTCCCTTGAGCATCGCGATGCTTTCGTTTCCGTAATTTTGCTTTTTTGCCATAGCTGCACGTCCTGTACTTCAAAATTCCATAATTCACAATTATATAATATACCCAATTTTGCCGCAAAAGTCAAGCAAGCGGCGCGGCACTTGATCGGAAACAAAGAAATCCGGGGAATTTTGCCATTCGGGCTTGTATTTTCCGTGCTTATCCGTTAAAATATCATAGAGAATGTGCGCCGTGCGTCGGCGCAAGGAGGGAACATATGAGCGAAAAGAACCAAAACGCTCAGAATCGGTCGAAGCCGAGCCAAAAGAAGACTTCCTCGGCGACGGTCGTGCTGAACCGGTTTCTCGGCGTGCTGCTGGCCATGGTGATCGTGGCCGTGACCGGCGTGGTGGTCTATGCCCTGCGTATCGGGGTCGACGTGCCGAGCCACACGAGCGGAACGGTCGTGACCGACCCGAACGCGCCGCCCACGGAGGCCTTTGTCCCCACGACCACGACGGAGGAGGAGACCGAGCCGGAGGAGGACCCGGTCGAACGTCTCGCGCTGGATCATCTTGCGGAAATGACGCTCGACGAGAAGCTGGCGCAGCTGATCCTGACCTCGCCGGACAGCCTGACGGATTCCTATTACCGCACCTATGCCGGCGACCGTGCGGCGGAGCGGCTGGAGCAGTATCCCGTGGCGGGTCTGATTTTTGAGAGCGGCAACGTCAGCGATGCCGAGCAGGTCAAGCAGACGGTGAGCGAATGGCAGAGCTATTCCAGGCTGCCGCTGTTCATCGGCGCGGCCGAGGAGGGCGGAGCGGAATCACTGCTCAGCGGCGTCGGCCTCACGACGCCGACCGAGTCGATGCTGACCTACGGCACGGCCGGGGATACCGACGCCGTCCGTGCGCTGGGCAAGACCATGGGCGAAGAGCTTTATGCCGCCGGGTTCAATCTGAATCTCGCGCCGGTCGCCGACGTGACCTCGGAGGCAAACACCGGAACGGCGCTGGCTGAGCGCAGCTTTGGCGCCTCGCCGCTGACGGTCTCGAAGATGGCGGCGGCCATGGTGCGCGGCCTGCAGGAGGGCGGCGAGATCGCCTGCCTGAAGCATTTCCCTGGCGTCGGCAGTATGCAGGAGGGCTATTACAGCGACACGCTCTCGCGCACGCTGGACGAGCTGCGCGAGAACGATTGGCTGCCCTTCAAGAACGGCATTGCCGCCGGTGCAGGGATGGTGATGGTGTCGCATGTCTCCATGCCGGAGCTGCTGGGCAGCGATGTGCCCTGCGACCTGTCCGAGACGGTCGTGACGGAGTACCTGCGCGGCGAGCTGGGCTATGACGGCGTGGTCGTGACGGAGGATCTTGACTCGATCCCCAACGCCTATTCCGCGAACGCGTCGGTTCAGGCGCTGCTGGCCGGGTGTGACCTGATCTACACGACCGACAGCGTCGGCGATACGCTGGCCGCTCTGCAGCAGGCCGTCGCCGACGGCACGCTCACAGAGGAGCGCGTCAACGAGAGCGTCTATCGCATTTTGCTTCTGAAATGCCGCTTCGGCATCGTGACGGAATAAAGGAACCTCTGAATCAATCGTCTGCGGCGCTCAGCGGGTCTTTTGCCCCAGCTTATCGGTTTGAAAATCTTGAAAT
>URCY01000023.1 GCA_900546415.1 uncultured Eubacteriales bacterium
CAATTTGGAACAAAATCCCTCGCTGACCGCTCTTGCAATTTAATCAGAGGTTCCTTAAGCAAAAAGGGGGACGTAACTATGGAACCGGCAGTGGAATTCCGCCATGTGAGCATGGAATTCCCCGGCGTTCTGGCCAACGACGACATTTCCCTGTCCATCCGGCAGGGCGAGGTCTTTGCGCTGGTCGGGGAAAACGGCGCCGGAAAAACGACGCTGATGAACCTGCTCTACGGCATTCACACGCCGACCGACGGCGAAATCTATCTGCGCGGCGAGCGGATCACGAATCACAGCCCGCGGCAGGCCATCGCGCGCGGCGTGGGCATGGTGCATCAGCATTTTATGCTCGTGCCGTCGTTCACGGTGGCGCAGAACATCGTCATGAGCCGCGAGCCGCGCAGGCTCGGCATCTTTTTTGACAACCGTGCCGCCGAGGAAAAAACGCAGAAGCTCGTGGAGGAATACGGCCTGACGGTCGACCCGTCGGCGGTCGTCAGCGAGATCAGCGTGGGCCTGCAGCAGCGCGTGGAGATCCTAAAGGCGCTCTATCGCGGGGCGGACATTCTGATCCTTGACGAGCCGACGGCCGTGCTCACGCCGCAGGAGACGGACGAGCTTTTCGCCGTGATCCGGCGTGTCGTGCGCGAGATGAACATGACCGTGATTCTCATCACGCACAAGCTCTACGAGGTCATGGCGATTTCCGACCGCGTGGGCGTGATGCGCAAGGGGCGTCTGGTCAGCGTGGAGCAAACGCGCGACGTGACGGAGCGGTCGCTGGCCTCGATGATGGTCGGCAGACCCGTGCTCTATGAACAGCTGGAAAAAACCGGCACGCCCGGCGACGAGCGGATCGCCGTCCGCGACCTGACGGTTTTCGACAACCGTGGGCTGGAGGCTGTGAAGCGGCTGTCGCTGTCGGTGCGCGCCGGGGAGATCCTCGGCATCGCGGCCATCGAGGGCAACGGGCAGAGCGAGCTGCTCGAGGCGATCACGGGGATGCGCCCGTGTGCGTCGGGCAGCGTGACGATCTGCGGCAGGGACGCGACGAACCGCTCGCCCGGCGAGATCCGGGCGCTCGGGCTGGCGCATGTGCCGGAGGACCGGCTCTCCACCGGCCTCAGCAGGGACGCCACCGTCGCGGACAACCTGCTCATCGGCAAGCACCGCGACCGCCGCTTCAACCGCTTCGGCTTCCAGCAGCGCACGGCGACGATCGAGCGCTATGCCGAAGAAATTTATGAAAAATTCGATATGCGCGGCGCGGGCGTCGAGACGACCGTCGGCTCGATGTCCGGCGGCAACATGCAGAAGGTCGTCATCGCGCGGGAATTCTCGTTCGACACGCCCGTGCTCGTGATCGCCCAGCCGACGCGCGGCGTCGACGTCGGCGCGATCGAATTCATCCATTCGCGCATCATCGAAAAGCGCAACGCCGGCTGCGCGATCCTGCTGTGCTCGGCGGATCTGGACGAGGTGTTCCGCCTGTCCGACCGCATCATCACGATGTACGAGGGCGAGATCACCGGCGAATTCTCCGCCGGGGCGATCTCCAAGGAGGAGATCGGCTACTGCATGACCGGCAGCAGAAGGGAGGCGGCCACGCATGGCGCAGGAAACAAATAAAACGCTTCGGAAAAAGCCGCTGATCGACCTGCGCTACCTCGGCGCGCTTGCGCTGAGCGTGGTGCTGGCGCTGGCGGTCGGCGCGGTCATTATGCTTCTGGCGGGCTTTGACCCGCTCGAGGCCTACGCCGCCATGCTGCGCGGCGTGTTCGGCGCGCCGCGCCACATCGGCGACGCGCTGCAATATGCCATGGTGCTCTGCCTCTGCGGCCTTGCCTGCGTGATCGGCTCGCGCGTCGGCATCTTCAACGTCGGCGGCGAGGGGCAACTCCTGCTCGGCGGCATTCTGGCCTGTCAGGTCGGCGTCTGGCTGGACGGCAGTCCGCGCGCGCTCGTGATCGTCTGCGCGGCGCTGGCGGCCATGGCCGTCGGCGGGCTTTATGCTCTCGTTCCGGGCGTTCTGAAGGTCAAGGTCAAGGTCAACGAGGTTATCACGACCATCATGCTCAACAGCATCGCGGCCTATCTTTGCAGCTTCCTTGCCAAGGGGCCGTGGAAGAACGCCAACAAAAACATGGTCGCCGCGACCGAATCGCTTGACGCGCGCTATTGGTTCGGCGGCCTGATCCGCGGCTCGACGCTTTCAACGGCAATCTTCGCCGCGGCGATTATCGCGTTTCTGGTCTGGTACATCATGCAGAAGACCGCGCGCGGCTTTGAGATGAAGCTCACCGGGCAGAACCCGCGCTTCGCGCGCTTCGCCGGTCTGAAGACCGACCGCCTCATCATCGCCTGCATGACCGTCTCGGGTATGCTCTGCGGCCTCGTCGGCATGTTCCGCGTCTACGGCGCGGAGCACATCTACCGCGATTCCATCAGCCGCGATTACTATTTTGAGGGACTGATGGTCGCCATGATTGCGCAGTACCGGCCGCTGCCGGTCATCGGCCTGTCGCTGCTCTTCGCCGTGCTCAAGATCGGCGCCGACGAGATGCAGGCCATCGGCGTGCCGACGCAGATCTATCAGATCATCCAGACCGTCGTGATCTTCTTCATGGCGGCCGAAACCGGCATTTCCGCCATGCTCCGCGCGCGGGCACAGAAAAAGCGCGCCCACCGCGCCGCCGAGGAGCGGATGAAGGGAGGCGTCGACCGTGCTTGAGCTGCTGAAAACCATCTTTGCCCCGGCGACCTTCAACCAGACCCTGCGCTCGGCCACGCCCGTGGCGCTGGCCGCGATCGGCGGCTCCATGACCGAGCACGCCGGGATCATGAACATCGGCATGGACGGCATGATCCTGATGGGTGCGTTTTTCGGCGTCTACGGCAGCTATCTCTGCTCGAACGGCTGGCTCGGGCTGCTGCTGGCGATCGGCGTCGGCGTGCTGGTCGGGCTGCTGTTCGCGCTGTTCGTGGTCAAGCTCCGCGCCGACGAATTCATCATCGGCTGCGCGCTCAACACCTTCGCAGCCGGCCTGACGGGCTTCCTGTCCCGCGCGGTCTTCGGCAGCAGCGGTGCGAAAAACCTGCCCGCCCTGCCCAAGGTCGATCTGCCGCTGATCCGCGACATTCCCTTTGTCGGCGAGGTGTTCAAGGGACTACCGCTGTTCTTTTATATTACCATTCTGCTGGTCGTGCTGCTCTGGCTCTTCGTCTATCGCACGCCCTATGGCTTCTGGCTGCGTGCCGCCGGCGAAAAGCCCGAGACGCTGCGCACCGCCGGCATCAGTCCGGAAAAAATGAAGTGGCTGGCCAGCCTGCTCTGCGGCATCTTCTGCGGCATCGCGGGCGCGTACCTCTCGCTGTGCAATTTGCAGGGCACGTTCGCCGAGAATATGAGCAATTCGCGCGGCTATGTCGCCTTTGCGTGCGTGATCTTCGGCGCGGCCAACCCCGCCAAGGCCTATGTCGCGGCGCTGATGTTTGGCTTCTTCGACGCCATCGGCCTGCGGCTTCAGGACCGGATCAGCTCCGACCTGACGGCCATGATCCCCTATGCCATTACGGTGCTGATGATGATCTACGTTGTCGTGCGCACCGAGAAAAAGAAACGGCACGCCCTGCGCCGCGCCTGAAAGGAGAACCCATGACAGAAAAAATTCCCGTGATCCTCGACGGCGACCCCGGCCATGACGACGCGATTGCGTGGATGCTCGCCAAGTCCAGCCCGCTGCTGGACATCCGTGCCGTGACGTCCGTCTGCGGCAACCAGACGATTGAGAAAACAACCTATAACGCGCAGCGCATCTGCGCCCTGCTGGGCATTGACGCGCCCGTTGCGATGGGGCGCCCCGGCCCGCTGATGACGCCGCCGATGAACGCCCCGAGCGTCCACGGGCAGAGCGGGCTGGACGGCCCCGTCCTGCCCGAGCCGGATCGCCCGCTCTCGCCGCTCCCGGCGGTCGGGCTGATGGCCGAGGTGCTGCGCGCGAGCGAGCAGCCGGTCACGATCGTCTCCACCGGACCGCAGACCAACGTCGCGGCGCTGCTGCTGGCGCATCCGGAGCTGAAGGAAAAAATTGCCCGCATCAGCCTGATGGGCGGCGGCATCGCCCACGGCAACTGGACGCCCGCCGCGGAGTTCAACATCCTCGTCGATCCCGAGGCCGCCAAGCTCGTCTTCACGAGCGGCGTGCCGGTGACGATGAGCGGCCTCGACGTGACGGAAAAGGCACTGATCTACCCGGCGGATTTCGAGCGCATCCGCGCCGTCGGCGGCGAGGTCGCCCGCGTGGTGGCCGATTGGCTGGAATTTTTCTACGGCTTCCACCGCACGCTCGGCTACCCCGGCGCGCCGGTGCATGACGCCGTCGCCGTGGTCAGCCTGATCCGCCCCGACCTGCTCGAGCAGCGCGCGCTGTGCGTCGAGATCGAGACGGACGGCGAATTCTGCCGCGGCGCGACGATCGGGCACGACCGCGCGCCCGCCAACGCGACCGTGAACGTCGGCATCGACCGCGACGGCTTCGCCGACCTGCTTGTACAGGCCGTGCGCACCTATCCCGGCGCAAAGGAGGTGCTCTCATGAAACGGATTCCGATCTGGATCGACACCGACCCCGGCGTCGATGATGCCGCCGCGATCCTTGTCGCGCACCGCAGCCCCGCGCTGCAAATCGTGGGCATCAGCACGCTTGCGGGCAACGCCCCGCTGGGCGTCACCACGCACAATGCCCTCGCGCTGTGCGCCTTCCTCGGTGCGGACTACCCGGTCTATCGCGGCGCGGCGCAGCCGTGGCTGCGCCCCTATCTCTGCGGCGCGGATTTCCACGGCGCGGACGGCATGGGCGGCTACCGGCTGCCGGAGCCGATGCATGAGGCGGAAAAGCTGCCGATGTGGGACGCGCTTCGCGCCGCCGCCGAGGCTTCCGAGGAGCCGCTGACCGTCGTCACGCTCGGCCCGCTGACGAACCTTGCCACGGCGTTCGCGAAATACCCCGACCTTCCGCAAAAGCTCGACCGCGTCGTGATGATGGGCGGCGCGGCCGTCGGCGGCAACCGCACGCCCTGCGCCGAATATAACATCTTTGCCGACCCGGACGCCGCTCTGGCGGTGTTCCGCAGCGGGGCGCGGCTCGTCATGTGCGGCCTCGACGTCACGAACGACGCATGGCTCACCGGCGACGAGCTGGAGGCCATCGGCCGGCAGGGGAGACTCGGCAGTCTGCTCTGCGAGAGCAGCCGCAGCATCCTGCAAAAGAACCTCGAGACCGGGCATCCCGGCTGGTGCATCCACGACACCGTGCCGGTGTGGTACCTGCTGCACCCGGAGTGGTTTTCCGAGCGCGAGGCGGGTGTCTATGTCGAAACGCGCAGCGAGCTGACGCGCGGCAAGACCGTCACCGACCTTTTCAGCGACAAAAAATTCCCCGAAAAAAACGCGACCGTCGTGCTCTCAATCGACCGGGAACGCTTCGCGGACGCCATGCGAGAAGTCTTCGCAGAGTAAGCGCTCCCGTTCAAGTCCTGTTGCTTGACTGGTTTTGACGGCTTTGGATTTATTGGCAGTCTGGGGCGGCACGGAATTCCGTGCCGCCCCAACTTTTCCTTGACAAGCTGAATATTTATGCTATAATGTATGGTAATTTCATAACCTTATCGAGAGTGGTGGAGGGACCGGCCCGATGAAGCCCGACAACCTGCGCAAGCAAGGTGCCAATTCCGGCGAGCAATCGACAGATGAGGACGTAACTGTACCCTGTCGAATCAGGGTATTTTTTATATCGAGGGGTTCTGAAATTAAAAAATCTGAAAGGACCTCCCAATATGAAAAAACGCATTTTCACCTCCGAATCCGTGACCGAGGGACATCCCGACAAGGTCTGCGACCAGATCTCCGACGGCGTCCTCGACGCCATTCTGGCGAACGACCCGAACGCCCGCGTGGCCTGCGAATGCGCCGCTACGACCGGTATGGTGCTCGTCATGGGCGAGATCTCGACCGAGTGCTACGTCGACATCCCCCACGTCGCCCGCCAGATCCTCTGCGACATCGGCTATGACGGCGCGGCCGCCGGCTTCGACGGCAAGACCTGCGCCGTTCTGACGGCGATCGACGAGCAGTCCGGCGACATCGCCATGGGCGTCGACTCCTCCTATGACGAGGCCGACACGCTCGGCGCAGGCGATCAGGGCATGATGTTCGGCTACGCCTGCGACGAGACGAAGGAGCTGATGCCCGCGCCGATCTCCTTCGCGCACAATCTGACCAAGGCGCTCGCCGCAGAGCGCAAGAGCGGCCGTCTGCCGTGGCTGCGCCCGGACGGCAAGAGTCAGGTCTCCGTGCAGTACGCCGAGGACGGCTCCGTCGAGCGCATCGACAGCGTCGTCGTCTCGACCCAGCACGCCGCTGACATCCGGATCGACGAGCTGCGCGAGCAGATCATCGAAAAGGTCATTCGCCCGAACCTCCCGTCGCGCTATCTCGACGCGGACACCAAATATTATGTCAACCCGACCGGCCGCTTCGTGATCGGCGGTCCGGCGGCCGACTCCGGCCTGACCGGCCGCAAGATCATCGTCGATACCTACGGCGGCTACGCGGCGCACGGCGGCGGCGCGTTCTCCGGCAAGGATCCGACGAAGGTCGACCGCAGCGCGGCCTATATGGCTCGCTATATTGCAAAAAACATCGTTGCTGCCGGTCTGGCCAAGAAATGCCAGATCGAGCTGGCCTACGCCATCGGTGTGGCGCACCCGGTCAGCGTGCTCGTTGACACCTACGGCACGTCCGAGCTGTCCGACCTGCGCCTGAGCGAGCTGGTGCGCGAGTGCTTCGACCTGCGTCCGGCCGCCATCATCCGCACGCTCGACCTGCGCCGCCCGATCTACCGTCAGGTCGCCTCCTACGGTCACTTCGGCCGCACGGAGCTGGCGCTGCCGTGGGAAAAGCTCGACGCCGTCGACGTCCTGCGCGCCAAGGCCTGAGCTGCCAATTCCAAGGGAAGCTCCGGTTCAATCGCAAGAGTGGTCAGTGAGGGATTTTGTTTCAAACCGATCAGTTGGGACAAAAGACCCGCTGAGCGCCGCTGCCGATTGATTCAGAGATTTCCAAGTTTGATCCGAGGTTTTTTTATGAAGCTTTCCTGCAAAATCGACGCCTGTGCGCTCTCCCCGATCCGCAAGTTCTATCCCTATGCGGTCGCGGCAAGGGCGCGCGGCGTGAAAATTCACTCGCTGAACATCGGCCAGCCCGACATTCAGACCCCGTCCGTCTACTTCGACGCCTTGGCCGATTATCGCGCCGATGTGCTCGCCTACGCTCCGTCGCCCGGCATCCCCGTGCTGCTCGAGGCCGTGCAGCGCTATTACGCCCGCATCGGCGTGGAGTTTTCCACATCTGATATTCTCATCACGACCGGCGGCAGCGAGGCGCTGCTCATGACCATGATGGCGATTCTGGACGAGGGCAGCGAGGTCATCGTGCCCGAGCCGTTCTACCCGAACTACAACACGTTTATCCGTCTGGCGGGCGGCGCGATCCGTCCCGTCCCGGCCACGCCGGAGGACGGCTACCGCTACGCCGAGCGTAGCCGCATCGAGCCGCTCATCAACGAGCGGACGCGTGCGATCCTCATCACGAACCCCGGCAACCCGACCGGCACGGTTCTGACGCCCGAGGAGCTGCGCACCGTGGCCGACATCGCGCGGGAGCACGGGCTTTATCTGATCTGCGACGAGGTCTACCGCGAGTTCATCTATGACGGCGGACGGCTGACCTCCGCCGCGCGTCTGCGGGACATCGACGAAAACCTGATCCTGATCGACTCCGTCTCCAAGCGCTTCAGCGCTTGCGGCGCGCGCATCGGCGCGCTGCTCAGCCGGAATACGGCGTTCATGGAGGCCGTGCTGAAGATCGCGCAGGCGCGCCTGTCCGTTGCGACGCTCGACCAAGTCGGCGCGGCTGCGCTCTACGGGGTCGACCCGTCCTATTTCGACGCGACCCGCGCGGAATACCAGCGCCGCCGCGACGTCTGCTATCGCAAGCTCTGCGAGATCCCCGGCGTCGTGACCGCCGAGCCGAAGGGCGCGTTCTATACCATGGCGAAGCTCCCGGTCGACA
Source organism: uncultured Eubacteriales bacterium (assembly GCA_900546415.1). Taxonomy (GTDB): domain Bacteria; phylum Bacillota; class Clostridia; order Oscillospirales; family Oscillospiraceae; genus JAZOXB01. The sequence continues at coordinate 8,128 of URCY01000023.1, forward strand.
GCGCCGAGGCCTTCCAGATGTACCTGCTCAACGAGTTCGAGGTCGACGGCGAGACGGTCATGTTCGCCCCCGGCAGCGGCTTTTATGCCACCGAGGGCGCGGGCGAGAGCGAGATCCGCATCGCCTATGTGCTCTGCTGCGAGGAGCTGGAGCGCGCGCTCGACCTGCTGCGCATCGCGATCGACCGCTATAACAAGCGCTGACCGCTCCTGCGATTCAATCAGAGGCACCTTACCATTTCCGCATTTGGCCCCATGCTTTCCCGTTTCCGAAAGCATGGGGTTTTTCATAGTCTGAGCCGCATCGAGCGCACATTCATGAAATTGCATACGCGAAGCCGTGCCTGCGTGAAGGGCAAACTTCACTGCGCGATTGCTGCCCCTTCCGCGCCGAACAGCTCGTCGAGCGTCCCGAACCGGTAGCCCTGCTCCGTCCATTTGTCGATCAGCGAGGCGAGAATGCGCGCGTTCGTCTCGGACGTCGCGTGCAGCAGGATCACGGCGCCGTTGTGCGTGCGCGGAAGAAGCTTGTCGAAGGCGGCGGCGTCGGTCGGCTGATTGTCGCGCAGCCAGTCCACATAGGCGAGGCTCCAAAAGACCGTCCGATAGCCCATTTTCTGCGCCATTTTCAGATTTTCCTCCGAAAAGATCCCCTGCGGCGGACGGTAGTATTTTGTCATTTCCTGTCCGGTCGCCGCCTGATAGGCATCCGCGACGGCTTGCAGCTCGGACGAGAAGGTCGCCTCGTCGCCGATTTTCGACATGTCCCAGTGGTGATAGGTGTGGTTGCCGACCGTGTGTCCCTCGTCGGCCATGCGCCCGATCAGCTCGGGATTTTGCTCGACGTAGGTTCCCACGACGAAAAACGCCGCCGGGACGTGCTTTTCCTTGAGCGTGTCCAGAATCTGCGCGGTGTAGCCGCCCTCGTAGCCGAGATCGAAGGTCAGATAGAGCGTTTTTTCCTCCGGATTGCCCATAAACGCGGCGTCATACTGCCGCAGCTCCTCGCTGCTTGCGTTGCCGACGGGGCTTTCGCCCTCGCTCGGGAAGCTCAGCCCCCAGGAGCCGGTCTCCAGCGCAGTGCGCGCGCAGCCGCCCAGCAGCAGGCCGAGGAACAGCAGCAGCGCGATCATCCGAATTCGTTTCATGATACATCCCTCCGTTCTCTGCCAGCTTATGGCCGGGCAGTCCGAAACAGAACCGAAAAAAGCTCCCCGCCGACGTCCGCCCGAGGGCGAGCATCGCGGGGAGCGTATTTTTTCCGGCGTCAGCCGGCGCTGACGGAGGTCGGGTCATAGTTGACGATGACGTTCATGGCGGTCAGGGCGGAGACGTCCGTGACCTTCGTGCCGAAGGCGTTCACCTGCACGAGCATATAGCACGAGGCGAGGCAGCCGAGATCGGTCAGCTCGGGGTTATAGTCGACGTCGACATAGTTCAGCGACGCCAGATTGGAAAGAACGGTGAGATCCGTGAGCTGGTTATACGAGGCGTAGAGCTTTTGCAGCGCGGCGTTCTCGGGGAGCTGCGGCAGGGCGGAGATGCTGTTGTGGCTGATGTCGACGTGCGTCAGCAGCGGCATGAGGCTCAGGAAGTCGGCCGTCGTGATCTGATTGTTCTTGAGGTTCAGGCGCACGAGTTGCGTGCAGGAATTGAGCGGGCTGACGTCGGAGATGCTGTTGTTCGAGGCCTGGAAGATCTGAAGCTCCGGCATATTCTGCAGGACGCCGATCGCGCTCAGGCCGTTGCTGTTGGCGCGCAGGGTCAGCATTCCGGTGCAGGCGGCGAGCGGCTCGAGCGAGGTGACGCGGTTGCCCGAGATGTCCAGCTCGGTCAGCGTCGTCATGCCGCTCAGGGCGTTCAGATCGACCAGCGCGTTCGAGGCGACCAGCAGGACGCTCAGATTCTGACAGCCGCGCAGGGCGCTGAGGTCGGAGATGCTGTTGTTCGAGAGGTCAAGCGAGGTCAGCTCCGTGAGATTGCCCAGCGCAGAGATGTTGGAAAGACCGCATTCGTTGAGGTTCAGCGTTTGCAGGGCGGTCAGCCCGCCGATCTGCTCCATCAGCTCGGCCGAAACGAGACAGCCGGACAGGTCGAGCGTCTCGAGCTTCTTCAGCGCGGGCAGGAAGTCGTCGCTCAGCTCCGTGCGGTTCTGAAGCGTCAGGCTCTTCAGCTCCGTGAACCAGCGCAGGTCGGAATAGACCGTCACGTCCTCGGGGACGGTCAGCTCCGTGATCTGCCAGAGGTCGTCGGTCATGACCTGCTCGGTGCGCGCGATATAGAGCTGATCGCGGACGAAGCGCTCCAGCTCGGCGCTCTCAAAGGTCACAGGCTCGACGACGCCGACGATCATATAATCGGCCTCGGCCAGCGGACTGACCAGACCGTGCTCATCGACCAGAATCGCCCGCATATGCGTGCTGCCGCCGGAGAGGTGCAGCGGCTCGGAGTAGACGTTGCCCTCCGTGCCGGGGTATTCGTCGTTGACGGAATAATAGATCCTGCCGTCGCCCTCCATGGTCAGGTCGATATACTCGGAAAATTCTCCGCCTGCGGGGGAGAGCACCGGCGCCTGCGGGCGAAGCGCCTCAAGCGCGGCGCGCGTCTCCGGGTCGGTGACGCTGTCGAGCATCTGCTGCGCGTCGAGGAACTTGCCCTGCGCGACATAGACCGCCGAGAGCTTGCAGCAGAGGGTGGCGTCCGGCTTTTTCTCGAGCGCCGTGACCAGCGTGCGCTCGGCCTGCGTGTAGTTCTGCGCGTTGAGCCAGGCGTCAGCCAGCTCGATCGTGTAGGTCGTGTTGTCCGGGTCGAGCCTCGCGGCGCGCTCATAGAAGAAGGCGGCGCGCTCGTATTTTTCGGCCTTCATATAGCGGTCGCCGAGGCTGCTGAGGTTCTCCGGCGTCCAAAGAAAATAGTACAGCCCGAAGCACAGACCGACGACCACGGCCAGCACGAGCAGGGTAATCAGAAATTTTTTCATGTGTCGCTCCTATATAAAAAATCGCATTGTTTGACGGATATGGGTACAATCATTATAGCTTTTCGGCGGAATCTTGTCAAGGGAATCTCTGAATCAATCGGCTGCGGCGCTCAGCGGGTCTTTTGCCCCAGCTTATCGGTTTGAAAATCTTGAAATACACAAAGTATTCCTGCGATTTCCAAATCTCAATCTGGAACAAAATCCCTCACTGACCGCTCTTGCGATTGAATCAGAGCTTCCCTTGAAATACACAAAGTATTCCTGCAATTTCCAAATCTCAATCTGGAACAAAATCCCTCGCTGACCGCTCTTGCGATTGAATCAGAGGTTCCTTAAAAATAACAAAATAATGCGTGCGCTTTCACAGGATGTGTGATATAATAAGAACAAAATGTGGGGAAGGTGTTGTCATGGGGAAGAAAGAAGATCGCTTAGAGTGTATCACAACGCTGTTGGGTCAGGAGACCAGCATCTCGATTAAGGATCTGGCATCGCGCCTGAGCGTGTCGGAAATGACCGTGCGGCGTGATCTTGCCGAGATGCGTAAGCAGAATCTCGTGCTTGACGTTCCCGGCTTCGCGGTCTTGAACCGCGGAATCGCGGCCGAGGAGATGAACTCCTATCTGCTCGGGCGTGCTGCGACGGTACATCAGGAAGAAAAGATCCGAATTGGCCAATATGCAGCCTCTCTGATAGAGCCGAACGACTCGATCATCATCGACAGCGGAACGACCGTGGAGTATATTCCCGACAGCATTGACCGAAATGTCAAGGCGACGATTTTCACCTGCAACCTGAATATTCTGAACCGCATTATCAACAAGCCGAATCTTTCTGTCATTTTCGGCGGCGGCTATTATCACGCCGACACGACGTCGTTTGAATGCGCCGAAAGCATCGAGCTGATCAAAAAGGTGCGCGCGACCAAGGCGTTTGTTTCCGCTGCAGGCGTGCACGAGAAGTTGGGTGTTACCCTCTTTAACCGCTATGAAATGAACATGAAACATGCGATTATACGCTACAGCAACGAACGGATTCTTGTTGCGGATTCAAGCAAATTCGGAACCATTCGCCCGTGCTTTCTTGCCGATCTTCCGACCTTCCAGATGGTCATCACGGACACCGGCTTGCCCGAGCACTGGCAGGAGCACATCCGTTCGCTCGGGATTCGGCTTGTCATGGTGTAATCAGACTTTGTCCTCCCGGAGCGCAGAATAGGAGATACAATATGCTTGGAAATTTTAGCTATCAGAACAGTACCAAGCTTTATTTCGGAGAGGATGCCTTGAGCTACCTCAACGAGGAGCTGCCGCGCTACGGTAAGACCGTACAGCTCATTTACGGCGGCGGCTCGATCAAGAAAAACGGCATCTACGATTCAATCGTGGCACTGCTGCGCGAAAACGGCAAGACCGTCGTCGAGGACGGCGGCGTGATGCCGAACCCGACCTATGAGAAGCTGCTTGACGGCGTGCGCATTGCGCGGGAAAATCACGTGGATCTGCTTTTGGCGGTCGGCGGCGGCTCCTGTTGCGACTACGCCAAGGCGGTTTCCGTCTCGGTACACTGCGACGAGGATCCGTGGGATAAATACTACGACCGCTTCGAGGAGCCGAGCTGTGAGATCGTCCCGGTCGGCTGTGTGCTGACTATGACCGGCACCGGCTCGGAAATGAACGGCGGCGCGGTCATCACCAACACCGAAAAGAAGCTGAAGTTCGGCCATGTCTTCGGTGAAGAGGTCATGCCGAAGTTTGCCATTCTGAACCCGCGCTTCACCATGACGCTTCCGAAGCGCCAGATGATCGCCGGCATCTACGATATTTTCAGCCACATTTGTGAGCAATACTTCTCCGGCGAGGATGACAACGTCAGCGACTACCTTGCCGAGGGATTGATGCGCGCGGTGGTTCGTAATTCGCTGGTCGCTCTGGATGACCCGCAGAACTATGAGGCGCGCTCGAACCTGATGTGGTCTGCAACTTGGGCGCTGAACACGCTGCTCTCCCGTGGGAAATCCACCGACTGGATGGTGCATATGCTCGGGCAGGCCGTCGGTGCTGTTACAGACGCAACGCACGGCATGACGCTTGCCCCTGTGACGCTACCTTACTGCCGTAAGGTGCTTCCGTATGGACTGAAGAAGTTTGTCCGCTTTGCGACCGAGGTTTGGCGCGTCGACCCGGCAGGGAAGACCGACGAGCAGGTCGCGCAGGAGGGTCTGGCCGCGCTCGAGGCGTGGATGCGCAAGCTCGGGCTTCCCATGACGCTCAGAGAGCTGAATGTAACGGAGGACATGCTGGGCGACATCGCCAACGGCGTCGTTGTCCTCACCGGCGGCTACAAGGCACTGACGTCCGAGGACGTGCTCGAGATTTTCCGCGAGAGCATGTGAGCCTTCGGCCGAGTCGCACAACGGCATCCGCCGCACGAAAAAGCAGAAAATGCGCGGATGCCCTATTTCTCAGGGGCTGTAGCAAAATGAAAAATTGCTACAGCCCCTTCGGAGTCGCTGCGGGACAAACCGAAATCTGGGAATTTTGTCGTTTTCCGATTCCGTGCTTCGTTCCGGGATGCCATGCCTTTGACTTTAAGATTGCCGCGGCCGCGTTGCGGCCTCGCAATGACACAAATTTGGAGCGTTTTTATTTGGAAAACGGACGTTTTGCATTTTTGCGGTTATTTTTTGCGCGGTGTCGCCCCGCATCGTTTTTCAAACGTTTTGTTCCGAAAATCGTTCCGTTTTCCCGCAAACCCATTTTGGAGCCACCGGCACTGCCGGTGGCTTTCTTGCTGAAAGAGAAACGCGGAAGGCTTTTCGCAAAGCCTGCCGCGTATTATTTTAAATGTACTGCACAAAAACCGAGCCGAAGCTGCAATCGATGTTCAGGAGCAGCGTTCCGTCCGGGTTTTTCGCCGGTTCGCCCTTGGTCTCGAAGCTGCCGAAGCTGCAATCCTTCTGCTGCACATCGACGCGATAGCGCTCCGGGACGAGCAGCGTCAGCGAGCCGAAGTTGTTTTCGAGGTCAAGCCGGCAGCCGGGAGCGATGCAGCCGCAGGCGGAGAAATCGACCGTGAAATCGCCGAAGCTGCTGTCGATGCTGCCGCCCTTCAGCTCCGGGGTGACGACGGCCGCACGGTAGCTGCCGAAGGACAGGTCGCAGCGCAGCATTCCGTCATAGCAGCTGTATTCGCGGTGCATCTCCTTGCCCTTGTGCTTCAGAAGCGCGCGGTATTTGCGGTTCTTTTTGATATAATGATCGCAGAGCATACTGACGCCCCAGAGCACGAGGCAGACCGGAATGATGATCTTCCAGCCGACGCGGGGCAGCGGCAGCGCATGATACGCGTTGACAAAGAAGATCAGGCCAATCACGGTCGCGGCCGTGCCGAAAACGGAAAAATGCTCGCAAAGGCTCGAAATGCCGACGTAGATCAAAAAGGTCGTCCAGAGCACCGTCCACCAGGACGGCGGGTTCGGCAGCAGCATGTTGACCAGCAGCAGCGCGCCGAACACGATGACATAGATCGCGAACAGCAGGCCGTGTTTTTTGCCGCTTTCCTTGCCGAGTGAGACGTTGAACTCGACGCCCTTGTCCTTGCCGATCGGCTCGGCCTCGTGCACCGGCTCGTTCTTGCCGAGCAGCTCGTCGACCGTGATGCCGAACAGCGCGGCCAGCTCCGGCAGGATGGAAATATCCGGGCAGGACAGATTGTTCTCCCACTTGCTGACCGCCTGCGCGCTGACGCCGATGCGCTCGGCAAGCTGCTCCTGCGTCATGCCGAGGCGCTTGCGGTGGTACTTGATGCGTTCCCCGATGGTGGTTTGATTCATATCGGAAGCCTCCTTTTCATTTGCCCTCATTATCGCCGTGCGGGCCGTAAAAGTCTATCATCGGTCGGTTAATTCCCGTTTTTTCGCGCTCAACCGGCGGTTGAATCGCCCGGATTCGACGGTTGAGGGTCAACCACGCGCTCTTCAGACAAAGAAGAACGGATTCGGGATCTCGTCGCGCCCCCAGAGGGACGTGGCCGTGCGCCACATGGCGCGGGCGTGGATGCGGTCATGCCAGAGGAAGCGGCGGATGACCTTGCGCATCGTCCAGAGCTCGCCGTCCGGCGCGGTGTAGACGCGGTCGGACAGGAAGTCCGGCAGCGCCTCCAGCTCGGAGAGCACCTGAAGCCGGTTGAGGTACAGGTCGGGCACGTTCTCCAGCCCGATGCCGACGGCGGCGGCGTAGTAGGCCGTGACGTCGTTGATGTGGCGGTACATCTCGCGCGGTGTGCGCGGAACGGGGCCGTAAAAGCACGTGCGCGGCGCGCGGTCGGAAATATCCGGGTTCGGGATGCCGCCGAACAGCTTCTGGATGCCGCGCGCCGACTTGAGCATCAGCGCCTTGCCGTGCTCATATTCCGGCTCGGACAGGGCGCGGCGCTCGCTGTCGAAGAGGACGTCGCTGTCGGCGTCGCAGATTTGCAGCTCCGAGCGCTTGCGCTGCACAACGACGATCTCCGGCTCGTCGAAGCGCGGGACCGGCTCGCCGCTCCAGCGCAGAAAGCTGCGGATCTCGCCGCCGAATTTCGCCAGCGCCATCGCCTCGGACGCCCCGCGCACGAACGCGCCGGGGTAATTCGCGGCATAGAACAGATACCCACCGTCATTATATTCGCAAACCGCCTCGATTTTCATAAAGAAACCTCCGTTGCTTCCGAAATTACCGCATCGGCACGGCAGTCATGCGGCTGCGCCGGCACCGACGGGAGCAGTTGAAAATCATAGCAAAGCGCAAGGGTCGGATGCAGCGGCTCCCGCTGCAAAAACCGGTCGTAAAACCCGCCGCCATAGCCAAGCCGCGCGCCGTCGGCGCCAAAGGCCAGCCCCGGAAGCAGCACGAGCGCCGTCGGATCGTCGACGGGCGGCGACCCGAGCGGCTCGGGCGCGCCGAAGGCGTCCGGCACAAGCGGCGTGTCCGCCGTCAGAAGGCGGAAGCGCAGCCGCTCCCCCTCCACGCACGGCGCGGCGACGCGCTTGCCGTCGGCCAATGCGCGGCGCAGAATGGGTGCGGTGCGCACCTCCTGATTGCAGCTCAGATAGAGATAGACCGTGCGCGCCTGCCGGTAGAGCGGATGCCGGAAGAGCCGTTCGGCCAGCCTGTCCGAGGCCGTCTCGATCTGCTCGGGCGTCAGGGCGCGTTTTTTCTGCCGGATCAGCCGGCGCAGCTCCGTTTTTTTCATGGTTCTACCCTCATTCTATCGAATCCTGCAAGCGATGTCAAGGCGCAGCTCGCAGAAAAAGTCGAATCGACCGGCTTGGGCGCGCGGCGGCGCGTGGAAGCCGGTCGATTTTTCGGGAATCTCTGATTCATACGGATTCTCAGGTGTTCTCGCCCAGATTCTGCGTGCGGTAAAGCTTGGCGTAAAGGCCGTTTCGCGCCAGCAGCTCGTCGTGCGTGCCCTCCTCGACGATTTTCCCGTCAGCGACGGCGATGATGCGTCCGGCGCTGCGGATGGTCGAGAGCCTGTGGGCAATGATGAGCGTGGTGCGGCCCTCGGCCAGCGCGTCGAGCGCGGACTGGATCCTCGACTCGGTCACGCTGTCGAGCGCGCTCGTCGCCTCGTCGAGGATCAGCACCGGCGGATTTTTCAGGAAGATCCGCGCGATGGATACGCGCTGCTTCTGCCCGCCGGAGAGCATCGAGCCGCGCTCGCCGACGTTCGTGTCGAAGCCGTCGGGCATGGCCATGATGTCGTCATAAATTTCGGCCTTTTTTGCGGCCGCCTCGATCTCGGCCTGCGTCGCGTCGGGCTTGCCGTAGCGGATGTTGTTGCCGATCGTGTCGGCAAAGAGGAAGACCTCCTGCTGCACGACGCCGACGGCGCGGTGCAGCGACTCCTGCGTGACCGCGCGGACATCCTGCCCGTCGATCCGGATTGCGCCCTCGCTGACGTCATAAAAGCGCGGGATCAGCTTGCAAAGCGTGCTCTTGCCGCCGCCGGACGGGCCGACGATCGCGACCGTCTCGCCGGGCCTGACGTGCAGCGAGACGTTGTCGAGCACCTCGTCGCCGCCGTAGGCGAAGCTAACGCCGTCAACATCGATCGCGCCGCGCACGTTCTTCAGCTCCTTGGCGTCGGGCGCGTCCCTGAGCTGCGGCTCGGTGCGCATCAGCTCGATGAAGCGCTCAAGACCGGCAAAGCCCGTCGAGAACATCTCGGCAAAGTTGATGAGCTTGCGCACGGGGCTGATGAAGGTCGAGATATAGAGGCTGAAGGTCAACAGGTCGACCATTTCCATCCGCCCCTGCATGATGAGCCAGCCGCCGAAGGCCACGACCGCCACGGACAGCAGCGGCAGGAAGAATTCCAGCGAGCCGTTGAAGATGCCCATCTGATGATAAAACTCGCGCTTGGAAACCTTGTAGCGCTCGTTGGCGTTGTCGAATTTTCCGAATTCGACGTCCTCGTTGGCGAAGGCCTTGGCCGTGCGGATGCCGGAGAGGGACGACTCGATCTCGGCGTTGATGACGGCCGTGCGCTGCTTGACGCCCTTGGACGCCGCGCGCATCTTTTTGCGCCGCAGGATCAGCACGACGATCAGAATCGGCAGAATCGCCAGCACGACCACGGCCAGCCGCCACTCGATCGAGAACATGACCACGAGCGCGCCGACGATCGTCAGCATCGAGATCAGCAGATCCTCCGGGCCGTGGTGCGCAAGCTCTGTGATCTCAAAGAGGTCGCTCGTCAGGCGGCTCATGAGCTGGCCGGTGCGGTTGCGGTCATAAAAATCATAGCCCAGCGTCTGCATATGGCGGAACAGGTCGCGCCGGATGTCGGCCTCGACGCGGATGCCGAAGGTGTGACCCCAGTAGGTGATGACGTAATAAAGCCCGGCGCGCAGCAGATAGGCCACGGCCAAGATCCCCATGATCGTGAAGAACAGGCCGTAGGCGTTCTGCGGCAGCAGGCTCTTCATCGCGCCGCGCGAGACGATCGGGAAGGCCAGATCGACCGCCGCGACGACCACGGCGCAAAGCATATCCAGCAGGAACAGCCGACGGTGCGGCTTGAAATAGGAGATGAAAATGCGAAGCAGGCTATGCTTCCGGTAAAACTCTGTGTTCATTGCTTTGATCCTTTACGATATTGTGTATCCAATAGCCCCGTTTGATTAAAATCAGGCCGACGACGCCCTTGCCCAGCTCCACCGCGCGGCAGACGGCATAGAGCCAGACGATGTCGATGCCGGTCGTGAGCCGGAGCAGATAGGCCAGCGGCGTGGTGAAGACGAGGCCGTAAAAGCTGTCGAAGAACATCGTCACGAGCGTCTTGCCGCCGGAGCGGATCGTGAAATAGCAGGCGTTGGCGAGGCAGTCGAAGGGCATGGTGCAGGCCGCGACGAGCAGCAGCTTCGCCGCCAGCGACCGCACGCCGTCGGAGACCTCGTAGATCTGCGGGATCGCGCCCGAGAGCGCCGCCAGGATCGCCGCGATCACGACCGTCGTGGAGACGGCAAAGAAGATCAGCTTGCGGTCGGCGTCCTTGGCCTCGTCAATGCGGTCGGCGCCCAGGAGCTGGCCGATGATGATGCCGATGGAATTGCCCAGCGCCAGAAATACCACGCTGAACACGTTTGTCACGGTCGAGCAGATGTTGTTCGCCGCAACGACGTCCAGCCCGCTGAGGGAATAGCACTGGCTCAGGAGCGCCACGCCGAGCGCCCAGAGCGTCTCGTTGATCATCAGCGGCGTGGTCTTCTCCGTGATCTGCCACGCAAGCTGCTTCGGCAGCCGCAGCGTGCGGTACACGCCGACGATGAAGGGGTTCTTCTCCGGGTTGCGGTGCGTCCAGAGCATCACGACCGCCATTTCGACATAGCGTGCCAGAACGGTCGCGATTGCCGCGCCGTCCGAGCCGAGCTTGGGGAAGCCGCAGTAGCCGAAGATCAGCAGCGTGTTGAAGCAGAGATTCACGGCCACGGAGACGATGCCCGCGACCATCGGCACGACGGTCTGTCCGCATTCGCGCAGCGTGCCGGAGTAGATCTGCGTCAGGCAGAAGGGCAGGAAGCTCAGCAGGATGATGCGCAGATAGCTCCGCGCATAGACCAGCGAGGCCTGCCGCTCGGCCTCCGTGCCCTCGCCGCGCAGATAGAGCATGATCAGCTCGTCGCCGAACAGCAGGAACACCGCCGTGCCCAGCACGGTCAGCGCCGCGCAGATGAGCAGCTTGAAGCGGAAGGCGTGCTGCACGCCCTCGCGGTTGCCGGAGCCGAAAAACTGCGCCCCGAAAATGCCCGCGCCGGACACCGCGCCGAAAATGGCGAGGTTAAAAACAAATATTAAGGTGTTGGCAACGCTGACGCCGCGCAGATGCGCCTCGTCGATGCGCCCGACCATGATGTTGTCCAAAAGGCTCACGAACTGCGTGATGCCGTTCTGGATCATGATCGGCACGGCAAGCGAGAGCACCATGGCGTAAAACGCCCTGTCACCGATCCATCGGTTCTTCAGTCTGTGCATCGGACTCCCCTTCTTCTGTTTTCTCTTCAGAATCGTCCGCCCCGTCAGGCGTTTCGTCCCCGTCTGAGAGCGGCTCGTCCTCCTCGGGCAGCTCGTCGCCGTCGGGGTCAAATTCTCCGGCCAGCGCGGCCAGCGCGGCGCGCCTTCTCGCGCGGCGGCCGACGCGCTCGGCGGGGTCAAGTCCGTCGCGCTCGTCCGGCAGCAGCACCGGCCGCCTGCGCAGCGCGATCACCAGCGCCAAAAAGGCCAGCAGGCACACGCCGGAGATCGCCAGACCCGGCACAAGGCCGCGCGAGCGATAGGTCAGCACGATCTCGTGCGCTCCGGCCGTCAGCGGAAAGCTGATGACCGCGTCCGTCCCGCGGACGTTCGTCTCCTGCGGGTCGTAGGTCGGCGCAAGCTCCACCGGCTCGCCGTCGACCGTCGCGCTCCAGCCACGCTCATAGGGGATCGCGGCGTAGAAGATGCCGTCCTGCTTCACGTCGATCGTGCCCTTGATACAGGTGTCGTCCCACTGCGTCACCTGCCAAGGCTCGTCGCGCAGCGCGGCAAGCCCGCGCTCATAGACCGCGTCGTCCTGCATGGCGACCTGCAGGGAGATGTTGTTTGCCGTTCCGGCATCCACGTCAAACGAGAAGGTCAGCTCATCGCCCGCGCTGCATGCGCCGAGCGTGAACACCAGCGGCACGCGCGTCTTGCGGCTCATCACGAGCTCCCCGTTGCGGGAGCAGTCGACCTCCTTTGTGCCGCTCGGCGCGTAGACCGAGACGGCGACCAGCCCGTCATGCGGCACCTGATAGCGCACCGTGACCGCGGCGTCCTCCGCGCCCTCCGGCGCGATATAGCGGAAACTCGTGCCCGTGCCGCCGGTCTTGCTGAAGGAGGTGTCCGCCGTGGCGTCGAGTGATTCGCTGCCGAGCTTCTCATAAAGCGGCTCGGCGACGCCCGTCACGGACGCAAACAGCCGCGCCTGCTCGTCGAGCGAAAGATGACGGTATTCCTCCGAGACGAAATCGGCAAAATCCGAGTCGACTAGGAAGCCCGGCGCGATATAGGACTCGTTGCGCAGGAGCTTCGTGCTCCCGGCGGAGGCGATCGAGACGGTGTAGGGCGATTCGACCGTGACCGACTCGCGGTTGAGCAGATATTTGATCGCACACATCGTGTTGGCGAACGGCGTCGATTCATAGTAGGCATAGCGGTTGCTGCCCGGCCACGCCGACAGGCCGAGGCTGTGGCTGAAGCGGTTGAACACGACGTTCGCCGAGGAGTTGAACATCGACACGCCGTGGTAGCCGTTGAGCGCGCCGTCGTTGAGGGTCTGCGTCTGGCTCGTCTCCATGCGGAAGAAGGGCGTGCCCTCCTCGAGGCCGTTGGCGTAAGCAATGAGCTGCTGCACGGCGTCGTTGTCGCGCGGGTAGCCCGTGCGCGTCGTGATGCCGACCTGATCCACGCCGTAGGCGAAGGTCACGGACATCTCCATGACCATGACCGCGCAGAGTGCGACCGTGCCGAGCGTGCGGCGCAGCCCCGTCGGCGCATAGACCGCCAGCGCGAGGATCGTGCCGACGAGCACGAGCGCGCTGAGCACGGTTTGCCGCAGCACAACGTCTCCGAGCTGCACGTCGTTCCAGATCAGCAGCAGACCGGCCAGTGCAGCCGGGACGAGCGTCCATTTTTTCAGGGTGTCGCGGTGCGTCCAGAGGCGGTAGGCCATAAAGAGCTGCACGAACGGGAACAGGAAGCTGAAGCGATAGGGCAGCATATTCGGGAAATGGAAGCCGTGCCAGAGGTAGTCCAGCGGACGGAACAGGAAGCTCAGCACGAGGACGGCCAGCAGGAGCAGGCACATGAGCTTTTCGCGCAGGCGAATGCGCCCGTCGAAGAGATACAGCACGCTCAGGATCGTCATGCTCAGGCCGCAGAAGATGTTCGGCAGCCCCTCCATGCTCGTGATCGTCGGGCTGGTCAGAAGCTGCGTGAGCACCTGCCGGATCGCCGAGAGCATCCCGGGCAGCGTCTCGTTTTTCAGCAGGCTCCAGAGGCCGCCGGCTGCGGCGAGGTCGCCGTAAGCGCCCTCGGCGATGTTCATGGCAAACGTCCTGACCTCGATGCTGCGGGAGGAATACGTCCCCTGCATGGCCAGCAGCATCGGCAGCAGCAGCGCCGCCGTCATGCCGACGCCGAGCACCGTGCCGAGCGCGATGCGCACGAAGCGCTTGCCGAAGTTCCGGCCGCCCTGCCAGTTGACGAAGCAATAGGCAAAGAAAAACAGCGCCACGAACAGGCAGCACATATAGCCGATGTAATAGTTGCTCCAGATCGTCAGCGCCAGCGCCAGCACATACAGGCGGAAGCGGCCGTCGCGCAGCAGCACGACCGTCGCGGCAATCAGAAGCGGCAGCAGCGCAAAGGCATCGAGCCAGATGATGTTCCAATAATAGCCGCACGCCCACGCGCACAGCGCGTAGCCCAGCGCGAAGACGGCCATGCTCAGGCTGCTTCTGCGGAAGACCGTCTTCAGAAAATAGGCAAAAAACAGCCCGGCAAAGGCCAGCTTCATGACCGTCATCAGCGCGAAATACTCGCGCAGGACGCTCAGCGGCACGAGTGCCGAGAACAGATAGAGCGGGCTTGCCAGATAATAGGCATAGAGCGGGGCATAGGCCGTGCCCATGCCGACATCCCAGCTATACTGCATCGAGCCGCCGGTGCGCAGCTTCTCGCGGAAGGTCACGAGAAACGGATAATACTGATGCCATTCGTCGCTGGCCATGATCTGCTTATCCCCGAACGGGAAGAAGCCGGAGCAGGCAAAGACGAGGCAGCAGATGAAAAACGGCAGCAAAAATGCCAGCGGGAGCGTCCAGCGCTCCGCGCGGCGGGAACGACGCAACGGTGAAGTCATGGAAGTTCCTCCTTTATGTTCTGCCAGCGAGCCATCAGCTCGGGCAGCGTTTCCTGAAAATTCACGCCGTACCAGCGGCGGTCGGGAGCCTGCACCGTGCGGCGCAGCGTCAGCGCGACATAGTCTGCCGCGAGGCGCACGGCGCGCTCCAGCGGCGCGCCCTGCACGAGCGCCCCGGCGCAGGTCGAGGCGAACAGGTCGCCCGTGCCGTGAAAGACCTCCGGGATATAGGACGTGCGCACGAGCGTCCCGGTTCCGTCCCGCTGCAGCGCCGCGACGGCCATATCGCCGTCCACGCGCAGGCCGGTCAGCACGGCCGCACGGCAGCCCAGCTCGAGCAGCCGCTCCAGCAGCCGCCGCGTCTGCGCCGCATCCTGCACGGGGCTGTAGGCCGTCCCCGTCAGGAGGCACGCCTCGGTTACGTTCGGCGTCAGAACATCGGCGCGGCCGCAGAGCGCGCGCATCGCCTGCGGGAACGCGTCGGAAAATCCGGCGTAGAGCGCGCCGTTGTCGCCCATGACCGGGTCGATCAGCGTCAGCGCCGGGCGCTCGTCCATGCCGTCCAGCAGCGCGCCCACCAGCCCGACCTGCTCGGCCGAGGCCAGATAGCCGGTGTAAACGGCGTCGAAGCGCAGGTGCATCGCGCGCCAGTGCGCCATGATCGCCGGAAGCTGCGGCGTCAGATCGAGGCTGACGAAGCCGTCAAAGGCCGTGTGCGCCGAGAGCAGCGCCGTCGGCAGCGCCGCGCATTCCACGCCCATGGCCGAGAGCACCGGCAGCGCAATGGTCTGCGAGCAGCTTCCGATGCAGGAAAAATCCTGAATGCTTGCGATTCGTTTCATGAAATCCCTCGAATTTCTCGTTAATTTAATAATTATACTCGATTCCCGCTGAAAATGGAAGTCTTTCCCCAAAAAATCCGCGTTTTTCTTTCCAAAACGTGAAAATCAAAAATATTGTGTTTCCCTCTTGCATTTGCCACAAGATATGGTATAATGTAGGCGTTTCCGGCTCACGCCGGATGGAAAACGGAGGAGCATTGACTATGAAGATCATCAAACGAAACGGAGCCGAGGCCGTCTTCGATCTGGAAAAGATCCGCACCGCGATCGGCAAGGCCAACAGCGTCGTCGAGGAGGCCGCGCGGCTCACCCAGCTCCAGATCGACCGCATTGCCGAGAGCGTTGCGATCCGCTGCGAGACGATGAACCGCAGTCTGTCCGTCGAGGAGATTCAGGACCTCGTCGAGGATCAGATCATGGCGCACGGCGCCTTTGAGGTCGCCAAGAAATATATCACCTACCGCTACACCCGTTCGCTCGTTCGTCAGAGCAACACCACCGACGACCGCATTCTCTCCCTGATTGAGTGCAACAACGAGGAGGTCAAGCAGGAGAACGCGAACAAGAACCCCACCATCAACGCCGTCCAGCGCGACTATATGGCCGGCGAGGTCTCCAAGGACATCACCGCCCGCCTGCTGCTGCCGCACGACATCGTCGAGGCGCACGACGCCGGTCTGATCCACTTCCACGACGCCGATTATTACGCCCAGCACATGCACAACTGCGATCTGGTCAACCTTGAGGATATGCTGCAAAACGGCACGGTCATCTCCGGCACGCTGATCGAAAAGCCGCATTCCTTCTCGACGGCCTGCAACATCGCCACGCAGATCATCGCGCAGGTCGCCTCGAACCAGTACGGCGGTCAGTCCATCAGCCTGACGCATCTTGCGCCGTTCGTCGACGTCAGCCGCAAAAAGATCCGCCGCTCGGTGGAAAAGGAGGTCGAGACGCTCGGCGTCCCCGTCTCGGAGGATAAGATCGCCGAGATCGTCGAGCAGCGTCTGCGCGAGGAGATCCAGCGCGGCGTGCAGACCATCCAGTATCAGGTCGTCACGCTCATGACCACGAACGGGCAGGCGCCCTTCATCACCGTGTTCATGTATCTCGGCGAGGCGCGCAGCCCGCAGGAGAAGCACGACCTCGCGATCATCATTGAGGAGACGCTGCGCCAGCGCTATCAGGGCGTCAAGAACGAGAAGGGCGTCTGGATCACCCCGGCCTTCCCGAAGCTGATCTACGTCCTCGAGGAGGACAACATCCACCCGGATTCCAAGTATTATTACCTGACGCGTCTGGCCGCCGAATGCACCGCGCGGCGCATGGTGCCGGACTATATCTCCGAGAAGAAGATGCTTGAGCTGAAGGTCGACAAAAACGGCGAGGGGCACTGCTACACCTGCATGGGCTGCCGCAGCTTCCTGACGCCCTATGTCGACGAGAACGGCAAGCCGAAGTATTACGGCCGGTTCAATCAGGGCGTCGTGACGATCAATCTGGTCGACGTGGCGCTGTCCTCCGGCCGGGACCCGGAAAAATTCTGGAAGATCTTCGACGAGCGCCTCGACCTGTGCTACCGCGCGCTGATGTGCCGCCACAACCGCCTCAAGGGCACGCTCTCCGACGCCGCGCCCATCCTCTGGCAGTACGGCGCGCTGGCGCGCCTGAAAAAGGGCGAGCCGATCGACAAGCTGCTCTACGGCGGCTATTCCACGATCTCGCTGGGCTACGCCGGGCTTTACGAATGCGTGAAATACATGACCGGCAAATCCCACACCGATCCGTCGGCCACACCCTTCGCCCTCGACGTCATGCGTTATCTGAACGCCGCCTGCGCCAAGTGGAAAAAGGAGACGAACATCGACTTCAGCCTCTACGGCACGCCGCTGGAATCCACGACCTATAAATTCGCCAAGTGCCTGCAAAAGCGCTTCGGCATCGTGCCGGGCGTGACCGACCGCAGCTATATCACCAATTCCTACCATATCCACGTCACGGAGCACGTCAACGCCTTCGACAAGCTGGCCTTCGAGGCGCAGTTCCAGGCGCTCTCGCCCGGCGGCGCGATCAGCTACGTCGAGGTTCCGGACATGCAGAACAACATCGACGCCGTGCTCGAGATCATGAAGTTCATCTATGACAACATCATGTACGCCGAGCTGAACACCAAGAGCGACTATTGTCAGGTCTGCGGCTACGACGGCGAGATCTCCGCCGTCGAGGACGAGGACGGCAAGCTGGTCTGGACGTGCCCGAACTGCGGCAACCGCGACCAGAGCAAGCTGAACGTCGCCCGCCGCACCTGCGGCTACATCGGCACGCAGTTCTGGAACCAGGG
>URCY01000024.1 GCA_900546415.1 uncultured Eubacteriales bacterium
ACTTGCATGTGTTAGGCACGCCGCCAGCGTTCGTCCTGAGCCAGGATCAAACTCTCTATGAATGGTATCTTAATCCAGACCCTTTCGAGCCCGGCTTAAAATCTGTCAATTCATAAGTTCGCTCTTAGCTTTACTCAAGAATTTTCTTACGTTGGCTATTCTCACAATCTCAGTTTTCACTGACATCATTTGAACAACTTCATTTTTTCAATCAATTGCTCAAGGTGTTTGTTCATGTTTCTCGTTGTTTAATTTACAAGGTACAGACGCTGTTCGCTCCGTCATTGAAGCAGGTTCTCAGTTGCGAGACAGCTTATTGATTATATCACGTTGTTTTCGGTTTGTCAAGAAGTTTTTCGACTTTTTTCGAAGTTTTTTTCTTGACTTTGTTCTTCCCTCAACGTGCTTAGATATTATAGCCAATCTCCTCCCGTTTGTCAACACTTTTTTCAAGATTTCTTTATATTTTTTTCAAATCCTCTAATTAGTTCTGCTAATGGCAGCAAACCCCAAAATATTGTGGTGCCGACCGCGAAGAACTGCGTCGAGAGGTACGGCGCGAGCGCAAAGGCCGCAAGACCGCCCAGCAGATTCCACCAACCGGCGTGCGCGGCCATGCCCGGAGCGACGCGCTCCATGCAGCGCGTGGACACGGCGCAGAGCAGCCCCAGCAGCGCAAAGCCCCCGACCGTCAGCGCGGCGGACGCAAGCGGCTCGAGGCGCTCCATGACGCCCAGAAGCTTCACGCTCTTCATCGCGCCGTAAAACGGGAAGCGCTCACCGGCGGCGACCTGCGGCGACAGACCCCCGGCCGTGACAAGCGCGCAGAGGGTCGTCAGCAGAACGCCCCCGCCGAGCCACAGCAGGCTGTGATCCTTCTGCCGGTGCGCCGACCGCAGCGCCTGCCGGTTTTTCCGCACCGGATGCACGACGTGCGGCGCGGCGGCCAGCTGCACGGCGCGCGGCGCGTTCGGACGCAGGGGCAGCGCCGCGAGCGGCAGGAGCGCATAGGGCAGGAGCGTCCAGTCCGTCTTCAGCTGCGGGCGCAGCCACGCGCGGTGCAGCGTCGGGAGAGAGAACAGCAGCAGCACGGCGTAGAGCGCCAAAAGCAGCAGGCAGCAGACCGTCCCGGCGCGCGTCAGCACCGGTTCCCCGCGCGCGGACGCATAGACCGCCAGCAGGAGCAGCAGAAGGCCGATCAAAACGCTCTCGCGCTGCGGAAAGGCGGCGCAGAGCCGTCGCGCGGCTGCGCCGAGCACGAGCAGCGTCCAGATCAGCCGCGCCCCGTCGGCGGCGCGCGACGGACATGGCGGACGCCGCGTGCAGAGGCCGAGCAGTACGGCCGACAGGATGGACGCGCCGCAGGCCCACAGCCAGCCGACGCGCGGCAGGATCAGCACAGCCGGGACGCTGGCGGCGCAGAAGGTCAGCGCGCGCAGACGGCGCGCGGACGCGGCGGAGCGTCGATGCATTGTAAAATCTCCCCTTTCCGATTGACAAGACGCCGTCCCATGCTTATACTATATATAAATAAAAAAGCACAGGAGAACGGACGGATGAAACACAAAATTTTTGCCCTGCTCTTGACGGCGGCGCTGCTGCTCGGCCTTCTGCCGACCGCGACGGCAGCCGGGACGCCTACGCTGCAATTCGACACGACTCACGTCTGGATCGACCTCGCGACGAGCGCCTACGCCTCGGTGGACGTGACCGTCGGCGGCATCGCCACGGCCTACCGGCTGGAGGTGCAGAGCGACGTCGCAGGACTGGCGGCGCACTGGGTCAACGCGTATATGACCGACGGCCGCAACACGCTGCGGCTGCGCGGCAGCCGGATCGGCAGCGGTGAGCTGGTCTTCCGGATCTATTCCAATCAGGACGCGCTGCTGCTCACGCAGACGCTCCGCATCGACGTGATCGACAGCACACCGCGCCTCACGGCCGAGGCACTCTCGGTCGACCTGACGCCGGGAACGGTGCGCTCGCTTGCGCTGACGGCCGCCGGGACACTGCCGGCCTACGAGCTGCGCTGCGAGGCGCGCACCGACTGCGTCGCGGCCGAGATCGACGGCGGCGCACTCCGCCTGACGGCGCAGAAGATCGGGCACGGCTTCGTGACGGTCGGCCTGTACGCCAAGGCCGGCGGCAAAAAGCTGGCCGCGTGCGCCGTGCTGGTCAACGTAAACGAGCGGCAGGCCGCGCCCTGCCCCGGCGGGGAGGCGTGCCCCTCAGCGAGCTTTCTCGACACGCCGGAGACCGGCCACTGGGCGCACGGCGGCATTGATTTTGCCTTGCAGGCCGGGCTGTTCAACGGCACGGACGCGCAGCATTTTGAGCCGGACGGCAGCATGACGCGCGGGATGCTGGTGACGGTGCTCTGGCGTCTGGCCGGGAAGCCGGAGGCAGATGGCGCGCTCCCCTTCGCCGACGTGGACGCGAACGCCTATTACGCCGAGCCGATCCGCTGGGCGGCGCAGAACGGCGTGGTCAACGGCGTCGATGCGGCGCATTTTGAGCCGGACGGACGCGTCACGCGCGAGCAGATCGCGACGATCCTGTTCCGCTATGCCGAGAAGCACGGCTATCGCACCGACGCGCGGCTCAACGGACTGGAGCTGTTCTATGACGAGGGCTATGTTTCGGAATACGCCTATGAGGCGCTGCGTTGGGCGACGGCCGAGGGGCTGATCGGCGGCTCGGCCGAGGACAGCCGTCTGCTGCTCGACCCGGACGGCAGCGCCACCCGCGCGCAGGTCGCGACGATCCTGATGCGCTTTGTGCAGAATTGCCGGGCGGAACCTGCATGATCCGGTGGAGCTTTTGAAAAGGGACGCGGGGCGTCCCTTTTCGCTTTGTTCCCGGCGTGCTTCGCCGCAGGGCGGCGGATCGGTTCGCCCGGTTTCTCCGTATTTCGTTCCGTTCCCTCCATATTTCGCTTTGGGATGGCAAATCGTTCCGTTTAAGATCGCCGCGTTGCTTCGCTCCTCGCAATGACAAAACTGATGGGTTTTGCTGAAAAACAGGACGCTGATTTTAATTGAAAACGACTGAATGATACTGGATACGACCCCAAACGTTCGTTTTTTTAAATTGAAACGCCCCGATTTCGTGTCATTGCGAGGCCGTGAAACGGCCGTGGCAATCTTAAAGTTTTCGGTGCGGCATCCCGGAACGGAGTACGGGAGCACAGATCGAGACGAAGGATGCAAGGCACGAGACGGGTTGGATTGCGCATTCTTTTTTCAGTATTTCGCTCCGTTCCCGCCGTGCTTCGCTTCGGGATGGCAAATCGTTCCGTTTAAGATTGCCGCGTCGCTTCGCTCCTCGCAATGACATGACTGGGAGGTTTTATGCGTAAACGAAACGGTTTTCAGAACGAAAAGTTTGAAATCCGTCGCGGAGCGACACCACATCGGCGCTTCTTCGGAAGCGCCATTTCACGCAGCCGTAAGGCTGCATTCCACATGCGCAGTATCTTTCATGCGGCCGAAGGCCGAATTTCACTGCGCGGCCATAAGGCCGCGCTTCAGCCGCGCGAGAACCTCGGCGAGCGTCCAGTCGCTCTCGTGGGCGTGGAGCAGCTCCGCAAGGCCGTCCGTGCCGCGCAGCGCGTCGGCATGGCGCAGCTGCACCGCAGGGCGCAGATCGCCGCTCTCCGCCGCCTCTTGCAGCAGCTCCGGCTCGTCGGTGCAGAGGACGAGCTGCTCCGCCGTGTCGAGCAGCACCGTTCCGGGCGCGTTCGCGCGCAGCTCCCGCACGGCCGCGCTCCAGTCCGCGCCCACGCCGTCCCCTGCCTCGGTGCGCAGCAGGACGCGGCCGTCCTCGGTGCGCGCAAGCTGCACCGTCTCGACCGGAAGCAGCGTCGCGGTCTCGTAGGCCGGGAACGGCAGCCCCCAGATCAGCAGCGCCAGCACCGCAAGACCCGCTGCGGCAGCGCCGCGCAGCCTTCCCCGGCCGCTCACGGCTTCTGATTGCGAATGTCCTGCGGGCGCAGGGCAGGGTCGCGGTAGAGCGTTTTGATGTGGCGCGGACGCAGCAGCGCCCGGAAGCCGCGCATGGACGAAAACGGCGCGAGATAGGGTCGGCCGAAGGATTCCAGCCCGGCCAGATGCAGCAGGAGCAGGATGCCGCCGACGGTCAGGCCGAACAGACCGCCCAGCGCAGCCAGCACGGCCAGCAGAAAGCGCCAGAGGCGCATCGCGTCGGCAAAATCCCGCCCCGGCAGGACGAAGCCGCAGATCCCGGCGGCAGCCACGACGATGAGCGCGGCCGGAGAGATCACGCGCGCCTCGACCGCCGCCGTGCCGACGACCAGACCGCCGATGATGGAGAGCGTCTGTCCGACGGCCTGCGGCAGACTGACGCCCGCCTCCTGCAGCAGCTCGAACGCCAGCAGCAGCCCCAGCACCTCGACGGCCGTCGGGAAGGGCACGGCCTGCTTGCTCTCGATGATCGAGCGCAAAAGCCCCATCGGGAGCATCTGCGGATGATAGGCCGCCATGGCGATATAAAGCCCCGGCAGGAGCAGCGACAGCAGCAGCCCCGCGTAGCGCAGGATGCGCAGGAAGGACGCAGAGAGCCAATCCGTTCCCTCGTCCTCGGCGGCGGTCATGAAAAACGCCAGATCGACCGGCGCGAGATAGGCCAGCGGCAGGCCGTCGACCAGGAGCGCGATGCGCCCGTCGAGCAGCGACCGGGCGAGCCGATCGGTGCGCTCGGTGTACTTGAGCAGGGGGAAGGCCGTGCGGCGCGAGCCGGTCAGATATTCCTCGACGGACGCAGGCGTGACCAAGCCGTCGATGTCCGGCTCGGAAAGGCGGCGCTTCATCCGCCGCACGAGCGCCGGGTCGGTCAGGCCGTCGAGCCAGACGAGCGCGACGCTCGTGCCGCTTCGGCGGCCGAGCTTCGTCTCGTAGAGCCGCAGCGCCGGGGTGCGCAGATGCCGCCGGAGCAGACCCGTATTCGTGCGGAGCGTCTCGGTGAGGGCATCCTTCGCGCCCTTGACGGTGTTCTCCGCCTCCGGCGGCGAGGGCGAACGCTTCTCGTCCGTCTTGTCCTCAAAGGCCAGCGCCCGCTGCCCGAACAGCACCACGGCAAAGCCGTTGACGAGCCGGTCGAGCGCGTCGGACAGCGTCTCGCATTCGAGCGCCACAGCGTTATACACCGTGGCGTAGAGCGCGCGGTCGCACAGCTCGTCCATGCTGCCGCCGAAGCCGTCCTGCAAAAGCGGCTTGACGACCAGCTCGGAAATATCTCCCCCGGATGTCAGGCCGTCGATCGCATATAAATATAAGGTATGCGCGCCGACCCGCAGCGCGCGCCGGCTGAAATCGGCCGCGCCGTCAAAGGCGGCGGTGATCGCCTCGTCGCACAGCGCGCCGCGGTAGCTTCCGTCTGGCTGACGTACCATTTTTTCTCACCTCGCGGTTAGCTTTTCCCGCGCGCGCGGGCGCTATGCACCGCTTTGCAAAAAATGTCATTAAAAATTGGAAAAATGTTCCCGGATTTTTCTTTACTTTATCGGGAAATTGGTATATGATTAGTATCAGAGCAGAAATGCTCCGAAGCATATGCAGGGAATCGTGGTTTCCCGGACAAAGGAGGTCGGCGTTTTGGAAGAGAATCGCAATTCGGTCAATCGCAACACCATAAAATTTGAGGTCCCCGCTGAGGGCAGCGAGGTCATGAAGGCGACCCTGACGCAGGTTTATCGCTCTCTGACCGAGAAGGGCTATAACCCCATCAATCAGATCGTCGGCTATATCCTCTCCGAGGATCCGACGTATATCACCAACCACAACAACGCCCGCAGCCTGATCTGCAAGCTCGACCGCGACGAGCTGCTGCAGGAGCTGGTGCGGCACTATCTGTTCGACTGAGGCAGCGCCGCGCAGCCGTCAGGGGGAGAAGAGGTGCTTCTCCCCCCTTTTTTGTGGAATCTCCCGGTTTCAACATCCATTTTCCCCTTCCCCAGCGTTTTGAGCCAAATCGTAACAATTCCCCGGTAACTTTTGGAAAATGCGTCGCAAAGTGTTGACAAAACAATCTCCATGTGTTACAATTTGGTTACATTTTATTTTGGAGGTAGTTATGTCCGAAAAAAATGAAGTCCTCACCTATCGGGGCCGCCCCCTGATGCGCAAGGACAATCTGATCTATTACGGCTCCATGGCGGATCCTTACATCGTCATGCTGCAGGTGCTTGAATCCAAGGATCTGAAGGATCTCAAGCTCGCCACGAAGGTCTCGGTTCAGCTTCAGCTCACCGATCCGAACGCCAAGGCGCGCGACCGCGTGGTCAAGAAAAGCGAAAAGGACGGCTTCTACACGGCGTTGGATGTTGGCTGTGTGTGGCTGGAACGCGCGCTGAGCGCAAAATAATACCCTGGGAGGTTCCACAATGAAACGTACAATCCGAGCTTTGATCGTTCTGGTCTTTACGCTCTCGCTCGTGCTCTCGCTTGCGTCCGTCGCAGGCGCGACCGAGCTGAAGTCCGCCATCGGCATCGTCAACGCGCGCAGCGGTCTGCGTCTGCGCGCCAAGCCCAACACCGACGCGGCCGTTCTGGCCGTCGCGTCCGAGGGCGACTACGTCGTCATCATCCGCAGAAGCGGCGACTGGTATCTGGTCGATTATAACCTCAACATCGGTTATATGAGCGCCTCCTACCTCACCGTCAAGGAGCGCGAGAACGTCGAGCTGGGCGACGGCGCCGTGAATCCCACCGTTGCCAACCTGCGCTCCGGTCCCTCGACCGACAGCGCCCGCGTCTGCCAGCTCTATGCCGGCGACCGCGTCGATATTTTCGGCTTCAACTGCGGCTGGTACAAGGTGCGCTTCAACGGTCAGGTCGGATATATCCGCAGCGACCTCGTCACCCTGCTCGAAAAGCCCGCCGCGAACCGCGGCTACGCCGTCTCCGGCGGCTCGGGCAGCTCCGGCAATTCGGGCAGCTCCGGCGGCTCGCAGAGCTTCTATCCCGCCGGCGTCGGCCAGCAGCTCGCTACATACGCGCAGGGCTTCGCCGGTTATCCCTATGTCTACGGCGGCACGACCCCGGCCGGCTTCGACTGCTCCGGCTTTGTGCAGTATGTTTACGCCCACTTCGGCTACAGCATCCACCGCACCGCAACGGCGCAGCTTCAGGACGGCTGGTACGTCTCGCGCGACGCGCTGCAGCCCAGCGACATCATCTATTTCGGCTACGGCAGCACGGCGACCCACGTCGGCATTTATCTCGGCGGCGGTGCGTTCGTCCACGCCGCGAATTCAAACAGCGGTGTTATCATCTCGAACCTGTCCGAGAGCTGGTACGCCAACCGCTATCTCACGGCGCACCGCGTGATCGGCTGACCGTGTCAGCGTCATGATTGCAAAAATGGTAGGTTTTCTACGGAAAACCTACCATTTTTGCAATCAAACTATTTGAATTTGTCCCTGCTCGGCCGAAGGCCGAATTTCACCGCGCAGCCTACAGCACCTTCGACAAAAAGCTTTGCAGGCGCGGGCTTTGCGGGCTTCCGAAAAGCGCCTCGGGCGTGTTTTCCTCGACGATCTGTCCCTCGTCCATGAACAGCACGCGGTCGGCGACCTCGCGGGCAAAGCCCATCTCGTGCGTCACGACGACCATCGTCATGCCGTTCTCGGCCAGCTTCTTCATCACGTCGAGCACCTCGCCGACCATCTCCGGGTCGAGCGCCGAGGTCGGCTCGTCGAAGAGCATGACCTCCGGCTCCATGCACAGCGCCCGCACGATCGCGATGCGCTGCTTCTGCCCGCCGGAGAGGCGGTCGGGATATTCCCCGGCGCGGTCGGCCAGCCCGACGCGCTCGAGCAGCTCCATGGCCTTCGCCTCGGCCTCGGCGCGGGGCGTTTTTTTCAGCAGCGTCGGCGCAAGCGTCAGGTTGCGCAGGACGGTCATGTTCGGAAAAAGGTTGAATTGCTGGAACACCATGCCCATCTTCTGCCGCTGCCGGTCAAGGTCGACCTTTTTCGCGGTCAGCTCGACGCCGTCGAGGAAAATTTTCCCGCTGTCGGGCTGCTCCATGCGGTTCAGGCAGCGCAGGAAGGTCGATTTCCCGCTGCCGGACGGCCCGATGATGCACACGACGTCGCCCTTGCCGATCTCGGCCGAAACGCCGCGCAGCACCTCGACGCCGTCAAAGCTCTTATGCAGCTCTTGCACGCTTAGCACCCCTGTGCAGCCTCCTTTCCAGCCGGTTCAGCAGCGCCGTCATGCCGACGACGAGCGCCAGATAGGTCAGCGCCACGACCATCAGCGGATTGAACGCGTCATACGTATTGTTCCGGATCAGGTTCCCGGCGCGGGTCAGATCCTGCACGGCGACATAGCCCGCGACGGCCGTCTCCTTGAGCAGGGCGATCATTTCGTTGCCGATCGCCGGCAGAATGTTCTTCATCGCCTGCGGCAGAATGACGTGCACCGTCGTCTGCACGCGCGAAAGCCCCAGCGAGCGTCCGGCCTCCATCTGGCCGGCATCGACGGCGTTGATGCCGCCGCGCATCAGCTCGGCCATGTATGCGCCGGAGTTGATGCCGAAGGTCACGATGCCGACCGTGATGCCGTCGGCGGATTTCATAATGACAAAATAGAAGATCAGCAGCACCACGACCACCGGAATGCCCCGGATGACCGTCACATAGAGGTCGCAGAGCCTGCAGACCGGCTTGAGCCAGCGGCTGCCCTCGCCGCAGTATTTCACGACCGCGATCAGCGAGCCGATCACGATGCTGATGCAAAGCGCGCCGAGCGTGATGATGAGCGTGTTGCCCAGACCCGTCAGCAGGAGGCGGTAGCGATCCTCCTCGAGAAACGTCTCGGCCAGCTTCGCGCCCCATGTGCGGAAAAAGTCGGCAACGGTTTGAAAGAATGCGCCCATTTTCGCTTACCCGCCGTAGGCAACGCCGTACTTTTCAAAGATTTTTTGAACCGTTCCGTCGGCCTTCAGCTCCGCGAGCGCCTGATTCACGGCCTGCACAAGGGTGTCGCTGCCCTTTTTGAACGCGAAGGCATACGGCTCCTCGGTCATCGCCTCGTCGAGGACGACCAGCCCCTGCTGCTCGGCGAGCGCCGCGGCAACCTCGCTGTCAACGACCCACGCGTCGGCCTTGCCGCTCGTCAGCGCCGCGGCAGAGTCGTTATTCGACGTGAAGGAGAGCAGCTCATAGCCGCCGTCCATGCAGACGGATTCGGCCGTCGTGCCGGTCTGCACGGCGATGGTCTTGCCGGTCAGGTCGTCCTTCGACGCGATCTCGCTGCCCGGCTGCACGACGATCTTCTGCGCGGCCGTGAAAAACACGTCGGAGAAATCGACGTTTTTCTTGCGCTTTTCGTCGACCGTGATGCCCGCCATGCCGACGTCATATTTGCCGGACTGGATGCCCGGGATGATCGAGTCGAAATCGACCTGCTCGATCTTGAGCGTGACGCCGAGCTTCTCGGCGACGGCCTGCATCAGCTCGATCTCCACGCCGACCGGCTCGCCGTTCTCCAGATATTCAAACGGCGGGAAATCCGGACTGGTCGCGCCGACCAGAACGCCCTTCTCCTGCACGGCCTTGAGCGAATCGGACGCGCCGCCGCAGGCCGTCAGCGCCGTCAGCAGCACCGTCAGCGCCGCCGCAAGAATCAACAGCTTTTGAATGGTTTTCATGTTTGTTTCCTCCTCTTCGTTTGGATGTTTCTTGTTTCTTATTGCATAATTATACACATATTTCACAGAAAGTCAAGCCTCTTTTTTATATTATTTCAAAAACTATGTATGTTTTTTCGTGAACGCATGTCCCTGCACAACCTTGCCGGGCTTCCGCTCTGCCGCACACCGTTTCGGCCGGGCTTCGTTCCGGGATGCCATGCCTTCGGCTTAAAGATTGCCACGGCCGCGTTGCGGCCTCGCAATGACGCAAAACTGGTAGGTTTTATGAAAAACCTACCAGTTTCTTAATCGGAATGTTTTAATTTGTCGCGGCGCGACACCACCACGGCGCTTCTTCGGAAGCGCCATTTCGCGCGGGCGCAAGCCCGCATTTCACATGCGAAGCATATTTCACTCGGCCGAAGGCCGAATTTCACTGCGCGGCGATGCGGCCGCGCCGCGCCTATCCCCTCGGCAGACCGAAGCTGACGGCAATCGCGTTATCCACGCGGTTCATCATGCTCTCGTCGAGCCGCCCCATATGCTCGCGCAGGCGGCGTTTGTCGATCGTCCGGATCTGCTCGAGCAGCACCACGGAATCCTTGGTCAGGCCGGCCGCCCGCCCGGAAAGCTCAATGTGCGTCGGCAGCTTGGCCTTGTTGGTCTGACTGGTGATGGCGGCGGCGATGACCGTCGGAGAATGGCGGTTGCCGGTGTCGTTCTGCACGATCAAAACCGGCCGTGTCCCGCCCTGTTCACTGCCCACCACCGGGCTGAGGTCGGCATAGAAAATGTCGCCTCGCTTCACGATTGTGTCCATTTGCTTCACGCTCCGTCGTTTGTCTCCGTGCCGCAGCACGTCAACCATATTCTCCCACGCAGAAGCAAGGTTTATTCAGCGGAACTCCGAACCATTCTATGCAGGCTCAGACGATATATTGCAGGACCTCCGTCTCGTTTTCGCCGTCGAGATAGATGCGAGGAATGCGCTTGTTGATGCCGCAGAGCAACTCATAGGGGATCGTGCCCAGCTCGGCGGCCATGGCGTCGACGCCGATGCTCGCGCCGTTATCCTCGCCGAAGACCGTCACGATGTCGTCGACCTTGGCCTCCGGCACGGAGGAGACGTCGACCATGCACATATCCATGCAGATGCGCCCGATCTGCGGCACGCGCTTGCCGTGCAGCAGGAAGGAGATGCGGTTGGAGAAGCTGCGCGGCAGCCCGTCGGCATAGCCGATGCCCACGACCGCGACGCGCGTGGGCGCCTCGGTGCGGTAGGTGCGGCCGTAGCTGACGGTGATGTCGGGCGCATAGTCGCGGATCTGGAAAATGGTCGAGCGAAGCTGCATGACCGGCCGCAGATCGATCCGCCCGCGCAGCTCCTCGGACGGCAGGATGCCGTAGGTCGCGATGCCCGGCCGCACCATGTCCATGGCGTACTGCGGATAGAGAATGCTCGCGCCGCTGTTGCAGCAGTGGCGCAGCTCCGGCTCGACGCCGACGGCCTTGAGCGCGTCGAGCATGGCCGTGAAGCGCGCGTACTGCGTGCGGCAGAAGGCCTCGTCGCTCGCGTCAAGGGAATCGGCCACCGGGAAGTGCATGAAGATGCCCTCGATCTGCAATTCGTTCATTTCGGCCACGGCGCGAAGCTCGTCGACCGTCTTCGGGTGGTCATAGGCGAAGAAGCCGAGGCGGCTCATGCCCGTGTCGAGCTTGATGTGTACACGCAGGCGGCGCTTCGAGCCGGACAGGCGCGCCTGAAGCTGGCGCGCGTATTCAAGGCTGTGTACCTCCTGCCGCAGGCCGTAGGCCACGAGCGAGTCGGCAAGCTCCGGCGGCGTGTAGCCGAGGATCAGGATCGGCCCGCGGATGCCGCCGCGCCGGAGCTGGATGGCCTCCTCGATGTTCGAGACGGCGAGATATTCCGCGCCCAGCTCGACGAGATAGCGGCTGACCGGCACGGCCCCGTGGCCGTAGGCGTCGGCCTTGACCACGCCGAGAAAGCGCGTGCCGCCCGGCAGCTTTTCGCGCAGGGCGTGATAGTTATGATTGAGGTTATCGAGCGAAATTTCCGCCCAGGTTCGTTTCAGACAGTCCATTGTATTCCTTCCGTCCGTTCATTTCATGTAAAATTCCGAAACTTCCAATTTCAGAATGCACTGCTGATTATAGCACACCTGCGCCGAAATTGGTAGTCCGTTTTCAAGCCATGTGTCCACGGTCAGCCTGCGCCCGCAGAGCGTGCGCTCGTAGGTCACGCGGGTGCGGTCGTTTTCCGCCCCAGCCGCCGTGATCGGCGCGTCCGTCCAGCAGATCGCCGCCAGCGCGGGCGCGGCCGCAGGCATGACGCTGTCCCCGGCCAGCAGCCCCAGCTCCATAGACATGCCGTCGTAGTCGACCGACGCGCCGGAATCCGTCACGGTCGCGGTGATGCCCGCAAGGGTCTGCGGCTCGAGCACCGTGAAGCGCAGCGCGCCGCTCCCGGCGTCAAAATCGCAGTCGAGCGTGAAGCTCTGCACCGTTTCGCCGAAATCCGCCGTCACGCGGCTGACAAAGGTGCAGCCGCCGTTCTCCAGAAGCGCCGTCCGCAGCGCCGCGGCCTCGCCGGCCTTGTCCGCCGACGGCGCACAGGCCGTCAGAAACAGAAGCACGCTCAGCATCAGTACGGCAAATCCTCGCCGCAAGGGATCACATCCTTGTTACAAAAGTCGCGGCAGCGTCTCGATCAGATCCGTCGGCAGCATTCCGCTTTCGCTCAGGCGCCGGGCGCAGAGGTCGCCGGCCGTCCCGTGCAGCCACGCCGCAGCCGCCGCCGCGCGGACGGGCGTCAGCCCCTGTCCCAAAAATGAGACAAGGATGCCTGCCAGAGCGTCGCCGCTCCCGCCGGTCGCCATGCCGGGGTTGCCGCATCGGTTGACATAACATTCCTTCTCGCCGCAGATCAGCGTCCGGTGCCCCTTGCGCAGGAGCGTTGCGCCGAGCAGCCGCTGCATCCGCCGCGTCTCGGCAAGACGCGCCTGTCCGAGGTCGCCGCCCAACCGCGCAAGCTCACCGTCGTGGGGCGTGAGCACCACGGGGCAGGACGCGCCGCGCACTATATCTATATGCCCGGAAAGCACGTTTATGCCGTCGGCGTCCACCACGACGGGACATTTTGCGTGCGTCAGCACCGCCTCGACGACCGCGCGCACGTCCTCGCTCTGCCCGAGGCCGCAGCCGATCAGGCAGGCGTCCATTTTCTCCAGACGCGGCAGAAGTTCGGAAACGGCCCCGGCGCCGAGCCTGCCGTCCCGGTCGGGCAGGGGAAAGACCATCGCCTCGGTGAGCTTCGCCGCGACGATCGGATAGACGCAGCGCGGCACGCCGACGAACACCAGCCCCGCGCCGCTGCGCAGAGCCGCCTGCGCGGCCAGAACGGGCGCGCCGGTATAGCCCTCGGCGCCGCAGAGCAGCAGCACGCGGCCGTAATCGCCCTTGTGGCTCTCCGGCGCGCGCGGCGGCAGCCATTGACGCAGCCGCGCCGCGTTGACCGTCAGCAGCGGAATTTTTACGCGTGTCATAAATCGACCTCCGATCTTGGAAAACGCGGCCGCATCCGGGCGCGCTCCGCTGGATTTCTTCGCCGCCCGCCGTCTGCGCGGGCGCTTCCTTTTAGGAACCTCTGATTCAATCGCAAGAGTGGTCAGCGAGGGATTTTGTTCCAGATTGAGGTTTGGAAATCGCAGGAATACTCTGTGTATTTCAAGGTTTGCAAACCGATAAGCTGGGACGAAAGACCCGCTGAGCGCCGCAGCTGATTGATTCAGAGGTTTCTTTATTATTATAGCATCCCCGCGCGAAAATTGCATCGGGATTTTTCGCGTGTACGCACGGATCGCCGGGGCGAAAAAAATTTTTTCGGAATTCGGAAAAAAGTGCTTGACAAAGTTAGCCCCATCTGATACTATAATAACAGAAATGATAATCATTATCGTTTTGAAAATCAACCGGGAGGTGAGCCGATGCCCGCGCACAAACGCAGCCGAAAACGCGACGCGATCCTCGCGTGCGTCCGCTCGACCACGGCGCATCCGACGGCCGACTGGGTCTACGCCCGGCTCAAGCCGGAGATCCCCGACCTCTCGCTCGGCACGGTCTACCGCAACCTCGCGATGTTCAAGCGCGAAGGGCTGATCACCTCGGTGGGCGTCGTGGACGGTCTGGAGCGCTTCGATTTCAACGTCACGCCCCACGCGCATTTTGTCTGCGAGCGGTGTCACGCCGTCATCGACGTCGACCTCTCCCCGCCCGAGGGGCTTTGCGAGCAGGTCACCTGCGGCCGCGTCGGCAGCTGCACGCTGAGCTTCAGCGGAATTTGTAACCACTGCATCCGGACGGATGCCGAACAATAAAAATTTTGTATGATTATGGAGGAATTTCAAATGAAGAAGTATGTATGCCCCGTCTGCGGTTATGTTCACGAAGGCGACCTGCCCGAGGGCTTCAAGTGCCCGGTCTGCGGCGTCGACGGCAGCAAGTTCAAGCTCATGGAGGACAACGCGGGTCTCGCAGCCGAGCACGTTTTCGGCATCGGCGCGCAGCTCGACGGCGTCCCCGAGGCGGACAAGCAGTTCATTCTGGAGCAGCTCAAGGCCAACTTCACCGGCGAATGCAGCGAGGTCGGCATGTACCTCTGCATGGCGCGCATCGCGCACCGCGAGGGCTATCCGGAGATCGGCCTCTACTGGGAAAAGGCCGCCTATGAGGAGGCCGAGCACGCCGCGAAGTTCGCCGAGCTGCTGGGCAGCGAGCTGGAGCCGAACATGACCGACAGCACCAAGCAGAATCTGGCGTGGCGCGTGGACTGCGAGTTCGGCGCAACGGCCGGTAAGGTTGAGCTGGCGAAGGTCGCCAAGAAGAACAACCTCGACGCCATCCACGACACCGTCCACGAAATGGCCCGCGACGAGGCGAGACACGGCAAGGCGCTCAAGGGTCTGCTGGATCGCTATTTCGGCAAGTAACAGTAAAATACACCTTTTAAAGGGGAAGCAGCACGAACGCTGCTTCCCCTTTCGCATTCCGCCCTCCAAGCACGGCCGCGCTGCGGCGGCATCTCTCTGCCTGAAATACGGGCATCGGCGCAATGTCGGCGCGGGTCAAGGCGGAAATGTCGGCGCGCATTCCTGCATCTTTTCCCGATTCAGGAAGGTTCCCTGTTTATACAGGAAAAGATGCTTGCTTTTCTGCGCAAAATGCTGTAAAATACAAGCAGAAATCACAATAAATTTGTCCGGTCTGATAAAGGCCTCTGCTATAGAAAGTGTGGAGTGCATTGGCGTCGGGTATGCCTGGTGATCCGCAGCTCATAAATCGGCGCGGCTCTATCGGGACGGGTCAGCCGGGGCAGGATATTCAGACAGGCAAAATGTATTGTAACAAACATAACAAGGAGGACAATCACGATGGGAATCTGGAATCAGGAATCTCGATTTTCTGCTGCGTCAGGGGAGGCGCTGCCCTATGTGGTGCTGCAGGTAACGCTGAAGGAAAAGCTCTTTGGAACCGGTTCGGGGAACCTGACCGATCTTGAAGCTGTGATCAACGAGCAGGTCGCCAAGGGATACCGTCTGCATACGATGTCGACCTCCAACGGCGGCAGCAAGGGCTTCGGCGGCGGCGACCGGATTCAGGCGACCCTGGTTTTTGAGCGTCTGGATATGCGCTGAGCCCGTGACGAGACCCGTCAAGGCATGACAAGAGAGGAAGCACCGCGGGTGCTTCCTCTTTTTTATGCGTCCGCGTTTCGCGCGGGCAGCCGCTGAGCGCTCTTGCGATTGAATCAGAGGTTCCCTGATTATCATCATGGGCGTTCATCGGGTGTTTGGATCAGACAAGGTATTTTTTCACGAGCGGAATAGCGTTCAGGATCGCCGAGAGGCCATAGGAGATCGCGAATATGCCCGCCGTCACGACGACCGCGCCGATCGCCGCCGGAAAGGCCGAGGCGCGAAACCCGAGCCGCTCCAGTATGCTGAGCACGCCCGGATGCACAAGAAAGATCCCGAAGCTGCACTTGGAGAGGGAGCGCACGACCGCGCTGCCGCGCTTCCCCGAGCAGGCCGCAGACAGTCTGCATTTTGCAAACGTGAAGACCGCGACGCTTTGCAGCAGCACGTTGAGCGTCATTTCGTCCATGAATCCCTTGCAGGGCGCGCCCAAGCTCCGGCTGAGCCATTCCGTGCCCCAAACCGTCGCGGCAAAGCCGAGCAGGCCGACCGCATAGATCACGCGCTCGACTTTTTTGCTGATCTGCGCGGTGTTGAGCGCGTGGCCGAGCAGAAAATAGGGGACATAGCCGAGGGTAAAATAAAATTTCATGTTGCTGTAGCCCGTGGTCAGTCCCGCATAAAGCGCGCCGTCCTTATGCAGCAGAATGTCCGCAAGGCGAATCGCCTTTCCGAGCATCGGCAGCAGGAAGGTGAAGCAGAGCGAAAGCAGCAAAAAATATCGCAGCGCGCTTCGATCGGACGTGATCCGCCGCAGCAGGGGCGTGATGAGATAAAGCCCGACGATCATATAAAGAAACCAGAGCTGATAAGACCCGGTCAAAAAATTGGAGATCAGGCCGAAAACGCTCCGGTCGCGGAGAAAAAACGGAACGGCATAGACCGCCGACCAGAAGACAAAGGCGATCAGGATGCGCAGGATGTTTTTGGAAAACAGCCGCCTCAGGCGCATCTCGCGGCGCTCATCCAGAAACAGCGCGCCGCTGATCATGACAAAAATCGGCGTGCCCCAGCGGGAGATCGAGCTGAAAAAGCTCAGCGCGTGCCATTGCGCGGTGTGCATGTCCATGCTGCGCCATCCCCTGACGGCGACGTGGATCATCACGACCGCCACGGTCGCGGCGATGCGAAGCATATCCAGATAGGCCACGCGTCCCCGCTCGGCGCGCACGGGCGCGTCCGAAAGTCTGTTCATAAAAATTCCCCCGAAATTCGCTTGAAGGCCGCCGCGGCGACGCTTTTTTCTAGGGAACCTCTGAATTAAATTGCAAGAGTGGTCAGCGAGGGATTTTGTACCAAATTGAGGTTTGGAAATCGCAGGAATACTTTGTGTATTTCAAGATTTTCAAACCGATAAGTTGGGGCAAAAGACCCGCTGAGCGCCGCTGTCGATTTATTCAGAGGTTCCCTCATATAGCACACGGCGCACGGCTTGTCAATCGGACAGCGCCGCACGCCTTTTCGCATCACCCGGCAGCGCTTCAGTCGGCAGAAGGCAGCCCTTTTATAGGCTCCCCCTGTGAGAGCCCGTGAAAAAGGAAACACGGTCTCTCATAGGGGGAGCATCAAAGGAAGGGGGCTGCCTTCGGTAGCTCGGGCGGCTTATTGCTCGGCGGAAACCTCGCTGACGCGGAAGCAATCCGGCACCGGGTTCTTGCCGTCCCAGAGGATGCGGCGGAACTCGACCGGGTCGGTGTTGCCCTCGGTGTTGATCATGAAGATCTGCGACTTGTTGTCGAGCTTGAGCGCGTCGGCCAGCTTGGAATCGATCTCGTCGGTGCGCAGGGCGAACAGCGTGCCGAGGGGCACTGCGCCGCTCTCGCCGCTGATGACCATCGGGTCGCCATGGAGCGGCACGCCGAGGATGCGCATACCGCGCGCCGCGACGTTATCCGGGACTTGGATGAAGACGTCGGCGTTGTTGTTCAGGATGTCGAAGGCCACCGGGGACGGATCGCCGCAGGCGAGGCCGGCCATGATGGTGTTCAGGCTGCCCTTGACGGAGTGGCACTTGCCGTCGCCGGCCTTGATGGATTCATAGACGCAGGCGGCCTTATCCGGCTCGACCACGACGAACAGGGGCGGGTCGTTGGGGAACAGCGCGCTGTAGAAGCCCACGACGCTGGCGGCCAGAGCGCCGACGCCGGCCTGCACGAAGACGTGCGTCGGCTTGACGATTCCCATGCCGGAGAACTGCTCCTGCGCCTCGAGCAGGATGGAGGTGTAGCCCTGCATGATCCACGTCGGGATCTCCTCATAGCCGGGCCAGGAGGTGTCGGAGACAACGTACCAGCCGTTCTTCTTGGCGTCCTCGGCGGCCTGACGCACGGCGTCGTCATAGTTGCCGTTGACGACCGTCACGTCCGCGCCGAATTTCTTGATGGCGTTGATGCGGGGCTGGCTGGTCTCGCTGTGGACATAGATCTTGCACGGATGGCCGAGCTTCTGGCAGGCCCACGCGAGGCCTCTGCCGTGGTTGCCGTCCGTCGCGGAGCAGAAAACAACGTTGCCGAGCTTGTCGTGGCATTCCTTGCTGGTCAGGTAATCAAACGAGAGATCCTCGTTTTCCTTGCCGAGCAGCTTGCGGACAAGGCGGTAGATGGCGTAGGAGCCGCCCATGACCTTGAACGAGTTCATGCTCAGGCGCTCGGCCTCGTTTTTCACGTAGATGCCGCCGACGCCGAGGAACTGCGCAAGATTCGGAAGCGCGACCAGCGGGGTCATCCGGCAGCCGGGGATCTGGCGGTGGAAGCGCTGCGCGTCGCGCGCACGCTCGATCGGGAACATTTCCTTGGCCTTGCTGGGGTCTTTTTTGCTCACGTCGCCGTTGTTGTGAACGATGAATTGAAAATTATTTTTCATGATGGTTGATGCACTCCTCTGATGCTGTTTTTTGTGCGTCTGGAGCGGAAAAATGACCGCTGTCGACGCATTTTTTCGACAGTTTTCCATTTTCAAAGGCGGAACACTCCCAAATTCCCTCATTTTAACTATAACATAGTTTCTCACGCGCCGCAAGGGCATTTCCGACCGTTTTCCGCAAAGCGTTCATCTATTTTGAGAATAGCCACGCGGCAAGGCTGTGCGGCCGCACTTCCCTTTCTCCGTGCTTCGTTCCGGGATGCCGCTTTGCGCCGTTAAAAAATGCCGCAATGACACAAAAAATGGTAGGTTTCTCGTGAAAGCCTACCATTTTTGCAATCAGAATAAAGGGCAGCGAAGCCCTGCCTCAGTCGATCAGGCCGGTCTTATGGAGCCGCACGGCGAGGGCGGACGCGCAGACCATCTTGAGCGCGTCATAGGGCAGGAAGATCAGGCAGCCCGTCCAGATGGTCTTCCAGACGGAGAGCTTGCCGTTCATGATGATGTACAGATACGGCAGGCCGCAGAGATAAAGCACCGCGAGGGCAACCGCCTGCGCGGCCAGCAGCCGCCAGAAGTTGCGCTTTTCGGGCTTTTTCGGCACGAGCAGACCGACCGTAACGGCCGCCGGGATCAGGCCGAGCACGAAGCCGAAGGTCGGGAAGGTAAAGCTGCCGAAGCCGCCGCCGGACGTGAACACCGGCAGGCCGAACAGGCCGAGCAGCACATAGACGATCTGCGACGCTGCGCCCCACCACGGGCCGAGCAGCAGGCCGGACAGGAAGCAGAACAGCACCTGGAGCGTGAACGAGACATCGCCGACGCCGGGAATTTTCAAAAACGCGCCGACGGCGGTCAGGGCGGCAAAGATTGCCGCCAAAATCATTTGCTTGAGCGGAAAATGCTTCATTGGAAACCTCGATTCTCTCTTTACAAATCTCCCAAAATCGGGTACAGTATATTATATAGGAAAATCAGTCGAAAGGCAAGGGGAAAAATGATGACATTATCCGCCGAGAGGCTGCGCCGCGCGGACTGCCCGTGGGTGCCGGAGCTGTTTGACGAGATCGATTCGACCAACGCCGAGCTGAAGCGCCGGCCGGGCGTGCCGGAGGGCACGGTGCTCGTCACGGCGTGCCAGACGGCCGGGCGCGGCCGGCTCGGGCGCGCGTTCCGGTCGCCGCCGGGGGGCGTTTATCTCTCGGCCGTGCTGCGGCCGGACGCGCCGCCGGAGCGGCTGCTGCATCTGACGCCGATGGTCGCCGTCGCGATGCGGCGCGCGTTTTTGGACGCCTGCGGCGTCGACTGCGGCATCAAATGGATCAACGACCTCGTTTTTCGGGGCAAAAAGCTCTGCGGCATCCTTGTGGAGCTTTATGACGGCGCGATGATCGTCGGAATCGGCGTCAACTGCAACACGCCGCCGGAGGCCTTCCCGCCGGATGTACGCGCCATGGCCACGACCCTGGCCGAGGCGGCCGGAGCGCCCGTCGACCCGAACGCGGTCGCGGCGGCCATGACCCGCCGGCTCTGGCTGCTCTCGCAGGAGCTTTTTTCGCAGAAGGCGGCCTACCTCGCCGAATACGCGGCGCACTGCGTCACGCTGCACAAGCCGGTGCAGCTCGTGCGCGGGGAGCAGCGCGAGGAGGCCTTCGCCGAGGGCATCGACGAAAACGGCGCGCTGCTGGTGCGCCGCGCGGACGGCGCCGTCTCGGCCGTTCAGGCCGGGGAGGTCAGCGTCCGCGGACTTTACGGATATACAACCTGAGGAGGTATTATTATGGACGCATTACAGGCTATTTATGAACGCCGGAGCTGCCGCTGCTTCCTGCCGCAGCAGGTCGACGAGCGCCAGCTCACGACCGTTCTCGCGGCCGGAACCTACGCCCCGACGGGCATGGGGCGCCAGTCGCCCAAGATCGTCGTGCTGCAAAAGCGCGAGGACATTGACCTGCTCGAGCGCATGAATGCCGCGATCATGGGGCAGCCCGACGCGCACCCGTTTTACGGCGCGCCGACCGTCTGCGTCGTGCTCGCGGACGCCGGGGCGCACACCGCCGTGGAGGACGGCTCGCTCGTGCTCGGCAATCTGATGCTCGCGGCCGAGGCCGTCGGACTGGGAAGCTGCTGGATCCATCGCGCCCGCGAGGAATTCGCCACGCCGGAGGGGCAGGCGCTGCTGCAAAAATGGGGCGTCGCGGGCAATTACATCGGCGTCGGCCACTGCCTGCTCGGCTACCCGGCAGCCGCGCCCAATCCGCGCGTGTCGCGCAAGCCGGATTATATCGTCCGTCCGTAAAAATTTTTTGAACAGGGCTTGCGGAATCTCTAAAATGCGGTATACTATAGGTAAGAACGCCTCGGCGCAGCGCTCCGGCTGCGCCGGCGGAACAATGTAAGGAGGACTGAACCATGAACAAGACTCTGAAGGCGATCGTCTCCGTCGTTGGGATCGTGGCCGTTGTCGGCGCTCTGGCCGTTGCGCTCGTGCACTTCTGGGACGACCTGAAGGACCTGCTCCCCTGCTGCTGCAAGCATCACACGGATTCGGATTTTGACGATTTTGAGGACTTTGAGGCATAAAAGCGTGATCAAATGAGCGGAGTGCGGCCGGCGGCCGCACTCCGTTTTTATTCCGTCGCAGGGCGACATATCCGTGCATGGCCGCAGCCGTGCTTCGGTTCGGGATACCATACCTTCGGCTTTAAGATTGCCACGGCCGCGTTGCGGCCTCGCAATGACACAAATTCGTAGGCTTTTCCATTAATTTAGCACTTTAAACCGATGAACCAGCGTATAAGAAGTTCTATGATATAGACCATGCAGGATAGAAAACGGCAGGTTTTTTTCATAAAACCCGCCGTTTTCGTGTTCGTAATGTTTGAAATCCGTCGCGGAGCGACACCGCCATAGCGTCCCTTCCGGGACGCTATATCATGCGGCCGCGAGGCCGTATATCACATGCGCAAGCATATATCACTCAGCCGGAGGCTGAATATCATTGCGAAGCGCTATTTCCTGCGGGCGCGATGCGGCAGGGCCACGCGGTGAAATTCAGCCTTTGGCCGAGCGGAAGATCCTGCGAAGCCTTACCGCAGCCTTGCGCCGAGATCCGCCTCGAGCTTTTCGAGGACGGCCTTGACCTCGCCGTCGGAATCGGCGTCGGTCAGGGTACGCTCGTCGGAGCGGAGCGTCAGCGAGAAGGCGACGCTCTTCTTTCCGGCGTCGATGCCCTTGCCGCGATAGATGTCAAACAGCTTGACGCTGCGCAGGAGCTTGCCCCCGGCGGAGCGGATGCAGTCGACGAGCTGGGCGACCGTGACGCTCTCGTCGCAGACGACGGCGATGTCGCGGTTGACGGTCGGGTACTTGGGAAGCGGGTGGAAGGTCTTCGGCGGGCAGAGCAGCGCGCTCAGCGCGGTGAAATCCAGCTCGGCGGCGTAAATTTCGGAATCGATGCCGTAATTCTTCGCAACGAGCGGATGCACCTGTCCGAACACGCCGACCTCGACGCCGCCGACGCGCACGCCGGCGCAGCGGCCGGGATGGTAGCTCGGGTTATCCTTGACGGCGTAATACTCCGCCGGGCGGACGTTCATCGCGGTGAAAATCGCCTCGATCTCGCCCTTCAGGGTGAAGAAATCCTCGCCCTCGCCGTAGGTGCCGAGCAGCAGGTGCTTCGGCTCGTCGGGCAGGGTCTGCCCCTCTCTGGGCAGGTAGACCTTGGCCAGCTCATAGAGCTTGCAGGCGTCGTTGTGATAGGCATTGTTATGAGACAGAACCGCGAGCATGGACGGCAGGGCGATCGTGCGCATGACGGACGCGTCCTCGCCAAGCGGGTTCTGGATGCGCATGGGCTTGCGCAGGGGGGACTCCTGCGGCAGACGGATGAGGTCGAAGCTCGTCGGCGAGACGAAGGAATAGGTCAGAATTTCGCTGTAGCCCAGCGCGCGGCAGGCCGCGCCCGTGCGGCTCTCGAGCACCATTGTGCCGGTGTAGCCGCCCTCGGCGGTCGCGCTGCGGAAGGCGGTCGTCGGGATCTCGTTATAGCCGTACATACGGCCGACCTCCTCGGCAATATCGGCCATCTGCACAAGGTCGGGGCGGAAGGACGGCACAAGGATCGTGCGCCCCTCGACGGGGATCTCGAGACGGCGCAGATAGGCGATCATGTCCGCCTCGGAAATGTCCGTGCCGAGCAGGGCGTTGATGCGCTCCGGCTCGAGCGCGACCGTGCGCGGCTCGGGGATGCGGTTGAGAATGTCGATCATGCCGTCGACGACCTCGCCCGCGCCGAGCAGCTCGACCAGCTCGCAGGCGCGGTTCACGGCCGGGAGGGTCAGCAGCGGATCGATGTTCTTCTCGAACTTGCCGGAGGCCTCGGTGCGCATACCGAGCGCCAGCGCGGTCTGGCGGATGGACGTGCCGTCGAAATTCGCCGACTCAAAGACGACGTCGACCGTATCGTCCACGATCTCGCTGTTTTCGCCGCCCATAACGCCGGCAAGGCCGATCGGCTTCTCGCCGTCGGCGATGACGAGCATCCCGGCCTTGAGCGGGCGCACGACGCCGTCGAGCGTGGTCAGGCACTCGCCCTCCTCGGCGCGGCGCACGACGATCTTCTTCGTGCCGATGTAGCGATAGTCAAAGGCGTGCATCGGCTGGCCGTATTCGAGCATGACGTAGTTCGTGATGTCGACGATGTTGTTGATCGGGCGCACGCCGTTGGCGCGCAGACGCTGGCGCAGC
The DNA here is from genome assembly GCA_900546415.1 of uncultured Eubacteriales bacterium. GTDB lineage: Bacteria > Bacillota > Clostridia > Oscillospirales > Oscillospiraceae > JAZOXB01. Next base: position 23,040 of record URCY01000024.1, read on the forward strand.
CACTTCGGCGACGGGGCGATCCTGACGTTGCGCACCATGCGCGCGGTATAGCGGCGGCAGAGGTCCTCGGCCGGGACCTCGACGTCGAGCAGGTCGCAGAGCGCGCCCTCGGCGCCGCCCCGCACGACCGGCTCGTGGTGCTTCATCGGGCGGTCGAAGGCTGCGGCGGCCTCGCGCGCCAGACCGATGATGGAATAGCAGTCCGGGCGGTTGTTGGTGATTTCAAAATCGACGACGGTGTCGTTGTTGCCGATGACAAGGTTGATGTCGTCGCCGGGCTTGCAGTCCTCCTGCAGGATCCAGATGCCGTCCTCGATGGCATAGGGGAAGTCGTTGAGCGTCAGCCCCAGCTCCTTGAGCGAGCAGAGCATCCCGTTGGAGACCTCGCCGCGCAGCTTGCCCTTGGTGATGTGTACGCCGCCGGGCAGGCGCGAATTATGCAGCGCGGCCGGGACAAGGTCGCCCTCGCGGACGTTCTGCGCGCCGGTGACGATCTGCACCGGCTCGCCCTGCCCCACGTCGACCTGACAGATCCACATATGGTCGGAGTTCGGGTGGCGCTCCATGGAGCAGACCCGGCCGACGACGACGTTTTTGATCTCGGCGTCCATGCGCTCATAGGTCTCGACCTTCTGGCCGGCGACGGTCAGCGTTTCGACAAAGTCCTTGTCCGAAATGTCGGAAAGGTCCACAAAATCTTCATTGATCCAGTTGCGGTTCAGTTTCATCTCGGCACCTCCTTAGAATTGAGACAGGAAACGGACATCGTTGTCGAAGATCAGGCGCAGGTCGTTGAAGCGCAGGCGCCCCATGGCCATGCGCTCCAGACCGATGCCGAAGGCGAAGCCGGAGTATTTTTTGCTGTCGATCCCGCAGCCCTCGAGCACCTTCGGGTGCACCATGCCGGCGCCCAGCAGCTCGATCCAGCCCTCGCCGTGGCAGGTCGAGCAGACCTGCCCGTCGGTCTCGCCCGTGCCGTGGCACTTGAAGCACTGCATGTCGACCTCGCAGCTCGGCTCGGTGAAGGGGAAATGGTGCGGACGGAAGCGCACGACGGCGTCCTCGCCGTAGAGCCGCTTGATGAGCGTCTCGAGCGCGCCCTTGAGGTCGCCCATGGTGATGCCCTCGTCGACGACCAGACCCTCGATCTGGTGGAACATCGGCGAATGGGTCGCGTCGGCCTCGTCCTTGCGGAAGACGCGCCCGGGCGCGAGGATGCGGATGGGCGGCTGCTGCTGCTCCATCACGCGGATCTGCATCGGGCTGGTCTGCGTGCGCAGCAGGACGGAATCGTCGTCGTTGAAATAGAACGTGTCGGAGCGGTCGCGGGACGGATGCCCCTCCTCGATGTTCAGGCGGGTGAAATTATAGCTGGCCTCCTCGACCTCCGGGCCGTCGACGATCGTATAGCCCATGCCGACGAAGATCTCCTTGACCTCCTGCAGCACCTTGTTCATCGGGTGCTGATGCCCCATCGGGAATTCCTTGCCGGGGACGGTCACGTCGATGGCCTCCGCCGCAAGGCGCTTTTCCAGCGCGGCGGCCTCCAGCTCGGCCTTGCGGCGCTCGAGCTGCGCCTCGACCTCGGCGCGCACGCCGTTGGCCAGCTGACCCATGACCGGGCGCTCCTCGGCGGACAGCTTGCCCATCTGCTTCAGGACGGCGGTCAGCTCGCCCTTTTTGCCCAGAACCCTGACGCGCAGCGCGTCGAGCGCGGGCGCGTCGGCGGCGGCGTGGATGGCTTGCAGCGCCTGCGCCTTGATCTGTTCCAATTGCTCTTTCATTCCATGATCTCCTTGCTTCAGAATGTGATGAAAAAATAAAAAAATCCTCCGTCCGAAAGGGGACGAAAGACTAAGGGACCTCTGAATAAATCGGCTGCGGCGCTCAGCGGATCTTTTGCCCCAACTTGTCGGTTTGAAAATCTTGAAATACACAAAGTATTCCTGCGATTTCCAAACCTCGATTTGGAACAAAATCCCTCGCTGACCGCTCTTGCGATTTAATCAGAGCTTCCCTAACTTCCGCGGTACCACCCGCAATTCGCGGCTGACACCGCGCACTCTGACCGATAACGGAGCGACCCGTCCGAGCCTACTTGCGCAAGCGCGCGTTCAGTCGGAGGCTCACGGGGGAAGGCCGAAGCGTTCGCGGCAGGCGCTCGCAGCAACGCGCCCTCTCTGAAGCCGACGGAAAAACGATCGACAGCCCGATCATTGCCTGTTTCGGGAATGCTGCGCGCCGGTTTCGCAAAAATCGCGCGAAAAAGCGGCGCATTCCTTATAATTATTCTCATTCTATCACAAGTTTTCAAACTTCGCAAGTAAAAGTTGCATCCTTTTCGTTACAACAGAAAGTTTTTCCGGCGGATGCCGCAATTTGTCGAATCGGGGATCCTATATTTATATAGGTATAAGCCTCTGAAGCGTTCCATTGAGAGGCGGCGGCAATCATACAGATGATTTTCGTGTATTTCTTCATAAGCGTTATCCTTTCTGATTCTGTTTCAGGGGCAAAAAATAACGCCCACATGTTCTGTGAGCGTTACTGCTGCAATATTGATTTCAGATACAAAATGCGGCATAGAGCGGAACGGTTTTTTTGTTGTCCTCAAGGCCGAAGTTTTTGGCAGAGAGCTTGATCGCATAAGCGGGCTTGTAGGTGTCCATA
>URCY01000025.1 GCA_900546415.1 uncultured Eubacteriales bacterium
TTTGGAACAAAATTCCTCGCTGACCACTCTTGCGATTGAATCAGAGCTTCCCTAAAATAAAAAAAGAAAGGAGGCGGCGCATATGCAATACATCGTTCTGGACATGGAGTGGAACCAGCCGTGGCCCGGATCCTACGCCGCCAAAAAGGTGCTCCCGGTGGAGATCCACGGGGAGATCATTCAGATCGGCGCGGTGCGCCTGCTCGAGAACGGCACGGTCGCCGATGAGTTTCAGGTGCTCGTCTGCCCGAAATACTATAAAAAACTCAACACCCGCGTCTCCAAGCTCACCGGCCTGAAGGACGCGACCCTGCGCGAGGAGGGGCTGCCCTTCCGGCAGGCACTGGAGCGCTTTCGCTCGTGGATCGGCGGGGACTGCATCTTCCTGACGTGGGGCTTCGACGACATCCGCATTCTGGAGGACAACATCCTGCTGCACGACGGCGAGCCGGACTGGATCCAGAAATGGTACAACGCGCAGATGATCTTCAACGCGCAGACCGGCTGCGGCACATCGCAGAAATCGCTCTCTTCGGCTATGGAGCTGATGGGCATCCCCGCCACCCGTCCGGCGCACGACGCGCTGGGCGACGCCTACCATACGGCCGTGATCTGCAGTCGGCTCGACCTCAGGCGCGGCATCGCCGAATACGGCAAGGCGCTTGAGAGCCACACCAACGGCTTCCACGGCGCGCCGCCGGAGGGCTGCATCAGCCGCGCGGTGTTCCGGGGCTATTCCGACCACGCCAAGGCCATGGAGGCCATGAACGAGCTGCGCAGCCATTGCCCGCAGTGCGGCGCGGCCATGCCGAACGGCAAGTGGATCGCGCAGGAGGGCAGACGCTATATGACCATGGCCGAGTGTCCGGAGCATGGGCGCTACCTGATCCGCATCCGCCTGCAAAAGGACGCCGACGGCACGCTGCGCGTGAGCCGTCTGGTCTACGAGGGCGCGTCCGACGCGGCGCGAAAATATGACGAGCTGGCGGCCGCGCGCCGCCCGCGCAGACGCAGAAGAAGAAGATCCACCGCCAACGACGTCGCCAAGCAGCGCGCCGAGCGCACGGGAAATGCCTGAGCTGACCTGTCTGCCGGAGCTGCTGCTGCCGTGGTTCGCGGAAAATCGCCGCGACCTGCCGTGGCGGCGCGACCGTGAGCCGTATCACGTCTGGCTCTCGGAGATCATGCTGCAGCAGACGCGGGTCGAGGCGGTGCGCGGCTATTATGCGCGGTTTTTGCAGCGTCTGCCGACTGTCGAGGCGCTGGCCGGGGCGGACGAGGACGTCCTGCTCAAGCTCTGGGAGGGGCTGGGCTATTACAGCCGCGTGCGCAATCTGCAGCGCGCGGCGCAGGAGCTGACGCGGCGCGGCGGCTTTCCGCAGACGGCGGAGGAGCTGGAGCGCCTGCCCGGCATCGGGGCGTACACCGCCGGGGCGATCGCCTCAATCTGCTTTGAGCAGAAGACACCGGCCGTGGACGGCAACGTCCTGCGGGTGCTGACGCGCTTTCTTGCCAGCGACGCCTGCATCGATCAGCCGCGCGTCAGGCGCGACTTCGCCGGGCGCCTGCGCGGCGTTTATCCGGCCGGGCACTGCGGCGACTTCACGCAGGCGCTCATGGAGCTGGGCGCGACGGTCTGCGTGCCGAATGGGGCGCCGCAGTGCGCGCGCTGTCCGCTTCAGGACGCCTGTGCGGCGCATCGGAGCGGCAGGGAGCTGCAATTTCCGGTGCGCGCGGAAAAGCGCGCCAAGCGCGTGGAGCAGCGCACGGTGCTCCTGATGCGGTGCGGCGACCGGCTCGCCGTCTGTAAGCGCCCGGAGCGCGGCCTCTTGGCCGGGCTTTGGCAGTTTCCCGATGTCGAGGGGGAGCAGAGCGCGCAGCAGGCGCTTGCGCTGGCCGCGCAATGGGGCGTGCACCCGACCGGGATCGAGCGGGCCGTCTCGCGCAGCCATATTTTCACGCATGTCCGCTGGGAGCTGACCGGCGTGCTTTTGACCTGCGCGGTCGAGGCGCCGCAGTTCCGCTGGGTCACGCAGCGGGAGCTGGAGACGGAAATCGGCCTGCCGACGGCCTACCGACAATTTTTGACTTGCATTTCTCCCTGAAACGGGTTATACTGGAATCACTACCATAAGGAGGGCTTTCGATATGGAAGACAAGCGTGCGGAATATTCTGAGGACGAGATCATCACGCTGGAATTTGACGAGGGCGACAGCTTTGAATGCGGCATCATGGGCGTGTTCGATCTGGACGACAAGCAGTACATTGCACTCGAGCCGCTCGACGAGAGCAACGACGTCTATCTCTACGGCTATGTGCCGACGGATGACGATTTCGAGCTGCTGGACATCCCGGAGGAGGATTTCGACCGCGTCGCGGCGGAATTCGACCGCCTGATGGACGAGCCGGTCGAGGAATAAAAAGTCATAAAAAAATCACCGGAAGCCGCACAAAATGCGGGTTCCGGTGATTTTTGCGGGCGCTATTCCGGCAGACTGCCGCATAGCGTCCGGCAGGAAAGCTCCGCCGCCGCGGCGTCCGGTCGGCATTGCAGGGCGTAGAGCCGCGTGCCGCGCAGCAGCGCGTCGGCAAGCGCGAGCGTTTTCATGCGGCGGTCGGGATCGGCCGGGAAATAAAGCTGATGCAGCATCCGGGGCAGCGCCTCCTGCGGCGTGAGCGGGCGGATGCGGTTCTCCGTCCCGCGCGCAAGGAAGCAGATCGCGTCCAGCGGCGCGCGGCCGCCCGTGCCGAGCTGCTCTTGGCCGTTCCACGGCGTGCCATAGGCGAAAAATGCACCGTTTTCCAGCCGAAAAATTGGTTTATCTCCGCAAATGACCCGGATTTTGTCGCCAAAGCGCGCCAGATATTGCTGCACATGCGTCGTCTTGCCCGTTCCGCTGGGCGCGGCGAAGGCATAGGCACGGCCGTCGTGCTCGATCACGGCGGCGTGGACGACCAGCGCGTCGTAGTCCGGGACGCGCGCGGCGATCGCGCGGTGCAGGCAGACCTGCTCAGCGTAGGCATAGCAGAAGCCGTTCTTCTCCTCCCTGGCGATTTCCGCCTCCGTCGCCGAGACGACAAAATCGGGCGGCTCGTCGCAGAGATAATCGGCGCAAAGCTCTATGGTCAGCGTCCGGCGCGTGCGGATCCCGATGCGCAGACCGGCGACCTTGATCGTGCGTTGCCGCATATGCGTCCCCCTTCCGTGTTTTTCGTCTTATATTATAGCGGAATTGAAAACTTTTGTCAATTGGGCTTGCATTTGTACACCAATCGGGTATAATGAAGGCAGACGGCGTCGCGCCGTCGGAAAGCGAGGTTCTGAAAAAATGGAATATACGATCACAAATGATAATTTTCTTACCGAGGTCATGCAGGCCAAGCAGCCTGTGCTGATCGATTTCTGGGCGACGTGGTGCGGCCCGTGCCGAATGCTCGCGCCGGTGCTCGAGGAGATCGCGCAGGATTATGACGGCCGCGTCAAGGTCTGCAAGGTCAATGTCGACGAAGAGACGGAGCTGGCCGACCACTTTCAGGTCTCCAGCATTCCGATGCTGGCGCTGCTGAAAAACGGCAAGCTGGTCACGAGCCTCGTCGGCTATCGCCCGAAGGAGGAGCTGGAGGCCGAGCTGGATCGGGCGCTTTGACCGCGGTCGGCCGCCGAAAATCATAATAAAACGGGCTGCTGCAAAATCTATTTTTGCAGCAGCCCGTTTTTGCGGCTTATTCGCAGAGTCCCGGCAGCTCGGCGGCGACCTGCGCCTCGCAGGAGCGCATGGCGAGGATCGTCTGCTCAAAGAGCCTGTCCAGCTCCCAGCCGAGGCGCTCGGCGCCGGTTCGAATGACGTCGCGGGAGCAGCCCGCAGCGAATTTCTTGTCCTTGAATTTTTTCCTGAGGCTCGAGACCTCCATATCCGTCACGCTCTTCGACGGGCGCATCAGCGCCGCCGACCAGATCAGACCGGTCAGCTCGTCGGCCGCGAAGAGCACCTTTTCCATCTCGTGCTCCGGCTCGACGTCGCAGCAGATGCCGTAGCCGTGGGAGCAGATCGCGTGGATCATGTCCGCACCGACGCCGCCCGCGCGCAGCAGCTCCGGCGCCTTTTGGCAGTGCTGCTCGGGATAACGCTCAAAATCGATGTCGTGCAGCAGACCGACCGTCGCCCAGAAATCAGCCTCGTCGCCGTAGCCGAGCGTCTCGGCGTAATAGCGCATGACGCCCTCGACCGTCAGCGCGTGCTGCAAATGGAAATGCTCTTTGTTAAATTGCTTGAGAAGCCGGAGGGCATCCTCGCGCGAAATATCGCAGGATCTCATATGATCGCCTCTTTCTTTTTTCCCCATTTTACTTCCAAACCCGCGCGATTGCAAGAAAAATTTCGCCCGAATGTTCACGGTTTGTTGGTTGACGTTTTTTGCCGAAGCCGATATACTATAAGCGAGCCTCTGAAAAAATCGGCTGCGGCGCTCAGCGGGTCTTTGCCCCAACTGATCCTTGAAAGACACAAAGGATTCCTGCGATTTCCAACCCTCAATTTGGAACAGAATCCCTCGCTGACCGCTCTTGGATTTCATCAGAGGATCCTGAGAAAAGACAGGAAAGGAGCAAGTCATGAATCATTACGTAGAGTTTCAATCGGTCTGCAAGACCTATCACATGGGCGACGTCGAGATCCCGGCGCTGCGTGACGCGAGCTTCACGGTGGAAAAGGGCGAGATCTGCGTGATCGTGGGCGCGTCGGGCGCGGGCAAGACGACGCTGCTGAACATCCTCGGCGGCATGGACACGCTGACCGCCGGGCACGTGTTCCTCGACGGCAAGGAGATCTCGGCCTATTCGCGGCGGCAGCTGACGGAGTACCGCCGGCACGACGTCGGCTTTGTGTTCCAGTTTTATAACCTTGTGCAGAATCTGACGGCGGTCGAGAACGTCGAGCTGGCGTCGCAGATCTGCCGCGAGCCGCGCGACCCGATGGAGATGCTCACGGAGGTCGGCCTCGCCGACCGGGCGAAAAACTTCCCGGCGCAGCTCTCCGGCGGCGAGCAGCAGCGCGTGGCCATCGCGCGGGCGCTGGCAAAGAATCCGAAGCTGCTGCTCTGCGACGAGCCGACCGGCGCGCTGGATTACGTGACCGGCAAGGCGATCCTGAAGCTCCTGCAGGATACGGCGCGCAAGACCGGCATGACCGTCATCATCATTACGCATAACAAGGCGCTGACGGCGATGGCAGACCGCGTGATCTCCGTGAAAAACGGGACGGTCACATCCGAGCGCCGCAACGAGACCGTGACGCCGGTCGAGCAGATCGAGTGGTGACGGCATGAGAAGGCTGCTTTTCCGCGAGATCCGTCGCAATCCGGGGCGGTTCTTCGCGATCATGGCCATCATCGCGCTGGGTGTCGGCTTCTTTGCCGGTCTGAAGGTCACAGAAACCGCGATGCTGAAAACCGGACAGGACTATCTCGAGGAGCAAAAATTCTATCATTTCCGCCTGCTCTCGACCCTCGGACTGACGCAGGAGGACGCCGACGCCTTCGCGCAGACCGACGGCGTCGCGGCGGCGGAGGGAACGGTCAGCGCCGACGTGCTCGTCGATTCCAAGGACGGGGACACGGCGATGAAGCTGCTGTCCCTGCCGGAGCAGGTCGATCTGCCCAACCTCGTCTCCGGACGGATGCCGCAGGCGGCCGACGAGTGCGTCGTCGACGCGCTCTACCACGGCGGAAACGACCTCGGCAAGCCCCTGCACATCTCCGACGCGAACACCGACGAGACGCGGGCGCTGCTGCGCTATGAGGACTACACCGTCGTCGGGCTGGTGTCCTCGCCGCTCTATGTCAACTATGAGCGCGGCGGCACCTCGATCGGCAGCGGAACGCTCTCCGGTTTCTTCTATGTCCCGCCCGAGGGGCTGGATTATGATGCATTCACGGAGGTGGACATCCGTCTGAGCCGCACCGCCGACCTCTATTCCGAGGAATACGACGCGCTGGAGGACGAATTTTCGCCGATCCTGACCGAGACGCTCGAGCAGCGGGCGCAAACGCGCTATGAGACGCTGCGCGCGGACGCGGAGCAGACGCTTGCCGACGCGAAGCAGGAGCTCTCCGACGGCGAGACGGCGCTCGCAGAGGCCAAGCAGACGCTCGAGCAGGGCGAGGCGGAGTATGCTGCGGCTGCCGAGCAGCTGGAGCAGCGGCGTCCCTATGCCGCGCTGCTCGGCGCGTCGTTTGAGGAGGCGGAGCGGCAGCTCGCCGAAACACGCCGCACCCTCGACGAGGGGCAGGCGCAGCTTGCCGGGCAGGAGCAGAGGCTGAAGGAGGCGCGCGCCGAGCTGGCCGACGGCGAGCGGGCGCTTTCGGAGCTGAAGGCGCCGCAGACCTATGTCCTCGGCCGCAGCGCGAACGTCGGCTATGCCTGCTTCGAGAACGACACCGGCATTGTCAGGGGCGTGGCAAACGTTTTTCCGCTGTTCTTCTTCCTCGTTGCGGCGCTGGTCTGCATCACGACCATGACGCGTATGATCGACGAGCAGCGCACCCAGATCGGCACGCTCAAGGCGCTGGGCTATTCCGACGCGGCGATCATGGGCAACTACCTGCGCTATGCGGTGCTGGCGTCGCTGGTCGGCTGCGTCGCGGGCTTCCTCGTGGGCAGCTGGATCTTCCCGGAGATCCTCTGGCGCACCTATGACATCATGTATGATTTCTATCGCCCGATCGAATTCGTGCTGGATTGGAGGCTGGCCGTTTTCTCGATCGCCATGTATCTGTTCTGCGCGCTTTTGGCGACGTGGAGCGCCTGCAAGGCGTCGCTGCACGAGGTCGCCGCAGAGCTGATCCGCCCGAAGGCGCCTGCGCCCGGCAAGCGCATCTGGCTCGAGCGCATCCCGTTTATCTGGAAACGGATGCCCTTTCTGCACAAGGTCTCGGCGCGGAACGTTTTCCGCTATCACAAGCGTCTTGTGATGATGGTGCTGGGCATCGGCGGCTGCATGGCGCTGCTGCTGACGGGGCTTGGCCTGCATGACTCCATTCAGAACATTGTCGACGATCAGTTTGACCACATCAGCACCTACGACATGGCCGTGTCCTTCTCTGAGCCGCCCGCGCAGGCCACGCTCGACGCGCTTTCGGACTATGACTATACGCTGCTGCACGAATCGACCGTCGACATTTCCCGGGACGGCAGGACCAAATCGACGCGCTTTCTCGTCCCATCGGACAACACCGACCAATTTCTGACCCTGCGCAGCGAGGACGGCGCGGACGTCTCCATGCCGTCGGACGGCGAGGTCGTGCTGAGCACGGGACTGGCCGACGACCTCGGCGCGGACGTCGGCGACACCGTGACGCTGCGCAGCGGCGACAATCGCGAGATGACGCTGACCGTCTCGGGACTTTATGTCAACTACATCTATAACTATGCCATTGCCTCGGCCGGATCGTGTCAGGCGCAGTGGGGCAGCGTTCCGGAGCAGAAAACGGCCTATCTGAACGCTCCTGCGGGCAGCGACCTGCACCGCATCTCGGCGGAGCTGAGCGCGTTGGACGGCGTGAGCCGCGTCACGGTCAATCAGGATATGCGCGACCGCGTGAACGGATTTATGAGCAGCATGAACGACATTGTGCTGTTGGTGCTGCTCTGCGCGGCGGCGCTGGCGTTTATTGTACTATATAATCTGACAAGTATCAATATTACGGAGCGCGTGCGTGAAATTGCGACCCTCAAGGTGCTGGGGTTCTACCCCTCGGAGACGGCGGCCTATGTCTTCCGCGAGAACGTCGTGCTGACGCTCATCGGCGCTGCCGCAGGTGTCCCGATGGGCATCGCACTGCACCGTTATGTGATGGCGCAGATTAACATCGACATGATCACCTTCCATGTGCGCATCGCGTGGCAGAGCTATCTCTACGCGCTGGCGCTGTGTCTGCTGTTCACGCTGACTGTCGACGTGCTCCTGCGCTTCCGCCTGCGCCGGATCGATATGGCCGAGTCGATGAAGGCGGCGGAATAGGCGGCCGGGCAAAATGCGGGCTGACGCCCGCAGGATGTGGGATCGTTTCTCACAATGACGCAAAAGCGGCAGGTTTTTTGTAAAACCTGCCGCTTTCTCAATCGATCTGCCTGTCTTCAGCACGGGGCAACGCCGGATTCGCCGGTCAGTGCGCCGATGCTTCTCAGCTTCGCCAGCACCGTGTCCACGTCCGCCGCCATTACCTCGCGCGGTGCGTCGAATTCCCGGCACATTGCATCCAGAATCGCCTCGCGCGACGTCTCGGCTCTGAGCCGGTCGACGATGAACGCGGCGGTTGCGTTGCTGCGCACGAAGCCGGGAAAGGCGCCGCCGGTCTCCACGAGCAGCTGCTCACCGTCCAGCTCCTGCGTGACAAAGGTATCCTTGAGTCTCATCTTTCGGGCCGTCCTTTCCGGAGTCGGGTTTTGCGAAGGGGGCAGCTCCGTATGCCGGGGCTGCCCCTTAGGGAACCTCTGAATCAATCAGCTGCGGCGCTCAGCGGGTCTTTTGCCCCAACTTATCGGTTTGAAAATCTTGAAATACACAAAGTATTCCTGCGATTTCCAAACCTCAATTTGGAAACAAAATCCCTCGCTGACCGCTCTTGCGATTGAATCAGAGCTTCCTTAGATCGATCAGTCTGCCCAGATGCAGCCGTCGCTTTCCTCGGTGGGAACGCTTTCGTAATCTGCGCCGGTGCAGATCTTGATTATTTCGTTCGAGGCGGTGAGAATATCCACGGCATCAAATTCAACGATCTCCATCTCGGCCTTTTCATATTTCTTCATGCATCTGAAACCTCCTTTTTCAAATATTATTTGAAACGGTATATATTCCGTAACAAATCATCAACAGACCTGCGGCGGCTCCCCTTCGTCGGTCTCTTTTTTCAGCCACGCCTCGTAGGTGCTTTGCATCGCACGCAGCGTGTCCGCCCGCAAACGCGCGCGCGTTTGCGCGAGACACTCGGCCTGCTCACTGCACTGCTTCAGCCGGATGCACTCCGGGTAGAAGAAGCAGCGCTCGCAGTCCGCCAGCGGCGGACGCTCCGCCGCGAAATCCCGCAGCACGGCTCCGTCGAGCGTGGGGCGGTCGAGGTGGCCGACGAAGTGATCCTCGCTGTACTGCTCGCACAGCCCAAGCTCGCCGTTCGGCAGGACGGTGAGCGCGCCGCCGCTGTCGGCCATACAGCGGTGGGTGGGGAGCGACCGGCGCAGGGTGTGCCTGCCGGAAAGACCGAGCGCCGCCAGCCGCTCCTGAAGCGCCTGCTGTTTTTGGCAGAGCAGGTCGCGCTCCTCGGCTGTGCGGCTGCGCCGCGCGCTGCCCGTGTGCGAATAGAGCGCGTGGGTGTAGACTGTCAGCCCCTTGCTGCCGCCGAAGCACTCGTGCAGCCGGTCTGCCAGCAACAGAAGGTCGTCGGCGTTGTGCAGGTCGATGTTCAGGCGAAGCTTCACCGAGATCCCGGCGTTCAGCAGACGCCCGACGTTGTCCGTGACGACGCGATAGGGGCTTCTGCCGTCGCGATAGACAAAGGCCTTGCTGCGGTTATAGACCGTCTCGGTGCCGTCGAGCGTGATCTGAATGCGCCTGAGGCGCCATTGCGCGACGGCTTTTTGCACGAGCGCGTCGTCAAAGAGATAGGCGTTGGAGATCATGGTTGAGGAATATGCGACGCCCTTGGCAGCAAGCTCGGAGCAGATCGTGTCGATGGCGGCGCTGTTGCACAGCGGCTCGCCGCCGAACCAGTTTAGCTGCACCGACTCTCCGCCGCAGTGCCCGGCGATATAGGCCGCCGTTTTGCGGGCGACCGCCTCGCTCATGGGGATGCGCGAGCGCCCCAGCTCATAGCAGTAAAAGCAGCGGGCGTTGCAGTCCGTGGTGGGGAAGATCGTATAACTCGTGATATGCTGCGGCTTTTTGCGCATGGTCTTGAGGACAAAGCGCACGCGGTCGGCATAGCTCCGGTCGTTCAGCGTCTGCGGCACGCGGAACCAGCCGCTGCGCAGGGCGCTGACCGCATCCGGCGCGTCGAATTCCTCCGGCGAGAGCAGGAGCAGCGCCCGCGTCAGTGTGTGAAAAGCCAGCACACCGCCCTCCACCGGGCAGGTGAGCACATAGGTCATCCAGCGCAGGCCGCCCTCTGCGGGTCTGGCCGCGCCGAGAATTTTCAGAACGCTGCCGGACGGCGGCAAAACGATTTGCATGAAAGTTCCTCCCTGGAGACCGCCGTCGGCTGTTCTGTGCCCGCGTGGCGCTGTCAGTCCTGCCGGTCGGCGCGATCCTGCTTTCTCCTTGCCAGCGCCAGCAGACCGTTTTTGGCCGCCTCGATCTGCGGATCGAACAGGGCGCGCTCGGCAAAGATCATATAGTTGTTGATCGCAAGGATCGACAGATGCACAAACGGCTCGATCTCGGACTCGCTGCAACCGAGAAGCCGCGCGATCCTGCGTGTGTAGTAGGGATACCGCGCCGCAAGGCGGACAAGGGACGGCTTCACCTTCTCCCCGTATTCCTGCGAGACGCAAACGCTGACCAGAAAGCGCATGGTCGGCGACATTTTATCCGCCATGGAGCCGAGATGCTCCATCATGTGCCGGATGTCGTTGAGATCCTCAAACACGACGTCAAGCGCAGCCTGCTCGATCCGGTTGATCGCTTCCTCGGCGCAGGCAAGCACGATTTCGTCCTTGCTGGTGAAATAATAATAAATTCCGCCGTTCTGGAGCTGCACTGCCGAGCAAAGCTCCTTTGTCGTTACGGCGGTCAGACCCTTTTCAATCAGGCAATCCAGGCAGAGGCCAAGCAGCTCGCGCCGCTTTTTGATCTTCTTCTCTTCGCTCAAGCTTTGTCCTCCGTTCTTTTCGGGCATAGGCGGTATTGTCAATATACCACACTTTATAAAATAAATCAAGCGCACGCTTGATTTATTTGGAAACCGCCTGCGGCTGCCGGTCAGGGTGCGCCGAAATCGACGGGCGACCGGACTGCGCGCTCTTGCACGCAGCCCGGTCGCCCGGTATGTCTCAGACGATATGTTGTGCTGTTCCGCCCGCTCAGTTCTCCTTGCTGAAGGCGACGATGATGCGGCGGTGCGGCTCGGTGCCGGTGGAGAAGGTGGTCACGCCGGGATAATCCTGAAGCGCGGCGTGGATCACGTGGCGCTCATAGGCGTTCATCGGCTCAAGCGTGAAGTTGCGGCGGTATTTGACAGCCTTGGCAGCCATCTTGTTGGCAAGCTGGCGCAGGGAGTCCTCGCGCTTCTGGCGATAGCCGCCGGCGTCGACGCTGATGCGCAGACGCTTCTCGCGGTCGCGGTTGACGGCGTAGCCGGTGAGGTACTGAATGGCGTCGAGCGTGTCGCCGCGGCGGCCGATCAGCAGGCCGGTGTCGCCGCCGACGAGGTCGGCACGGTAGCTCTCTTCATCGAGCTGATAGGCGTGCGGCACGGCCTCGGAGCCCATGTGCTCCAGCAGCCCCTTGAGGAACTGCTCAATCGCCTCCTCCACGCTGCCGGGAGCGGCCGGGGCGTAGGTCTTCGGCTCGACCGGCTGGGTCTGCTTCGGCTCACGCGGCTCCTTGGACTCCTTGGGCGCCTTGGGGGCGTTCTGGCGCTGCGGCTTGGCCGGGCGCTCGGTGTTCTTTTTTTCCGGACGGTCGGCCTTCTTGGCCGGGGCGTCCTTCCTGCCCTCTGCGGACTTCTTCGGCTGCTCGACCGGCTTCTTGCCGGGGCGGGAGATCACGCTCGGCGTCAGGTCGGGTCGCTCCTTCGGCTTGGCCGAGCGGGAGGCGGAGGACAGCGCGGTGCGCGGAGCGGCCGGGGCGACCGGCTCATCCGGCACCTCATAGGTCACCTTGACCTCCGCCGGGGAGGCACCGATGCCCAGGAAGCCGGAGCGAGCGTTTTTGAGGACCTCGACGGAAACACTGTCGCGGTCAAGCTTCAGCTTTTGCAGCGCCGCTTCAATGGCAAGCTCGATGGTCTTGCCGGTGCTGACGATGAATTTTTCCATAATTACTCCTTCAAACAATGCTGGCGGAACGGAGCTTATTCCTCCGATTCCCCGTCATAGCGGTCGGCTACATAGGCGCGGCCGCGTGCGTAGGGACGATTTTCCTCTCCGCCGGGGTTGGTGCGCGGCTCGGGCAGCGGTTCGCCCTTTTCGGCGCGCTTTTTGGCCTCGTATTCCTTTGCGGCGGCGTCACGCTCCTGCCGGTCGCGCAGCTGCTGCTTCTTTTTGCTGGTGTTTTCGGTGATGCCGTCGGGATTCGCGGCGCGCTTCGCGGCACGGATGCGCTCCTTTTCGGCGTTTTCCTCGGCGAGGGCGGCGGCCTTCTGGCGCTTGATCTCGTCTTCGGCGTCATAGATCTTGCGATAATGCTTCGTGAGGAAATAGTCCTGCACGATGCCGAGGATGGACTGCGCGATCCAGTAGATCGACAGGCCAAGCGGCATGATATAGCCGAACACCACGGAGACGAGCGGCATCATGAAGGTCATGGCCTTGCCGGTCTGCGCAGTGGCGGAGGCCGCGTCTTTGTTGCCTGCGTCGTCGGTGATGACGGTGTCGTTCGTTTTCTGGCTGATGAACATGGCCAAGTAGTTCAGTCCGCCGGAAACGATCGGGATCAGCAGACCGCCGAACTCACTCCAGCTCCGCATCGTCCAGAATTTCCAGCTCGGCTGTTCGCCGAGGTTGATGCCGAGGAAATTAAAATTGATGGATTTGACGTTTTCGACAATGCCCTTGCCGTAGGTCGCCATGTCGGCGGCGGCGGCGTATTGCCAGTAGGCGTCGACCTTTTTCACGTCAATGTCCTTCGCGGCGGCGAAGGCGGCCTTGACGCTCTCAACCTGCGAATCGGTGAGATGCAGCAGGTATTGCAGCGGCTCGCGGATGACGTTGTAGAGCGGGAAGAGGATCAGCAGCGGGAGCAGCGACCAAAGGCAGCCGCCCATCATGCTGACGCCCTCGTCCTTGTAGAGCTGGTTGACCTCCTGCTGATATTTCTGCTTGTCGTCGCCGCAGGCCAGCTCGATCTGCTTGACCTTCGGCTGCAAACGGGAGGTCTTCATCATGCTCTTTTTCTGCTTCATGCTCAGCGGAAGCAGAATCACCTTGACGGCAAGGGAGAACAGGATGAGCGCGATACCGTAGTTATGGAAGAAGCCGTAGAAGAATTCCAACACATAACCGAACGGGATCTGAATGAATTTAAACATGAAAATTCTCCTCTTGTGGGTTGTAAACAGCGGAGCTGTTTACCGGTGGAATGTGGGTCACGGCACGGGGTCGTAATAATCGCCGTGATAAAAGGGGTTGCACCGCAGCAACCGCTTGAAGGTCAGCCAGCTTCCCTTGTAAGCGCCGTATTTTTCGATGGCCTGCAGGCCGTATTCCGAGCAGGTGGGCGTGAACCGGCATTTGCCGGGAAGAGCAGGAGAGAGCCACCGCCGGTAAAAACGGATCAGAGCCAGCAAAACGCGCTTCACTGCGCCTGCTCCGTCAGGGACAGACGCCGCGCAAGCTGCAAAAACGCCTGCTCCAGCGCGGAGAATTCCGCGTCGACCGACGCGCTTCGTGCCACGACGACCAGATCGACGCCCGGCTTGAACTCCGCCTCGTGCAGGCGGTAGATCTCGCGCAGACGGCGGCGCACACGATTGCGCACAACGGCGTGCCCCAGCTTGGTGCTCACGGTGAAGCCGAGGCGGCTCTGCTTCGAGCCGTTCGGACGGCAATAGAACACCAGATAGCGGTTGGCGGCGGAATTGCCCCGGTGGTAAAGACGCCGGAAAACGTGATTCTCTTTGAGCGAAACGGTGTGCAGCATGGCGTCTCCTTCGGAAAAACGTGCAATGCAAAAAGGCGAACAGAGAAGCAGCTCTCCGTTCGCCCACGGTTGACATTCAGCAGTATGGTGCGGTCACGGTTCCTCAGGCGGACAGGACAGCTCTGCCTTTAGCACGGCGGCGGGCAAGGACCTTGCGGCCGTTGGCGGTAGCCATTCTCTTGCGGAATCCATGAACCTTAGCGCGGTGACGCTTTCTGGGCTGATAGGTACGCAGCATCTCGTGTACACCTCCTGTAAGAATATGCTCAACAGTCCGAAGACCGCAGCAATCAAAAATCGTTGCACATAGTCGTGCGAATGCTATTATACCGTAAACCCGTATGGAAAGTCAACTGAAATTTTCAAACTTTTTCTCTTTTTTCGCGCAGCGGGAGAAAAATGCGGCGCACGGGGATGCACTTCCGGACGGAGCGAGGCACGAAGCCGGCTTCGGCGGGCGAAACGAGGCTATTTGAGCAGCCACGGATAATCTCGCCGGCAGTCCACGATCCAATCGATGTAAACCGTATCATCCCGGATCTGATAGAGCACCAGAAACCAGTTTTTGACATACAGCTTGTGATACTTGCAGGGCGGAATGAACGGCGCTTCAAAGAAGGGGTAGCGCTGCGGGAGCGCCTCCAGCGAGCGAAATTCCGCCAGAAATCGCTGCTTCAGCTCCGCTGCGGCGCTTTTGCTGACCCGCGCGAGGAAACGGATATGCTGCGCGAGGAGCTGTCTGGCGCGATCGGAAATGATGACCGTGTAGTTCATGCGTCATTCCTCATTCAGAACGGCGTCCAGAAAACGATCCAACTCGTCGATGGTGCTGCCGACTCGCCCGGCGAGCCGATCCTCCTCGACAGAGAGCAATTGCTCTCTGAGCGTCAGCATTTTTTCACGTCGGTCAAAGCTCTCGATGTCCATGACGACCAGGTCGCCCTCCCCATTTTTGGTCAGATACACGGGGGCGTGCGTCCCACGGCAAAGCTCTGCGATCTCGTTATAGTTCTGCCGGATGGCTGCGGAGGGACGGATATTCATAGAATGACCTCCTTATAGCGGAATTCTGATATTATTATAGACGAATTCGGCTATTATGTCAAGCGCGCCATGGACAATTCAGCCCATGGCGCGATTTTATGGCGCGCGGCGCCGTGCGGATCGGCGTGCTTTATGCGGCGCGCAGCATCCGGTCGATCAGGATGCCGTAGCCCGTGGCGGGGTCGTCGAGCAGGACGTGCGTGACCGCGCCGACGAGCTTGCCGTCCTGCAGGATCGGGCTGCCGCTCATGCCCTGCACGATGCCGCCGGTCTGCTCGAGCAGCGCCGGATCCGTGACCTCGATGAGCAGATTTTTCTGCGCGGCGCGCGCGTTGACCGAGCGGATGCGGACGGTGAACTCCTCGACCTCCGAGCCGCGCACGTTCGAGCGAATGACCGCCTCGCCGATATGCGCCGTGCCGGTCTGCACCGCTTGTCCGTCCGGCGCGTCCATCGTGCCAAAGACGCCCTGCGGCGTGTTTTCCGAAATCTCGCCGCGGACGCAGCCGCCTGCGACTGCGCCGTGGAGCGTCCCGGCCGCGCCGTCCTGCCCGCGCACGACCGAGACGACCTCCGACTCCAGCGCCGTGCCCTCCTTCAGCGGGAGCAGCGCGCCGCCCTCGCTGACGCCGTGGCCGAGTGCGGCAAACGTGCCGCTGTCCGGCTCATAATACGTCACCGTGCCGATGCCGGTCAGACGGTCGCGCAGATAAAGCCCGAGCTGCCAGCCCGTCTCCGCCTGCACGGGTGCGAGGCGGACGTCCTTTGTCTCGCCCTCGCGGCGCACCGTCAGGCGCAGGGGCTTGCCCTCGCTCGCCGCCACGGCCGCCAGCACCTCGGTCACGCCGCCGACCGGGCGGCCGTCCACCGCCGTGATGACGTCGCCGCATTCCAGCCCGGCGCGCTTCGGCTCGTCGCGCGAAAATGACACGATCGCGGCGCCGTCGACCGTCAGCGACAGGCCGATCGTCCCGCCGCCGGGGATCACCGTCGCCGCCGACGCCGCGCCGCAGAGCAGCAGGAGCGTCAGCAAAAATAAGATGATTTTTTTCATGTTTCTTCCTCACTTGCCCTCAAAATATCGCTTCGGTAGCTACTATTTCACGCTTTTTGTCGAACTTGCGTCCCAATTTCTCTCCGAATTGGATAAACAAAAACTTCCCTCGCCCGAATGACGCGCGTTTGCGCCGACCGGGCAGGGAAGTTTTGCAAAATTTGTTGAAATTTATACTGCAATCGAATCAAAGACGGCTTCTGTAGCACCGGCTGCATCAGATGCGCATACAGAATTCATAGAGCGGCAGCCACGCCCGCAGGACGCGGCAGACCTCGCCGGCCAGCTCCGGCGAGAACAGCAGGTCGTCCGGCGCGCGCTCAACGATTGCGATGAAATTTTTCAGAGAAAAATAGGGCGTCAGGCGCTCGTCCGGGCAGGGCTTCGGACGCTTGTAGCGGTCGCCGCCGAGCTTTGCGCCGCTCTCGCGCTCGGCGCGGGTGACCAGACGCAGAAATTCCTCCGGCCGCTCGAGCATCCGGCGGCGCAGCGCGTCCATCTGCGAGGCGCGGGCGCACGCGAGCAGGAAGCCGAAGCGGTAGCCCTCCGGATTGATGTCGAAGCAGAGCAGCGGCGACTCGAGCACCGCGCCATGGCCGTCCTGCTCGAGATGAAACCAGAGACTGTCCTTATAATAGGTGGACGGATGCATCCGCATGTCGCGATAGATGCGCGAAAGGTGCATCCGCAGCTCCGGGACGTCCGAAAAATGCGCCGCGACCGCCGCCGAAAGCGCCTTCATCGGCTCGTAAAGCGTGCGCTGATACTGCTCCTTGTGCGCCGCGAACCACTCGCGGTTGTTGTTGAATCGAATGCCCCAGAGAAAATCGATCGTCTCGGGGGAAAAGCCTTGAAGCATTGTTTTTCCTTTCTGTTCGGCGGGCAAGAGTCCGTTCTGTGGCAACGCCGCGCAATTGCGTCGTGCGCTTCGCCGGAGCTGCTTGCCGAATTGTGCTGCTCTATAGTATATCCCGGCGCGTCGAAATTTGCAAGCGCGGCGGCGCGAAAATTTTTTGAAAAAACAGGCGCGCGGTGCTTGACAAACGCAGAGGGGCGTGCTATTCTATAATCACAGTTGAGCAAATGTTCAATTGAACAATTTTCAAAACAAGGAGGCCGCCCATGGAGCATCGAAAACCCGCAGAGGAGGAGCTGTTCGACATGGCCGAGCTGTTCAAGGTGTTCGGCGATTCGACGCGCATCCGCATTCTTTATGAGATGTTTGACCGCGAATGCAGCGTTTCCGAGCTGAGCGAGGCGCTGGGCATGAGCCTCTCGGCGATCTCGCATCAGCTCCGGCTGCTGAAGCAGTCGAAGCTGGTCAAATGCCGCCGCGACGGCAGAATGGCGTATTATGACCTTGCCGACGACCATGTGAAAACGATCATCGGCATGGCGCAAGAGCATATTGAGGAGTGATTCTGACATGAAAAAGAGCTACAAGCTGAAGGATCTGGACTGCGCGAACTGCGCGGCGAAAATGGAGCGCGCGATCAACAAGCTGCCGCAGATCGAGGCGGCGACCGTGAGCTTTATGACCCAGCGCATGACGCTGACCTTTGCCGAAGGCGCCGACGAGGCGGCGGTGCTGGCGGCGGTCAAAAAGACCATCGCGCGCGTCGAGCCGGACTGCGAGGTCCTCGCATGACACGCGGACAAAAGCGGACGCTCGGACGCATCATCGGCGCCCTTGCGTTATTCGCGATCGGCCTTGTGCTCGGCGGCGACCGCTGCGGCGGCTGGCTCAAAGCCGGGTTCATGCTGGCGGCGTGGCTGCTGGCCGGATATGACGTCCTCTGGGACGCGATCCGCGGCATTCTGCGCGGTCAGGTCTTCGATGAAAACTTTTTGATGGCGCTGGCGACGGTCTGCGCCATTGCGATGAAGGACTGGGGCGAGGCTGCGGCGGTCATGATCTTTTTCCAGATCGGCGAGCTGTTCGAGCAGATCGCCGTCGAGCGCTCCCGCAAGTCCATTTCCTCGCTGACGGAGCTGCGCCCGGACTTCGCCGTCGTGCTGCGCGACGGCAAGGAAACGCGCGTCGACCCCGAGGAGGTCTCCGAGGGCGACATTCTGGTCGTGCGTCCCGGCGAACGCATTGCCGTCGACGGCGTGGTCGTGAGCGGCGAGGGCGCGCTCGACACCGCGAGCGTGACCGGTGAATCAATGCCTGCGGACGTCGCGCCCGGCAGCGCGGTCGTCTCCGGCAGCGTGAATCTGAGCGGCGTGCTGCAGATCCGCGCCGAGAGCGCCTATGAGCACTCCACCGTCGCGCGCATTCTGACGCTCGTGGAGAACGCGGAGGAGAAGAAGTCCGCCTCCGAGCGCCTCATCACCCGGTTTGCGAAATATTACACGCCGTCCGTCATCGGCGCGGCCGTCCTGCTGGCGGCGATTCCGCCGATCTTCTTCGGGCAGCCCTTTTCCGAGTGGCTGACCCGCGCACTGACCTTCCTTGTCATCTCCTGCCCGTGCGCGCTCGTGATCTCGGTGCCGCTGGCCTTCTTCTCCGGCATGGGTGCTGCTGCGCGGCTCGGCGTCGTCGTCAAGGGCGGCGGCACGATGGAGCAGCTTGCCAAGCTGGACACCGTGGTCTTTGACAAGACCGGCACGCTGACCGAGGGCGAATTCTCCGTGCAGAGCATCGTCTGCTTCGAGGGCACGGAGGCCGGGCTGCTGCGCGTCGCGGCGCTCTGCGAGGGACATTCCAACCACCCGCTTGCCTCCGCCGTCCAAAAGGCCTGCCCCGATCCGAAGGGGACGGTCGAGAGCGTGCGCGAGGTGGCCGGAAACGGCATCACCGCGCTGATCGACGGCCGCGCGGCCGCAGTCGGCAACCTGCGTCTGATGGAGCGGCTCGGGCTTGTCCCGGCACCGGTCGACGCGATCGGCACGGTGCTCTATGTCGCCCTGGACGGCAAATGCATCGGCGCGATCATCGTCAGCGATACGCTGCGCGAGGGCGCGGCCAAGACGATCGAGCAGCTGCACAACATGGGCGTCACGCGCACGGTCATGCTGACCGGAGACCGCGAGGAGACCGCGCGGCACTATGCCAAGAGGCTCGGCCTCGCGGAATACCGCGCGAAGCTCCTGCCGCAGGATAAGGTCACGGCGGTCGAGGGACTGCTCGGCAGCTGCGGCAAGAATCGGACGCTGGCCTTCGTCGGCGACGGCGTGAACGACGCGCCGGTTCTGACGGCGGCGAACGCGGGCATCGCGATGGGCGGCATCGGCTCGGACGCGGCCGTGGAGGCGGCGGACGCCGTTCTGCTCAACGACGATCTGACGCGCATCCCCCTGCTGCTGAGGATCTCGCGCAAGACCTGCGGCATTGCCAAGCAGAACATCGCCTTTGCGCTGGCGGTCAAGGCGGTCTGCCTCGTGCTCGGCGCGCTGGGCTATGCGCCGATGTGGCTGGCGATCTTCGCCGATGTCGGCGTCGCCGTGCTGGCGATCCTGAATTCCTTCCGCGCGCTGCGCGTCAGGCAGGACTGATCCATAATATATAATAAATTATAATAAAGGAAACGCCTGCGGGTCGGCTGACCCGCAGGCGTTGTGTTTTCAGGGTTTTTTGACGGCCGGGGAGAAGGTGAAGTCGAATTTCATTTCCAGCGCGGTGAAAAGCTTTTGCAGAACGGCGTTGGCCGTCTTGCGCATGTCGAGCTGCGAAAGAAACGCCAGCGCCTGCTCCTGCTCGGCCTGCGGCACGGAGAACGCGCCGAGCGTCATGCGCAGGAAGCATTCCAGCTTGCGCTCGAGCGTGAAATAAATGTCGCAGGGGCGCGACATATAGCCGCGCATGATGCCCGCCGTGCCGATCTCCAGCTCGTAAAAGTCGCTCTCGCTGCGCTCGGGCAGGTAAGCGCCGAACAGATGATAGAGCTTCGGCGTCATATTTTCGTAAATATACGCCGCAATTGCCGGCTGTGCGTAAGCCTCCATATAGACCTCGCGGATATTCTCGTTCAGCTCGGCGATCGTGAGCTGAATCGCCGTCTCCACCGCGTAAAGCATCACCGGCGGCAGCTTCGCGGCGATCTCGCCGGCAATGGCGAACTGGTTGCCGAACATGAATTCGGTCAGATCCATCAGGACGCCGTCCTTGGTGCGGAAAATATTGTGGAACGTGCTGCTCGTCACGTCCGCCTCCTGCAAGATCTCGGCCATTTTCGACTCGCGGTAGCCCTTTTCAATAAACAGGCGCACGCAGACCGAGAGAATGCGCCGCCGAGCATCTGCACTGTCGTATCTTCTGGTGATCTTGATCACTTCCTTCTGTCTGAATAATTGGTTTCTATCTCAATTGTAACGGATTTTTCTGAAAAATGCAAGAGATTTTTTACTGATCCGCCATTATGTGCCATGCTTCTCCGCACAGCCGCGCGGAGAAGCCCGAAAAAACGCGGAATTGCGGATAGGCGCGGGGTTTTTCTTGACAAATTTCGCCGGATGCGCTAAAATGATTCACACAAATATGAAAAATATGATTTTCGGAGGGACGGATATGGCCTCAGGCAAGCATTTGCTGGGCAAGGTGCGCGGCCGCCACATCTTCGGCACCGCAAAGGTCGGCGAACGCGGTCAGATCGTCATCCCGCGCGACGCGCGGGCGCTGTTCGGCATCCGGCCGGGCGACACGCTGCTGATCCTCGGCGACGAGCGCAACGGGATCCTCATTACACGGCCGGAGGTGCTCAGCGACGCGGCCGATCAGGTTTTCAACAGAATGGAGGAAGAGGAAACATGACAGAACAATATCTCCGCATGGGCGTTTCCCCTGCGGTCTATGACTACGGGCAGCGCGTGCTCGAATCGCTGCGCGGGCGCTTCGACGCGCTCGACGAGACGGCGGAATATAACCAGTGCAAGGTCATCGCCGCGATGCAGAAGCACCGCGTCAGCGCGGCCTGCTTCGCCGCGACCACGGGCTACGGCTATGACGACGTCGGCCGGGAGAATCTCGAGCGCGTCTATGCCGACGTGTTCGGCACCGAGGCCGCCCTTGTCCGTCCGCAGATCACCTGCGGCACGCACGCGCTGACGGTCGCGCTGTCGGCGAACCTGCTGCCCGGCGACGAGCTGCTTTCGCCGGTCGGCAGACCCTATGACACGCTCGAGGAGGTCATCGGCATCCGCCCGTCGGCCTGCTCGCTGAAGGAATACGGCGTGAGCTACCGGCAGGTCGACCTGCTGCCCGACGGCAGCTTCGACTATGACGCGATCGCCGCCGCCGTCACGGAGAAGACCAAGCTGGCCACCATTCAGCGCAGCAAGGGCTACGCCATGCGCCCGACCTTCTCCGTCCGGCAGATCGGCGAGCTGGTCGCCTTCCTCAAGCGCATCAAGCCGGACATCATCTGCATGGTCGACAATTGCTACGGCGAATTTGTCGAGAAGCTCGAGCCGAGCGACGTCGGCGCCGATCTGGTCGTCGGCAGCCTCATCAAGAATCCCGGCGGCGGCCTTGCGCCGATCGGCGGCTATATCTGCGGGCGGCGCGATCTGGTCGAGCGCTGCGCCTACCGGCTCTCCGCGCCCGGCTTAGGGCAGGAGGTCGGCGCGAACCTCGGCCTGATGCCCGCGTTTTATCAGGGACTGTTCCTTGCCCCGACGGTCGTCAGCGGCGCGCTCAAGGGCGCGATCTTCGCGGCGAATCTCTATGAGCGCCTCGGCTTCCGCGTGCTCCCGAACGGCACGGAGGAGCGCCACGACATCATTCAGGCCGTCGAGCTGGGCAGCCGCGAGGGCATGATCGCCTTCTGCAAGGGCATTCAGGCCGCCGCGCCGGTCGACAGCTTCGCCGACCCGATGCCGTGGGATATGCCCGGCTATGACGATCAGGTCATCATGGCCGCCGGCACGTTCGTGCAGGGCTCGTCGATCGAGCTCTCGGCCGACGGGCCGATCCGCCCGCCCTACGCCGTCTATTTTCAGGGCGGCCTGACGTGGTATCATGCCAAGCTCGGCATCCTGCTCTCGCTGCAAAAGCTTGTGGAGGCGGGGTTGACAAATCTT
Source organism: uncultured Eubacteriales bacterium (assembly GCA_900546415.1). GTDB lineage: Bacteria > Bacillota > Clostridia > Oscillospirales > Oscillospiraceae > JAZOXB01. Next base: position 21,971 of record URCY01000025.1, read on the forward strand.
CCTGAGGAGGAACAGAAATGAACTGGTTTCTTGCATCTCTGATCGCGCTGCTCTTCTGGAGCGGCTCCGATCTCTTCTCTAAAATCGGCTGCTGCGGCGAAAAGGACAAGACCGCGCATCTGAAAATGGTCGTCGCCGTCGGCGTCGTGATGGGTCTGCATGCCGCTTATGAGATCTTCCTCGGCGGCGTCGAGATCTCCCTGCACGTCATCTGGACGTATCTGCCCGTCTCCCTGCTCTATATCGTCTCCATGGCCATCGGCTATGTCGGTCTGCGCTATATCGAGCTTTCCGTTTCGTCGCCAATCTGCAATTCCTCCGGCGCGCTGGTCGCCGTGCTGACCGTGATCTTCGGCGGCATGGCTGCCCTGCGCGAGCTTTCGCCGCTGGTGCTGGCGGCGGTCGTGCTGGTCTGCGTCGGCGTCGTCGGCCTCGGCGTGGTCGAATCCCGCGAGGATGACGAGCTGCGCGCGCGCCGTCAGGAGCACGCCAACCGCAAATACGCCAAGAGCTGGCTGGCCATTGCCCTGCCCGTGGGCTATTGCCTGCTCGATGCGGCCGGGACGTTCGCCGACTCGCTCGTTTTGCAGAAGCTCAACGAGGATTCCGCCAACGTCGCCTACGAGCTGACCTTCCTTGCGGCGGGCATCTGCTGCCTGATCTATCTGCTGATCCGCCGCGAAAAGTTCACGTTTAAGGAAGAACTGCCGAAGTACATCGGCGCGACCTGCGAGACGGTCGGACAGTTCTTCTACATTCAGGCCATCGCCGACGAGGCGCACGTTATGTATTCCGCGCCGATCATCGCGGCCTACTGCGTGCTGTCCACCGTCTGGGGACGCGTTTTCCTGCGCGAGAAGCTGTCCTGGAAGCACTATCTCATGATCGGTCTGACGGTCATCGGCATCGTCTTCCTCGGCATCTGCGACGTGTGATCTCCCATGCACCGGGCTTCGGCTCGGTGCATTTTGCATAATTTCCGGCAAGAAAACTGTGACATTCGCCAAAAATGAAGAAAGAGGATTGACAAATGCCGCCGTCGGCATTACGTTAATCCCGAATACCGGGGAAGCGCCGCTTCCCCGAAAACGGAGGAATGCAGCATGAAGCAAAAGGTGACGGTTTTCGGCAGCGCGGTCGTCGATCTGATGGCGCGCACGCCGCATCTGCCCGCTCCGGGCGAGACGGTTCGGGGCAGCACTTTCCGCCAGAGCTCCGGCGGCAAGGGCTTGAATCAGGCGGTCGCGGCCGGCAAGGCGGGCGGCGACGTGACCATGGTCATGAAGCTCGGGCGCGATTCCCTCGCCGAGGTGCCGCTGGCCGCAATGCGCGAGGCGGGTCTGCCGACCGACTATGTTTTTTATCACGACACCGTCCCAACCGGCGTCTCGCTCATCAGCGTCGACGAGGGCACGAGCCAGAATGAGATCGTGGTTGTCCCCGGCGCGTGCGCGACCTTCACCGCGCAGGACGTCGCCGCCGCGGCCGCGCGGATCTGCGACTCGGCCTATCTGCTCCTGCAGCTCGAGATCAATCAGGACGCCAACGAGGCCGTCGCGCGGCTGGCGAAGGAGCGCGGCGTGCGCGTGATCCTCAACACCGCGCCCTGTCAGCCCCTCAGCGACGAATTCCTCTCCGGGGTCTATCTGGTCACGCCGAACGAGGTCGAGGCCGAGGCGCTGACCGGCATCGCGGTCAAGGATCAGCAGAGCGCCGACCGCGCCGCGCAGGTGCTGTTTGCAAAGGGCGTGCAGAACGTGCTCATCACGCTGGGCAGCCGCGGGGTTTACCTGAACACCGAGGGACGCTCGGAGATCATCCCGGCCTATCGCGTCAAGGCCGTTGACACCACCGGCGCGGGCGACGCCTTCAACGGCGGCCTGCTGACCGCGCTCTCCGAGGGCAAGTCGCTGCGCGAGGCCGCGCGCTTCGGCAACGCGCTTGCGGCGCTCTCCGTGCAGCGCATGGGCGCGGCGCCGTCCATGCCGACCCGCGCCGAGATCGAGACCTTCCTCGCCGCGCACGGAGCATAGACGCCGGGAAGCGGGGAGAATCGTCCGGCAGGAAAGAAAAAACGCATGAATTCGGAAATTTTTCTTGACAACGGCGCGCGGATGCTGTATTATAGTTGACGCACAGCCGTGTGCTGCTGCTTGGACGATCGGCCTCGCGGCCGCATTCGCCCCGACCGTGCGCTACTGTGGCTCAGTTGGTAGAGCAGCTGATTCGTAATCAGCAGGTCGCCGGTT
>URCY01000026.1 GCA_900546415.1 uncultured Eubacteriales bacterium
AACCGATAAGCTGGGACAAAAGACCCGCTGAGCGCCGCAGCCGATTGATTCAGAGATTCCCATGATTTTCAAACCGATAAGCTGGGGCAAAAGACCCGCTGAGCGCCGCATTGGCACGCAACATGCAACGTACTCTGCACAAAACGCGGACTGACCACTCGTCAGTCCGCGTTTCTCTATTCCGCGTCCGGTATACGGACATATAAAAACGGACTGACGAAGCATCGTCAGTCCGTTTGCCGATCAGGCAGGTCGGTCAGACCAGCTCGATCACAGCCATTTCCGCTGCGTCGCCGCGGCGTGCGCCCAGACGGGTCACGCGGGTGTAGCCGCCGTTGCGGTCGGCATACTTCGGGGCAACGTCGTTGAACAGCTTATGCGCAACGTCCTCCTTCGTGATGTAGGACAGTGCACGGCGGTAGTTGGCCAGACCGCCCTTTTTGCCAAGGGTGATCATCTTTTCCACCACGGGCTGCACTTCCTTCGCACGGCAGAAGGTCGTTTCAAGCTTTCCGTTCTCAAGCAGGTCGGTGGTGAGCTGGCGAAGCATCGCCTTGCGCTGGTCACTCGTTCTGCCGAGCTTGCGGGTTCCAAACATTCGTGATTTCCTCCTTCTTGAAAGGTAAGCAATGAATTAGTTGTTGTTGCCGGAGTCCTCCGACGCCAGAGACAGACCCATCATGGCAAGCTTGTTCTGCACCTCGTCGAGGGACTTCTTGCCCATGTTGCGGACCTTCATCATTTCCTCGGCGGTCTTGGAGATCAGATCGCGGACGGTGTTGATGTTGGCGCGCTTCAGGCAGTTGAAGCTTCTGACAGACAGATCCAGCTCCTCAATGGTGAGCTTGAGCGCCGGCGGCTCGGAGTCGGGCGCCGCCGGACGCACGATCGTCTGGCCGGGCACGGTGTCGGACAGATTGACGAAAAGCTGAAGATGCTCGTTGAGGATCTTCGCGGCGATGGACACGGCGTCCTTCGCGGTCGTTGTCGAGTCCGTCCAGACCTCGAGGGTCAGCTTGTCATAGTCGGTCATATTGCCGACACGGGTGTTTTCCACCGTGTAGTTCACCTTGTAGACCGGCGAATACAGCGAGTCAACCGGGATCACGCCGATCGGCGTCTGCGGAGTCTTGTTGCGTTCGGCAGGCACATAGCCCCGGCCGCGGCTCATGGTGATCTCCATGTTGAGGGTGGCGTCCGGGCCGAGGGTGGCAATGTGCAGATCCTTGTTGAGGATCTCCACATCGTCGTCGGTCTTGATGTCGCCGGCAGTGACCTCGCACTCACCGGAGGCATCGATATAGACCGTCTTCGTTCCGACACAGTTGACCTTCGCAATGATCTGCTTCACATTCAGGACGATCTCGGTGACGTCCTCCTTGACGCCCGGGATCGTGGAGAATTCATGCTGCACACCGGCGATCTTGATGGAGGTGGCGGCAGTGCCGGGCAGAGACGAGAGAAGAATTCTTCTCAGCGAGTTGCCAAGCGTAATGCCGTAGCCGCGCTCCAGCGGCTCGACGTAAAATACGCCGTGGGAAGGATTTTCGGGAGAGTCGATACACTCAATACGCGGCTTGTCAATTTCTACCATAAAACAGATACCCTCCTTATTAAATTGCAAAACATCGGTTTTGCGGTGTAAAACAGCTTTCCAATAAACGAGGGTGAAGCCTTACTTGGAGTACAACTCGACGATGAGGTGCTCGGCGATTTCAAAGTCGATATCGTCTCTCGCCGGCAGCGCAAGAACCTTACCGGTCAGGGTGTTCTTGTCGCGATCCAGCCACTTCGGAGCGGCGACGAAGGCGTCGTCTTCCTTGAGTTTCTTGAAACGGTTGTTGGAGCAGCTCTTTTCGCAGACAGCAACGACGTCGCCGGCCTTGACGAGGTAGGACGGGATGTTGACGCGCTTGCCGTTGACGGTGTAGTGGCCGTGGTTGACGAGCTGACGCGCCTCGCGGCGGGTCGACGCGAAACCGAGACGGTAAACGACGTTGTCCAGACGGCGCTCGATCAGGCTGAGCAGCACCTCGCCGGTGTTGCCCTCTGCGCGGGCGGCCTTCTCATAATACATCCGGAACTGCTTTTCCAGAATGCCGTAAACGAACTTGACCTTCTGCTTTTCGGTCAACTGCATTGCGTACTCGGACTTCTTTGCTCTTCTCTGACCGCCGGGGTTCTTGTTGGAAGTCTTGGAATAACCCATGGCAGCAGGAGAAACGCCGAGGGTACGGCAACGCTTCAGAACAGGTTGAGTATTCTTTGCCATTACTTGCTTTCCTCCTTATGAATCAGACACGACGTCTCTTCGGGGGACGGCAGCCATTGTGAGGAATGGGGGTGACGTCCTTGATGGAGACGACTTCCAGACCGGCAGACTGGAGCGCGCGGATCGCGGCTTCACGGCCTTGGCCGGGGCCCTTGACATAAACCTCGACGGTCTTCAGACCGCAGATCTCGATCGCAGCCTTGGCAGCGGTCTCTGCGCACATCTGAGCGGCGTACGGGGTAGACTTACGGGAGCCACGGAAGCCGAGTCCGCCGGAGGAGGCCCAGGAAAGGGCGTTGCCCTGCAGATCGGTCACGGTGACCATGGTGTTGTTGAAGGAGGAGCGGATATGAACGGCGCCCTTTTCAACATTTTTGCGCTCACGACGGCGCTTTACGACTTTCTTTGCATTAGCCTTTGCCATTGATATCCCTCCTTACTTCTTCTTATTGGCGATGGTCTTCTTCGGACCCTTGCGGGTACGAGCGTTGGTCTTGGTGCGCTGGCCGCGAACCGGCAGACCGCGGCGATGACGCATACCGCGATAGCAGCCGATCTCGATCAGGCGCTTGATGTTCAGAGCGACTTCACGGCGGAGGTCGCCCTCGATGGTGTAGTTCTTGTCGATGACGTCACGAAGAGCAGCTTCCTGATCCTCGGTGAGGTCCTTGACGCGGGTGTCGGGGTTGACGCCGGCCATCTTCAGGATGTCCTGCGCGCTTTTTCTGCCGATGCCGAAGATATAGGTGAGGCCGATCTCAACTCTCTTCTCGCGGGGCAGGTCAATACCAGCAATACGTGCCATATTCTCTTAGAGCACCTCCTTAGCCTTGTCTCTGCTTGTGCTTGGGATTTTCGCAAATTACCATAACGCGACCCTTGCGCTTGATGATCTTACATTTTTCGCACATGGGCTTCACGGACGGTCTAACCTTCATACTGTTTTCCCTCCATAAATGAGAACTTTATTTACTTGCTTCTCCATGTGATCCGACCTTGGGTCAGATCGTACGGAGACATCTGAACCGTTACCTTGTCACCGGGCAAGATCTTGATATAGTTCATTCTGAGCTTGCCGGAAATGTGTGCCAGAATGGTATGCCCCTTGCCGATTTCGACCTTGAACATGGCATTCGGCAGTGCATCGGTTACGATGCCCTCAAGTTCGATTACGTCGTCTTTTGCCAAGTTTTATAAACCCTCCTTGGTTGAAACGTTGCTTGTCTGGCTGATCGCAGCCAGTTCCCTTCGTAATTCGCTGTTGAGCACCTGTGCGCCGGCCGCAATGCGGTCAGCCACGGGCGAATCTGGCCGAAGGACTTTTTTGACATGAATGAGCTTTTTGCGCTTCGGCGCTTCGATCTTTCGATCCTTTCCGTTCGCGAGGAAGACGTACACACCGTCTGTGTCCATTACGAAGAACAGCTTTCCCCGGTCATGGCCGGCTGTCGAAAGGACGAGATCCGATTTGGAAATTTCCATGTTAAAGGCCCTCGGTGACGGTGAGAATTTCCGGCTCGCCGTCTGTTATGAGAACAGTATTTTCGTAGTGCGCCGAGAGCTTTCCGTCGGCGGTGACGGTCGTCCAGCCGTCCTTCAACACCTGCACCTCATAGGTGCCGACGTTGACCATCGGCTCAATGGCGATCGTCATGCCGCGGACCAGTCTCGGGCCCCTTCCGGGCTTTCCATAGTTCGGAACCTCAGGCTCCTCGTGCATATGCTCGCCGACGCCGTGACCGACGAAGGAGCGCACCACGGAGAACCCGTTGGACTCGACGTAGGTCTGTACGGCGTGTCCGATGTCCGAAACTCGATAACCCTGGCGTGCGAATTTCACGCCCTCGAAAAAGCTCTGCCTCGTGACATTTATGAGCTTTTGCGCCTCGTCAGAAATCTGACCGCAGGCATAGGTTGCGGCGCAGTCGCCGTTGAAGCCGTTCCACAGTGCGCCAACGTCAATCGAGACGATGTCGCCCTCCTTCAGCACCCTTCCGCCGGGGATCCCGTGAATGACGGTATTGTTCACGGAGATGCACACGCTTGCGGGGTAGCCGCAGTAGTTCAGGAACGCGGGTCTTGCGCCTTGTGATACGATAAAATCGTAGACAGCTTTGTCGATCTCCTTGGTTGTTACGCCGGGTCTTACCATTTCCCCTGCCAGAGCACGGGCTGCCGCGGTAATTTTACAGGCTCGGCGCATCACAGAGAGCTCACGTTCTGTTTTGATGGAGATCATTGCTCAATCTCCCAAAGCCGCCAAAATATCACGAGTTGCATCCTCAATGGCCTGATCGCCGTCGACAAGCCGCAGCTTGCCGAGGTTTTCATAGAAGCCCTTGAGCGCCTCGGTCTCGGCGTGGTAGACGCGCAGACGGTTGCGAACCGTCTCCGGCTCGTCGTCCTTGCGGGTCACCAGCTCGCGGCCGCAGACATTGCAGATGCCCTCTGTTTTGGGCGGATTTGCCGTAAGATGATAGCTCGCGCCGCACGAGCCGCAGACGCGGCGTCCGGTCATACGTGCCTCGATCACCTCGTCGGCGATTTCAATGGAGACGACACGGTCGATCTCGATGCCAAGGTCGATCAGACCCTGCGCCTGCGCGATCGTGCGCGGCACACCGTCGAGGATGTAGCCGTTTGCGCAGTCCGGCTGTGTCAGCCGCTCCCGGACGATGCCAAGAATGACATCGTCGGGAACGAGCTGACCCTTTTCGATCAGGCTTTTGGCCTTTCTGCCGGTTTCCGTGCCGTTTTTGATCGCTTCCCGAAGAATGTTTCCGGTGGAAATGGTGGGAATGCTGAACTGCGCGGCGAGCCGCTCGGCCTGCGTTCCCTTTCCTGCGCCGGGGGCGCCCAACAGAATCAATCTCATTGGTTGCCTCCGATTACTTCTGAAGGAAGCCGGAATAGTTGCGCATCATCATCTGCGCCTCGATCGCAGCGACCGTCTCAAGCGCGACACTGACCACGATGATCACGGAAGTACCGCCGAAGGAGAAGTTCGTGTTGCCGAAGGCAGCGCCGAGCACGATGGGCAGCACCGCAATAATGCCAAGATAGATCGCGCCGAAGAGGGTGACCTTGTTGATGACCTTGCGGATGAAGTCCGACGTGGGGCGTCCCGGACGGAAGCCGGGGATGAAGCCGCCGTTTTTCTTGAGGTTGTTGGCAACCTCAACGGGGTTATACTGAATGGTCGCGTAGAAGTAGCTGAAGCCCACGATGAGCAGCAGGTAGCAGACGCAGTAGATCGCGCTCTTGCTGTCAAACACATGGTCATACCACCAGTTGCCGCTGCCGACGCCTGCAAAGGCGCAGATCGTGGCGGGCAGAGAGGCGATCGACTGAGCGAAGATGATCGGCATAACGCCGGACATATTCACCTTGATGGGCAGGTGCGTGTTCTGACCGCCGTAGACCTTGCGGCCGACGACGCGCTTGGCATACTGCACCGGGATGCGGCGCTCGGCCTGCGAGACGAACACGATGAAAACGATCACGGCAAGCATCGCGATGACGATGAGCAGCGCCCAATACCAGAAGGTCGAGAAGCTGAGCTTCAGCTCCTGATAGATCGGCAGGAAGATGCCCTGCGGGATTCTTGCAATGATGTTGGCAAACAGGATCATGGAGATGCCGTTGCCGATGCCGAACTCGGTGATCTGGTCACCCAGCCAGGTAACGAGGGTCGCACCGGCGGTGAAGGTGAGGATGATCACGATCGCGGGCAGCACGCCGGTCTGCGTGAGCAGCTGGTTGCTGTACTGCGAATTGTAGTTGACGAGCATCATATAGTATGCGAAGCCCATCAGGACGCCCAGACCGACGGTCGTATAGCGGGTGATCTTGCTGAGGGTCTTCTTTCCGGCCTCGCCGCCCTCCTTGCTCAGACGTTCCAGAGCGGGGATGGCGATGGTGAGAAGCTGGATGATGATGGAGGCGTTGATCGCCGGCTGGATGCCCAGCGCGAAGATCGTCGCCATGGAGAAGGCGCCGCCCGACATCATGTTCATCAGGCCGAGGATCGTGTTGCTGAGCTGCTGCTCAAACATCAGCGACATCTGCTCGACATTGACGAACGGGACGGGGATGACGTTTCCGATGCGGTAAAGCAGGATGATGAGCAGGGTAAAGAGCAGCTTCTTGCGAAGGTCTGCAATCTTCCATGCGTTACGAAGTGTCGTAAGCACTTACACCACCTCAGCCTTTCCGCCTGCCTCCTCGATCTTAGCCTTTGCGCCTTCGGAGAACTTGGCCGCCTTGACGGTGACCTTCTTGGTCAGTTCGCCGTTGGAGAGTACCTTCACGCCGTACTTGCAGTTGCGGATAATGCCCTTTTCAAGCAGAGCCGCAGCATCGACGGTAGCGCCGTCTTCAAATACGTTGAACGCGCTCAGTTTGACCTCGGTGAGGGGCTTTGCAAAGATGTTGTTGAAGCCGCGCTTCGGGATGCGGCGTGCCAGAGGCATCTGGCCGCCTTCGAAGCCGATGCGGACCTTGCCGCCGGAGCGAGCCTTCTGACCCTTGTGACCGCGGCCGGCGGTCTTGCCGTTACCGGTTCCGGTGCCGCGACCCTTGCGCTTGGCGACCTGGGTAGAACCCAGAACGGGAGCAAGTTCATGAAGTTCCATTCTTGTCTCCTCCTTATTCTACTTCGGTGACCTCGAGCAGATAGCCGATCTTGGCGATCTTGCCGCGGGTCTGTTCATTGTCGGGCTGGACGGTCTCCTGGCCGATCTTGCGAAGGCCGAGGGATTCCGCCGTGGCAATGTGCTTCTGGATACGACCGGAAATGCTCTTGACGAGCTTGATCTTCAACTGTGCCATGTTCGTATCCTCCTTAACCGATGATTTCTTCCACGCTCTTGCCGCGGATGCGAGCGACCTCTTCCGGTCCGCGCAGGCTCAGCAGACCCTGCATGGTCGCCTTGACGACGTTCTGCGGGTTGTTGGAGCGAAGGCACTTGGTACGAATGTTGGTGATGCCGACTGCTTCCATGACAGCACGGACCGCGCCGCCGGCGATGACGCCGGTACCGACGGAGGCGGGCTTCATGAGGACGCTGCCGGCGCCGTAGATGCCGATGACCTCGTGGGGGATCGTCGTGCCGCTCAGAGTGACCTTATGCAGGTTCTTCTTCGCGTTGGCGATGCCCTTGAGGATGGCTTCGGAAACCTCCGCCGCCTTGCCGAGGCCGTAGCCCACGGTGCCCTTGCCGTCGCCGACAACGACCAGTGCGGAGAATTTCATAACGCGGCCGCCCTTAACCGTCTTGCTGACACGGTTGAGGTAAACGACACGCTCAATCATTTCGGGAGCATTGTCCTTTTCAGGTGCTCTGTTATAAGCCATTTCTCGTTCCTCCTCTTAGAATTTGAGTCCGCCTTCGCGGGCGCCGTCGGCAAGAGCTGCGACACGGCCGTGATAGATATAACCGCCACGGTCAAACACAACTTCTTCAATGCCCTTGGCCTTCGCGCGTTCGGCGAGCTTCAGGCCGACCTTCTTGGCAGCCTCGCAGTTGCCGGTCGCGCCGTCAAACTCTTTTTCCACAGTGGACGCGGAAACGAGCGTGACTCCGTTGACATCATCAATGATCTGTGCATAGATGTTTGCGTTGCTTCTGAAAACATTCAGGCGGGGTCTGCACGGTGTGCCGGAGATCTTACCGCGCACGCGAACATGACGATGCAGTCGCATTGCTTTCTTATCGGTCTTCTTAATCATTTACGCACACCTCCTATTATTTCTTACCGCCGGCCTTGCCTTCTTTGCGGCGAATGACCTCGGTCGTATACTTAATGCCCTTGCCCTTATAGGGTTCCGGGGGTCTCTTTCCACGGACGTTTGCAGCAAACTGTCCGACCTTCTGCTTGTCGATGCCGTTGACGACGATCTTGTTCGGCGCCGGGACCTCGACGGTGATGCCGTCAGGCTCTTCCATGGTGACCGGATGCGAATAGCCGACGTTCAGGACGAGCTTATTGCCCTCCTTGGAGGCACGGTAACCGACGCCGTTAACCTCAAGCTCCTTGCTGAAGCCCTTTTCGACGCCGACGACCATGTTGTGCAGAAGCGTGCGGGTCAGGCCGTGCAGGCTCTTGTTTTCATGCTCGTCATTCGGACGGCAGACGGTGAGCACCGCGCCATCCTGCTTGATGATCATATCATGATGGAATTTGCTGGTCAGTGTACCCTTCGGGCCCTTGACGGTGACGAGGTTGCCCTCTGCGACGGTCACTTCGACGCCGGCCGGTACAGTGATAGGCATTTTACCGATTCTGGACATAAAATGTTACCTCCTTACCAGACGAACGCAAGGACCTCGCCGCCGACGTGCGCAGCGCGCGCAGCCTTGTCGGTCATGACGCCCTTGGATGTGGAAATGATGGCGATTCCGAGGCCGCGAAGAACCTTCGGAAGCTCCTCAGCGCCGGCATAGACACGCAGGCCGGGCTTGGAAACACGGCGAAGACCGGAAATGACCTTCTCCTTGTTGCCGAGATACTTCAGGGTGATGTGGATCATACCCTGCTTGCCGTCCTCTTCGACGGAATAGGCCTTGATGTAGCCCTCGTCGAGCAGGATCTTGGCGATGTCCTTCTTCAGGTTCGAAGCGGGGACATCGACGGTGTCGTGCTTTGCAGAATTCGCGTTCCGGATGCGGGTCAGCATATCTGCAACGGGATCGGTGATTTGCATGTGATGTTACCTCCTTTAGAAGTTACGGGCTAAACCCGTTAAGACGCCAGAGTATCAGAGGAATGCAGGCCGTGAGCGGCCCCATTTTCCTCTGACTTCTGATGCCTGTTTTACATTTGGATCACACAGTGTGTGAATGGTGGACGATTACCAGCTTGCCTTGCGGACGCCGGGGATCTCGCCCTTGTACGCCAGCTCACGGAAGCAGATACGGCAAACGCCGAAATCACGCAGGTAAGCATGGGGTCTGCCGCAGATCTTGCAGCGGTTGTAGCGGCGGCTGGAGAACTTGTTCCCGGCCTGCTGCTTGAGAATCATCGCTTTTCTTGCCATTTCGTCTTCCTCCTTAAGCGTGGAACGGAGCGCCGACCATGGTCAGCAGTTCCTTGGCTTCCTCGTCGGTATTGGCGGTGGTGCAGATGCAGATGTCCATGCCGCGGATCTTGTCGACCTTGTCATACTCGATTTCGGGGAAGATGAGCTGTTCCTTCAGACCCATGGCATAGTTGCCGTGGCCGTCGAAGGAGTTGGGATTGATGCCGCGGAAGTCGCGGACACGGGGCAGCGCCACGTTGAACAGACGGTCCAGGAATTCCCACATCTTCGCGCCGCGCAGCGTGACCTTCACGCCGACGGTCTCGCCCTCACGAACCTTGAAGTTCGCGACGGACTTGCGGGCCTTGGTGGTGATGGGCTTCTGGCCGGTGATGGTGGCGATGTCCTTGCAGATAGCCTCGATCTCCTTGGCGTTGTTCTTGCTCTCGCCGCAGCCGACGTTCACAATGACCTTCGCGATCTGAGGGATCTGCATGACGCTCTTGTACTGGAATTTCTTCATCAGAGCAGGAGCGATCTCTTCATTGTATTTCACTTGCAGTCTTGCCATTGATTCGTTCCTCCTCCTTAGATTTCCTTGCCGCACTTCTTGCAGACGCGAACCTTCTTGTCGCCGTCCACATTGAAGCCGACGCGCACGCCCTTGCCGCACTTGGAGCAGAAGAGCTGCACCTTGTCGACGCGGATCGGGATCTCGCGCTTGATGATGCCGGAGGCATCGTTCTGCTTGCGCGCCTTGACATGGCAGGTCGCAACATTGACGCCCTCGACAATGACCTTGTTCTCCTTGGGCATGGCCGCGATGACCTTGCCCTTCTTGCCCTTGGACTTGCCGGACAGGACAATAACGGTGTCGTTCTTTTTAATGTTCATATTCGACGTCCCCCTATTAAATGACTTCCGGAGCCAGAGAGAGGATCTTCATGTATTCCTTGTCACGAAGCTCTCTTGCCACCGGCCCAAAAATACGGGTGCCGCGGGGATTCTTGTCCTCCTTGATGAGGACGGCCGCGTTCTCGTCGAAACGGACGTAGGTGCCGTCGGCGCGGCGGACGCCCTTTGCGGAGCGGACGATGACAGCGCGGACGACCTCGCCCTTCTTCACCGTGCCGTTCGGAGCGGCCTTGCGGACGGAGGCGACGATCACGTCGCCGATGTTGCCGAACTTACGCTTGGAGCCGCCGAGCACGAGGATGCACTTGATCTCCTTCGCACCGGTGTTGTCGGCAACCTTCAGATAACTTTCCTGTTGAATCATGTGTTCCCGACCTCCTTATTCAGCCTTCTTGATGATTTCGACGAGGCGCCATCTCTTGTCCTTGGACAGGGGGCGGCACTCCATCACCTTCACGGTGTCGCCGATGCCGCACTCGTTGTTCTCGTCGTGCGCCTTCAGCTTGTAGGTTCTCTTCACGATCTTTTTGTACAGCTTGTGCTGCACGCTATCCTCAATTGCAACCACGATGGTCTTGTCCATCTTATCGGAGACGACCTGACCAATTCTGGTTTTGCGGAAAGCTCTAGTAGTTTCAGTCATTTTCGCTTACCTCCTCAGATTGCGGTCTCTTTCTCACGAATAATAGTCTTGATGCGGGCAATGTCCTTCTTGACAGCCGCGAGCTTGACGGGGTTATCCAACTGGTTCGTTGCGTGCTGCATCCGCAGGAAGAAGAGATCCTTCTTCAGATCCTTTGCCTTCTGCTCCAGCTCAGCCACGGACATGGCTCTCAGTTCCTTTGCCTTCATCATTATTCACCACCATTCTCAGATACTGCATCTTCCCGGGCGATGATCTTGGTCTTGATGGGCAGCTTGTGCTGCGCCAGGCGGAGCGCCTCGCGCGCATCCTCTTCGGAAACGCCGCCGATCTCGAACATGACCTTCTGCGCCTTGACAACGGCGACCCAGTATTCGGGCGCGCCCTTACCGGAACCCATTCGGACGCCGAGCGCCTTCTTGGAAACAGGCTTGTCAGGGAAAATCTTGATCCAGACCTGACCGCTACGCTTGGTGTAACGGGTCATTGCGATACGAGCCGCTTCGATCTGGTTGCCGGTGATCCAGCCGGGCTCAAGAGCCTGAATGCCGAATTCACCGTAGGAAACCTTATTGCCGCGGGAGGCTGCGCCCTTCATACGGCCGCGCTGCACTCTGCGGAACTTTGTTCTTTTAGGCATTAACATTAGCGGTTGCCTCCTTCCCGACGGTCGTCACGACGACGCTCGCCATTGAAGGGTCTGCGCTCGCCGCGGCGGTCGTCACGGCGACGGTCGTTGCGACGGTCATTGCGGCGGTCACGGCGCGGTGCCTCCGGCGCGGTCTGACGCAGGGTGGAGTTGAGCACCTCGCCCTTGTAGATCCAGACCTTGCAGCCGATCTTGCCATACGTGGTGTTGGCTTCTGCGAAGCCGTATTCGATGTCCGCACGGAGGGTCTGAAGCGGGATGGTGCCCTCGTGATAGGATTCGCTGCGCGCGATCTCGGCGCCGCCGAGACGGCCGCCGCAGGCGCACTTGATGCCCTTCGCGCCCAGACGGGTCGCTCTCTGCATCGCCTGCTTCATGGCGCGGCGGAAGGAGATACGCTTTTCGAGCTGTGCAGCGATGTTTTCAGCCACGAGCTGAGCGTTCAGGTCGGGGCTGCGGATCTCGATGATGTTCAGCGAGACGGACTTGCCGAGCTTCTTTTCCAGCTCGAGGCGGAGCTTCTCGATCTCCTGGCCGCCCTTGCCGATGACGACACCGGGGCGGGAGCAATGCAGGTTGATCTTGATGCGGGCGTTGCTGCGCTCGATCTCGATCTTCGCAATGCCGGCGGAGTAGAGGCGCTTCTTGAGATCCTTGCGGATGTTGTAGTCCTCAACGATCAGGTCGCCGACCTTGTCGTTGCGGGCATACCAGCGGGAATCCCAATCCTTAATAACGCCTACGCGCAGTCCATGAGGATTAACTTTCTGTCCCATAGTAACCTCCTTAAGCCTTCTCACTCACACCGATGGTGAGGTGAGTCGTTCTCTTGAGAATGCGATTATATCTGCCCTTGGCTCTGGGTCTGCCGCGCTTGAGGATGGGGCCGGGGTTGGCGACCGCGGTAGAGACGACCAGATTGTCGCGGTTCATGCCGTGGTTGTTCTCGGCGTTGGCCATCGCGCTCAGCAGAACCTTGAGCATCGGCTCAGAGGCTGCCTTCGGGGTCTGCATGATATAGGCGCAAGCGGTCTTGGCGTCCTTGCCGCGGATGAGGTCGCAGAGGATCTGGACCTTGCGCGGGGACATACGCAGGTATTTCAGATGTGCTTTTGCTTCCATGTCAATTCCTCCTTATTTCGCGTTGGAGGTCTTGGAGCCGGAATGTCCGCGGAACGTTCTGGTGGGAACGAACTCGCCCAGCTTATGACCAACCATGTCTTCTGTCACATAGACGGGAACATGCTTGCGGCCGTCATGGACAGCGATCGTATGACCGACAAAGGAGGGGAAGATGGTGGAAGATCTCGACCAGGTCTTCAGCACTTTCTTTTCACCGGTCTTGTTCAGCTCTTCAACGCGCTTGTACAGCTCGGGAGCAACAAACGGGCCTTTTTTAATGCTTCTGCTCATGTTTCAATTCCTCCCTTACTTACTGTTGCGGCGCTTGATGATGAACCGATCGGTACGGTTCTTCGTCTTGCGGGTCTTGTAACCCATCGCCGGCTTGCCCCACGGGGTGACAGGGCCGGGACGGCCAACCGGAGCGCGGCCCTCGCCGCCGCCGTGCGGGTGGTCGTTCGGGTTCATAACGGAACCACGGACGGTCGGGCGGATGCCCATGTGACGGGTGCGGCCGGCCTTGCCGATGTGAACGTTGGCATGGTCGATGTTGCCGACCTGGCCGATGACTGCGGTGCAGTTCATGCGGACGTAGCGAACCTCACCGGACGGCAGACGAACCTGAGCAAGCTCGCCCTCCTTGGCCAGAAGCTGAGCGGCGACACCGGCAGAGCGAACAAGCTGTGCGCCTGCGCCGGGCTGAAGCTCAACGTTGTGGATCACGGTGCCGACGGGGATGTTTGCAATGGGGAGGCAGTTGCCGGGCTTGATGTCGGCCTCTGCGGAGCTGACGACGGTGTCGCCGACCTTCAGGCCGACCGGAGCGAGGATGTAGCGGAGCTCGCCGTCCTCATACTTGACCAGCGCGATGAAGGCGCTGCGGTTGGGATCGTACTCAATGCGCTGCACGACTGCCGGCATTTCGAGCTTGTTGCGACGGAAGTCGATGACGCGGTACTTGCGCTTGTTGCCGCCGCCGCGGTGGCGGACGGTGATTCTGCCGTAGCTGTTGCGACCGGAATGCTTCTTCAGGGTCTCAACCAGGCTACGCTCGGGCTTTGCCTTTTTCTCGACGCCTTCAAACGCGGACACGGTCATGCCGCGGCGTGCGGGGGTATAAGGCTTATAAGTTTTAATCGCCATTTTGCGTTACACTCCTTTAATTGAGATGGATTAGACCATACCCTCGAAGAATTCGATGGTCTTGGAATCGGCGGTCAGCTTGACAACGGCCTTCTTGTAGGAGGCGGTGCGGCCCTCGGGGTATCTGCCCTGGCGCTTCAGCTTGCCGTCCATGTTGATGGTGGTGACCTTTTCGACCTTGACGCCGAAGATCTCGGAAACAGCGGCCTTGATCTCGGTCTTGGTCGCGTTCTTAGCGACCATAAAGACGTACTTCTTCAGCTCGGTTGCTTCCATGGACTGTTCGGTGATGACCGGACGGAGCACGATATCGTATGCAGTCTTCATGCGAACACCTCCTCAATCTTCGCAAGCGCAGCCTTCTCGACGACGATCTTCTTCGCGTTGAGCAGATCGTAAACGTTGATGAGGTTGGCAAAGGTGGTCTCGACGCCGGGAATGTTGCGTGCGGAGAGCACGACGTTTTCCTTCACGTCAGCGGTAACGACCAGCGCCTTGGTATCGGCGTTCACCGCGCTCAGGAAGCCGGCGAATTTCTTGGTCTTGATCTCGTCCATCTTGATCTCGTCGATGACGACGATGGCGTCGGCCTGCGCCTTCGCGCTCAGGACGGACTTCAGAGCCAGACGGCGCACCTTCTTGTTGAGGGTGTAGCTGTAGTCTCTGGGCTTCGGGGCGAAAACAACGCCGCCGTGCGTCCACTGCGGGGCGCGGGTGCTGCCCTGACGGGCGTGGCCGGTGCCCTTCTGGCGCCACGGCTTTCTGCCGCCGCCGGAGACCTCAGCGCGGGTCAGCGCGGACTGCGTGCCCTGACGGCAGTTGGCCAGATGATTCTTCACAACGTCATGAACAACGGATTCGTTCGGCTCGATGCCGAAAACAGCCTCGGAAAGTTCAACTTCACCAACCTGCTTGCCGTTCATGTCATACACATTCGTTTTAAGCATTTGTTAACTCTCCTTTCCTTAGGCGTTTCTTGCGGAAGCCTTCTGCGGGTTACGGCCGGATGCCTTCTGCGGGTTCTTGCTGACGCCAGCCTCGCCCTTCGCGACCTTAATGGTCTTGACGGTGCTCTTGATATACACAAGGCCGCCCTTCGGGCCGGGAACCGCGCCGCGCAGCACGATCATGTTCAGGTCTGCATCGACCTTGACGACGTCCAGATTCTGGACGGTAACCTGATCGACGCCCATCTGGCCGGGCATATTCTTGCCCTTGAAGATACGGGAAGGATCGGAGGACGAGCCCATCGAGCCGGCGTGACGGTGAACCGGGCCGCCGCCGTGGGACATCTTCTGAATGTGCGTGCCGTGGCGCTTGACGGAGCCCTGGAAGCCATGGCCCTTGGAGGTGCCGGTGACGTCGACGTGATCGCCGGCGGCGAAGACGTCCGCCTTGATCTCGGCGCCGACTTCGAGCTGTTCCGCGTTGTCAAGCTTGAATTCTTTCAGATACTTTTTGGCAGAGACCTCTGCCTTCTTGAGGTGACCCAGCTCCGGCTTGCTGAGCTTCTTCTCGGCGACATCGCCGTAAGCCAGCTGCACGGAAACATAGCCATCGTTCTCAACGGTCTTCTTCTGGGAAACGACGCACGGGCCGGCCTCGATAACGGTGACCGGGATCACGTGACCGTTCTCATCGAAGATCTGGGTCATGCCCACTTTCTTGCCGATGATTGCTTTCTGCATGGTTTTTACTCCTTTTGTTTAGGTTATTGGTTGGCAAACTTGACCATTGGGCAGCCATTGGTTTACCAACATGACCCGGGACCGTCTCGGCAGACGGTCGGGGTTCGCCGTATACCTATTATAAATAGGTGATTACAGCTTTATCTCAATCTCAACGCCGGCCGGCAGGTCGAGACCCTGAAGGGCTTCGATGCACTTTGCATTCGGGTTGAGGATATCGATCAGACGCTTGTGGGTTCTGCGCTCGAACTGCTCGCGGGAATCCTTGTACTTATGGACGGCACGCAGGATCGTGACGACTTCCTTCTTCGTGGGAAGGGGGATCGGACCGGAGACGGTCGCGCCGTTGCGCTTTGCGGACTCAACGATTTTTTCAGCAGTGCTGTCGATGAGCTGGTGATCGTACGCCTTGAGGCGAATTCGGATCATGTTTGCCATAGTGGTTGTTTCCTCCTTAGTGAAACGTACTCAGTTTTTCGTTGTCTTCGCTGGGTACGGTCGGGGCGTTTTGGTGTACGCTTTCCCGTGCGTATCACTCCGCGTTCATGAAAAAAGACCGACGATTGCCGGCCTTGGTTTCCGCAGCGGCGATATACGCCACATACATTCACGCCTCAGCCGCCCGATGACCGGACATACTCCGCAGAAGTTACCGTTTTTCAACGCAATCTCCTGCATCATCGCAGTTTTGCGCGCAGCTTATGCCTGCGCCGCAACGGTATCCATTGTAATACACGCACCCGTGAATGTCAAGCCTTTTTTTGACTTTTTCAATAAATTTTTTCAGATTTTTTTGTGGAAGATGCAGATTTTTCAAATATCCCGCCCTTCCCTGCCGGGCATATGCAAAACCGCCCTGTCGGTGCAATC
Source organism: uncultured Eubacteriales bacterium (assembly GCA_900546415.1). Taxonomy (GTDB): domain Bacteria; phylum Bacillota; class Clostridia; order Oscillospirales; family Oscillospiraceae; genus JAZOXB01. Next base: position 16,324 of record URCY01000026.1, read on the forward strand.
TGACAGGGCGGTTTTCGTGCGTTTTACCGGAGCAGGAGCAGATAGACGAAGGCGGCGACCAGCGCGGCGCAGAACAGCAGCAGCGCGAAGGACAGGTTGCCGCTGATGCGGTGCGTCGTGCGCACCCACGTCCGCTGCGCGCGGTAGAACAGCCGGGCGTATCGGTCCGAGCCGCCGGTGTGCCGGTCGATGGCCTTGCCCATCCGATAGGACAGCGCCTGCTCGGTCTTGCTTCCGTTCGGGATCGGGCTTGGGCGGAAAATCGTGCGCCGCAGCAGCAGCACGAGCGCGTCGGTCAGGTCGCTGAGCGCGTGGCTCACAACGCCGAACGCGCGGAAGACGCCCTTTGCCAGCGGGATCGTCAGCTTGTTCTCGCCGAACAGCGCGCAGACCCAGCCGAGCGCGCCCGGCAAGATCTTCAGCAGCAGCGGCCGATAGACCAGCTCCTCCAGATCGAGCCGTTTCGGCCAGAGGTCGACATAGCTTCCGTTCCGCCGCAGCACCGGACGCACAAGCAGCAGATAGACCGCCGCGCCAATGGCCAGCGAGATCACCGCGCCCTTGAGATTCTCGAGTGTCAGCAGCGCCGGGAACGGCTCGGCCTGCCCCACACGGAAGAAGTCCAGCCCGACCTCCGTGATTTTGCGCATGGAGAAGCGCGCCGTCAGCCCCAGCGCCGGGAGCGTCAGGGCGGACAGCCCCAGCGCGACCGACGCCGCCGGGCTGCAATATCGGCGCATCGCGTCGAATTCGGCCTGCCGTGTCGGGTGCTTCTCCCAGAACAGCGCGATATAGAGCTTGGCCATATAGGCCGCCGTCAGGCCGCCGGAAAACAGGAAGATCCATTCCACGCCGGTCATGAGCGCCCCGCCGCCGTATTCGACGATGGCCTCGTGCAGCAGCGATTTGCTGACAAAGCCGTTGAGCAGCGGCACGCCGGCGATGCCCGCTGCACCCAGCAGGAAGGCCGCGTGCAGCAGCGGCTTTTTGCGGCCGAAGCCGCGGATGTCGTCGAGCCGCAGGGCGTGCAGATTGACGAACACCACGCCCGCGCAGAGGAAGAGCACGAGCTTGAACAGCGAGTGGTTGACCATGTGCAGCAGAACGCCGCGCGCGGCGGTCCCGTTCTGCTCGCCGAGCAGCCCCATCATGCCGATGCCGACGAGAATGAAGCCGATCTGCGACATGGACGAGCAGGCCAGCGTGCGCTTGAGGTCGACGCTGAACACCGCCAGCACCGCGCCGAGCAGCATCGTGACCGTGCCGAGCGCGAGCACGACGCACCCCCACGCTGCGTCATAGCGGAAGATGTTGCAGGAGACGGCCAGAATGCCCCACACGCCCGCCTTGGTCAGGATGCCCGAGAGCAGCGCCGAGGCCGGCGCGGGCGCGACCGGGTGCGCCTTCGGCAGCCAGATGTGCAGGGGGAACATGCCCGCCTTCGCGCCGAAGCCGAAGAGGATGCAGCCCCCGGCGGCATAGAGCACGCCGCGATTCTGGCAGACGCGCGCCCGGTCATACAGCTCCGCCAGCCGCAGCGTGCCGAGCGTGTGCTGCAAAAGGAACAGCCCCATCAGCGCGACCAGGCCGCCGATCACGGCGACGGCGAGGTAGGTCTCGGCGGCGCGCAGCGCCTCCGGCTCCTCCTCCTGCGCGACCCACGGGTAGGACGTGAAGCTCATGACCTCGAAGAACACGAAGGCCGTCAGCAGGTCGGCGGCCAAAAACACGCCGAGCGTCGCGCCGAGGGTCATGAGGTTGAAGAAATAGTAGCGGTTGCGCCGATGGTGGTGCGCAAAATACCACGGCGAGAAGAGCAGCGTCATCGCCCAGAGGAAGGCGGCCACGAGGCAGTAGACCCGCCGGAAGCCGTCGAGCGCGAGCGTCAGCCCGAGCAGCCGCCCCTCCTGCACGGGCAGGAACAGCAGCCAGACGCACAGCGCCAGCTCGGCCAGCCCGGCGCAGACGGCGAAGCGGTCACGCGCCGAGGCGCTCCGCCTGCCGATTGCATAGGACGCAGCCGCGCAGAGCATCGGAAACAGCGGTAAACTCCAAAGCATCATGCCCCCACCCCCGTTCTGACGATCTCGGCCACGGCGCGCGCGATCGGCTCGCCGCAGAGACCCGTGACCAATATGCCCACGGCGAGCAGCACCATCGGCACGAGCATCCGCCAATCGGCCTCGCGTACCGTCTGCAAGCCGCGCAGGTCGTCGCTTTTCGACGGAAACCACGCCTTGCTGACGGTCGTGAACATATAAATTGCGGTCAGCAGCGCCGCTGTGAGCAGCACGCCCGCGCCGAGATAGGCCATCGGCGTGCCTGCGTCGGCAGCGGCCGACAGCAGGCTCCATTTGCTCACGAAGCCGGCCAACGGCGGGATGCCCACCAGCGCCACGGCGGCCACCGTGAAGCAGCCGAACGTGACCGGCATCTTTCTGCCCAGTCCGGCCAGATCCGGGATATATTCGCGCCCCGTGCGGCAGAGCACCGCGCCCGCGCAGAAGAACGCAAGGATCTTGATCTCGGCGTGGAAGGCCATGTGCAGCATCGCGCCGGACATCCCCGCCGGGGTCATCAGCGTTGCGCCGAACAGAATATACGACAGATTCGCGACGGTCGACCACGCGAGGCGGCGCTTCCAATGCGTCTCCTTGACGGCGCGCGCCGCGCCGTAGAAGATCGTGAAGCTCGCCGCGCCCATGCAGACCCACTGCGCCCAGCTTCCGCGCAGCAGATTCACGTCATAGCAGTAGTAGGTCAGGCGCAGGATCGCAAACGCGCCCGCCTTGACCACCGCAACGGCGTGCAGCAGCGCCGTGACGGGCGTCGGCGCCGCCGAGGCCTTGGGCAGCCACCGGCAAGCGGGGAACACGGCCGCCTTGACGCCGAAGCCGAAGAAGCCCAGCAGATAAAACACATAGGACAGATACTTCTGCCCGTAGGGATAACGGTGCAGCAGCCCGCCGAGTGCAAAATCGACCGTCACGCCGTTGGATACGAGGAAGAGCATCGAGGCGAAGGCGAACGCCGCGCCGCCGAGCGAGAAAACGAAATAGGTCTTGGCCGCGCGGGTGGCCTCCTTGGTGCGCGTGTGCAGCACGAGCGGCACGGTGCAAAGCGTGAGCAGCTCATAGAAGCAGTACATCGTGAACAGATCGCCCGCCAGCGCCACGCCGAGTGTCGCGCCGTAGGACATCGTGAAGAAGGCGAAGAAGCTGCGCTTGCGCGCGTCGTTCTGCAAATAGGAGAAGGCATAGAGCACGGTCAGCGGCCAGAGCGTCGCGACGATCGCGGCGAAGAAGCGGCCGAGGCCGTCGAGCCGGAGGTCAAAGGTCAGGTCGATCGTGAAGCGCCAGAGCGTCAGCGCGCCCTCCGGCCGCGCGATCACAAGCGCCCACGTCAGCAGGGAGGTCAGCACCGTGAGGCACATCGTCGCGGGCTTCACCCAGCGATCCGTTTTCGTCCGGAGCGTCAGCATCGCGGCGCCGCCCGCAAAGGGCAGCAGCACCGCGAACAGCAAGAAGATCGGTCTCATAGGCGTCTCCCCTATGCGCCGACGACGGTCTGCGCCAACGCGGCAAAGCCGCGCGCGACCGGCACGCCGAAGCAGCCCATCAGCACCGCCGCAGCCGCCAGCAGCAGGATCGGCAGCCACATATGCCAGCCGCCCTCGTCATTGCGCGGCGGGAGCGCGGCATCCCTGCCGGGGAAGAAGCCCGCAATCGAGATCGGCAGCAGATAGCCCGCCGTCAGCAGCGCCGAGATCAGCAGCACGACCGGCACGAGCCATGAAAACACCGCGAGGCCGGAGTCCAGCGCGCCCATGGCCAGATACCACTTGCTGACGAAGCCGGACGCGGGCGGGATGCCGATGAGCGCCAGCGAGGCCAGCGTGAAGCCCCAGAGGGTCTTGGGCATGGCCTTGCCGATGCCGCGCAGCTCGTCAACGCGGTGCTTGCCCGCGACGGCGATGAACGAGCCGGCGCAGAGGAAGAGACAAATTTTGATGCAGGCGTGGAAGAGCACATGCATCAGCGCGCCCGAGACGCTCTCGGCCGTCATGACGAACAGGCCGACGAGGATATAGGAGATCTGACTGACGGAGGAATAGGCCAGCCGCTTTTTCAGCAGCTTTTCGCGGTAGGCCATCATCGAGCCCATCAGAACCGTCAGCAGCGCCAGCGCCAGCAGCGCCGTCTGCACCCACGTTCCGCGCAGGAAATCCGCGCCGACCGCGTAGTACAGCACGCGCACGATCGCCAGCACGCCGGCCTTGGCAATGATGCCCGAGAGAATGGCCGAGGCCGGGGCGGGCGCGGCCGGGTGCGCCGTCGGCAGCCAGCCGTGCAGCGGATAAAGGCCGGCCTTCGCGCCGAAGCCGACGATGCCGAGGAAGGTCACGACCTGCATCAGCGTCTCGTGCCCCCGCACGGCCGCGCCGTCGAGCGCGCCGCCGGGGACGAAGCGCAGCGTCAGGCTGTAGCGCGCATAGAAGAAGATGAAGCAAAGCCCCAAAAACGCGCCCGCGACGGAATAAAACAGATATTTCAGCGCTGCGCGGATGGCCTCGTCGGTGCGGTCATGCAGCACGAGCGGCATGGACAGCAGCGTGGTCATCTCGAAGAACAGATACATCGTGACCAGATTTTCCGCGAAGCACATGCCCACCAGCGCCGCCTGCGAAAGCAGGAAGAAGCGGAAGAAGCGCTCGTGTCCCTCCTTCAGATAGCGGAAGGCATAGACGCCCGCCAGCAGATAGCCCACGGCGGCGATCAGCAGGAACAGCTTGGAAACGCCGTCCAGCCTCAGCCCGACGGGCAGCGCGGCGGTCATGTTGAACAGATGCAGCTGCGCCGATTTTTGCAGCAGCAGCCAGACCGCCCCGGCCGTCTCGAGCAGCAGCGCCGCCAGCACGAACGGCTCGCGGAATCTCCGCGCAAGCGGCAGCAGCAGCGCCGCCAGCGCAGGCAGCAGGATCAAAATCAAAAGCATGGCAGAATTCATCAGCTCCACCCCTCTATTCTCTATCCATTATAAGTAATATATAAAACATTTCCTTTACGCAAATTGCAAGTGCAAGTTGCGGTTGTAATACTGATTCTTGATTAAAATATTGAATCAAGAATCCCGTGTGCTACGCACACTCGCATCGTGCGCATGCACGCTGCACCGTCTCATGCAGAATCTGACGCGCCGTTGGCGTTATAAAAAGCTCTTCAAGCTTTTTAACAGATTCTAGTATGAAACGGAACGAAACGGCATCCCGCAACGAAGCGCAGCATAATTTTCCCCGCACGTTCGGCCGCCTTTCCCAGCACGGTCTGGAACGGTGTCGAAAAAACGAAAAATATGCCGCAAACGCTGCGGGATATTCTTGACTTTTGGGGAAAACTGAAATATAGTATAAATAGGGAAGCTTGGGATTTCAATAAAATCCGCTTCCGAATACAGGAAAAGAAAATAAAACGGAGTATTGCTATGACGGTTGTATTCAGCATCCTCATGCTCATCGGCGGTCTGGCCTTTTTCCTTTACGGTATGAATGTGATGTCCGGCGGCCTCGGCAAGGTCGCCGGCGGTTCGCTGGAAAGCTCTCTGAAAAAGGTCTCCTCCAATCCCTTCTCAAGCACGCTGCTCGGCGCGGGTATCACAATTGCGATCCAGTCCTCCTCGGCGATGACGGTCATGCTCGTCGGTCTGGTCAACTCGGGTCTGATGCAATTCCCGCAGACCATCAACTTTATCATGGGCTCCAACCTCGGCACGACGGTGACGAACTGGATCCTGAGCCTCTCCGGTGTGCAGGGCGGCGGCGTGCTCGACCTGCTCAAGCCGGAAAACTTTGCCCCGGTGGTCGCAATGATCGGCGTCGTGCTCATCATGATGTCCAAGCGCACGCGGCGGCAGGACATCGGCAAGGTGCTCGTCGGCTTCGCCATTCTGATGTACGGCATGACCCTGATGGGCAGCTCCGTTGAGGAGCTGAAGGATTCCGAGGGCTTCCGCTCGCTGCTGACGGCGTTCCGGAACCCGTTCATCGCCCTGATCGCCTCGACGATCTTCACCGGCGTGATCCAAAGCTCCGCCGCGACGATCAGCATCGTGCAGAATCTGGCGCTCACCGGCCAGATCTCCTATACCATGGCCATCCCGCTGGTGCTCGGCGCGAACATCGGCACCTGCATGACCGCCCTGATCTCTTCCATCGGCGTCACGAAGGAGGCCAAGAAGGTCGCGGTCGTCCATGTGACGATCAAGATCGTCGGCACGGTCGTCTGCATGGGTCTGTTCTACGGTGCGGCGGCGATCATCCGCTTCGGCTTTATGGATGCGCCGGTGACCATGGTCGGCGTGGCGCTCATCCACACGATCTTCAACGTCGTCAACACCGGCATTCTCGCCCCGTTCCATAAGCAGCTCTGCACGGTTGCCAACCTGATCGTGCGCCCGGCGAAGAAAAAGCAGGACAGCCTGTTCGTCTTCCTGGATGAGCGCCTGCTCTCCACGCCGTCCATCGCCGTCAACGAGGCCAACACCATGACCAATAAGATGGCGCTTATGGCACGCGAGACGATCCTGACCTCGCTGGAGCTGGTGCGCGATTATTCCGAGAAAAAGGCGGCCGCCGTGCTCGAGCTAGAGGACGAGCTGGATCATTATGAGGATCAGCTCGGCACGTTCCTGGTCAAGCTCTCGTCGCATTCCATGTCCGAGCGCGATTCGCGCGAGGTCTCGAAAATGCTGCATTCCATCGGCGATTTTGAGCGCCTGGGCGACCATGCGGTCAATCTGCTCCGCACGGCGCAGGAGATCCGCGACAAGCACATCGTGTTCTCCGAGCCGGCAGAGGCGCAGCTCTATGAGCTGTGCGACGCGCTCAAGGAAATTCTGGCGCTGACGGTCGATTCCTTCACGACCGATAACTGCGAAATGGCGCACCACGTCGAGCCGCTCGAGCAGGTCATCGACGTCATGGCCTCCAATGCCAAGAGCGACCATGTCGAGCGCCTGCAGCAGGGGAGATGCACGATTCAGTCCGGCTTTGTCTGGTCGGATCTGCTGACGAATTTCGAGCGCGTCGGCGACCACTGCTCCAACATCGCCGTGGCGCTGATCGAGACGAGCGCGGGCAGCTTCGGCACGCACCGCTATCTCAACTCGGTGAAAAAGGCCGGCAGCGGCGAATTTACCAATGACTATACGCATTATGCCGAAAAATACGGCATTCTGGATTCCTGAGCATCAAAAAACGACCTCCGGCGCGGTTCAAACGCGCCGGAGGAATTTTTTGCTGTGCGCCCGGTGAGCGCACGTTCTGTAGGGTGAAAGTCCCGAAGTCGCC
>URCY01000027.1 GCA_900546415.1 uncultured Eubacteriales bacterium
AACCGATCAGTTGGGGCAAAAGACCCGCTGAGCGCCGCAGCCGATTTATTCAGAGGTTCCTTCAATTTTTTCCGCTCAATCCGCGATCCAGCCCGCCTGCGGCACGCGCACGGAGGTCAGCGTGGGGTCGCGATAGACCGGCGCAAGCCCTTCAACGAGGATCTCCACGCCGGAGACGCCGCGCAGCTTGCAGAGCGTGGCGACCACCGCGCGCACCGCGCGCGTCTGAGACGCCGCGTCCGGGCAGTCGTCGACGAATTCCGCCGTCAGGTCGACGACGCAGCTGCTGCCCTCCATGCGGGTGGAAAGCAGCTTCGTCCCGGCCGGGATGCACGAGCGGATGCCGTTCTTCTCGGGCATATTCAGCAGCGCGGTGAGCACCGTCTCGGCCTGCGACCGGTCGGCGTCCTGCGTCAAAAGCGTCGGAACGGGCAGCAGCGCGTCAGTCGAATCGCAGCATGCGTAAAGCGTCGCGTCGAGCAGCCCCTCCTCCGAAACCGGGGCGATCAGGCTCTCGTCGCGCGTGACGCCGCGCGTCAGATCCATGCGGTGCAGCGTCTGCACCGGCGCGCCGGCAACCCAGAAATCCACGCTGGAGATCTCGCTCAGCTCGGTCAGCGAGTCGACCAGCGCATAGACGGTCATCCGCTCGGCCGAGAAGCCGCCCTGCAGCCCCTCGGAGAATTCCGACGAGAGATCGACCGTGCAGATGCCGTTTTCCACGGAGATGTTCAAAAGGCGCGTCCCGGCGGGGATGCACGCGCTGCTCAGCAGCTGCTCGACGATGAAGCGCGGCTTTTCCGAGGCCGCCATGGCCTCGACCGTGCGCGTCTCGCGGTTGAGATAGCGCAGCTGCTCGTCTGGCAGGTAGAGCGTGACCGTCTCCTGCTGGGGCAGCATCCCGGTATCGGTGAGCTGGATGTCGCCGTCGGCGAACACGCGCGCGGCCTCGCCGGACGGGTCGGTGATGCTCACGCGGCGCACGCCGTCAAGCTGGAGCAGCGTCTTGGCCAGACAGCAGCAGCTCAGCGACCGCTCGAGCGCGGAAACCGGACTGCCGGAAAAGCTCACGAGCAAGGTGTCGCTCTCCTGACTGACGGCGTGAAGCGTCCAGGCGTCGGGGACGGGCGCGTCCGCGCCGTCCGGCGGCGCGGACGCCAGATAGGCCGCGACCACGGCCTGCGGTGTCTCGGGCAGGGCGTCCGGGGCGGCTGTGCGGAGCACGCCGTCCGCGCCGAAGGGCGACTCGGCCGGATAATAAAACAAAAAGCCTGTCTCCTCGCGCTCCGGCGCCTCCTGACGGGCGCAGGCCGTCAGAAGCAGCAGTGCCGCAAGCAGCAGCGCCAAAAAGCGGCGGCTCATTCCTCCACCTCCTCTTCCGTCTCAAACAGCGGGAAGCGGACGGTGAACACCGTGCCGCCGCCCTCGCGCGCTGCGGCGGTGATCGTGCCGAAGTTCCGCTCGACCATGTCGTGGACGATGGAAAGCCCCAGTCCTGCGCCGCCGGCCGCGCGGGAGCGCGCCTTGTCCACGCGGTAAAAGCGCTCGAAAATATGCGCCATTGAGTCGGCCGGTATGCCGACGCCCCGATCGGCGACGGTCAGCACGACGTCCTCGCCCTCGCGCCCGAGCGTCAGCAGCACGCTGCCGCCGTCGCGGTTGTATTTGATCGCGTTTTCGACGAGGTTGAACACGATTTGATAAAGATCGTCCTCAACGGTCATCAGCGTGCAGCCGGGTGTGATCGTCTGCTCCACGGTGATCGCACGCAGTGCGGCCAGCGGCCGCAGCATCCGCAGCACCTTTTCGGCGACGGGCGCGGCGTCGAGGATCTCGCGCTCCTCGACGGGCTGACTGTCCAGCTTGGTCAACATCAGCAGCTTCTGCGACAGCCGGCCGAGGCGGTCGGCCTCGCGGGCGATGTCGCCGATGAATTCGTGCTCGGTTTCGGGGTCCATGCTGTTTTGCAGGACGGAATCCGCCAGCAGCTTGATCGACGCCAGCGGCGTTTTCAGCTCGTGCGAGGCGTCGGAGACGAACTGCCGCCGCCGCGCCTCGGACTCGGTCAGCCGGTCGGCCAGCTCGTTGAACTCGCGGCCGAGCTGATTCAGCTCGTCGTGGCCGTGCAGCTCGATCTTGGCGGAATAATCGCCGTCGCGCATTTTGTGCACGGAGAACAGGATGCGCCGCAGACGCCGCGAGAAGGCCGCCGAAAACACGAAGGCCATCAGCACGATGCCCAGCTCGATCGCCAGCGAAATGCGCAGGACGTTCGTTTGCAGCGCGGAGATGAACGCACCCTGATCGGTGTCGTAATCCATCAGATAGACCGCGCCGACAACCTGCCCGCCGCGCATCAGGCAGCGCGCGCAGCGGCTCTCGACGGCCGCGTCGGCATAGGTGCTGTAGAACACGTCCTTGCCCTCGAGCGCGGTCGCGATCTCCGGGAAGAGCAGGAGCTTGCCCGCTGCGTTGCCGGTGGTCAGCGAGTCATAGAGCGCCGTGCCGCCGGCGTCGGTGACGACGATGCGCGTCGCGTGCAGATTTTTCAGCGCGCTGACGGCCTGCTCCGTCTTGGAGGCGGAAAGCTCGTCGAGCGGCAGCAGCGCCGCCGAGACGGTCTGCGCCTTGTCGCTCAGATAGTCGCGTTTGGACTGAAAGGTGATGCTGCGCAGGGTGCTCGAGGCGTAAAGGTTCAAAAAGAACAGGGCGACCGCCGTGAACAGAATGTAGGACACGGCGTTTCGGAGCTGTGAGCTTGCCGGGAGCAGCGACAGCCGGATCTTACGCTTTGAAATAGTACCCAACTCCCCACTTGGTCATGAAATAAACCGGCTCGGCCGGGACGGTCTCGAGCTTCTCGCGGATGCGGCGGATGTGGACGTCGACCGTGCGGATGTCGCTGCGGTAGGCGTCGTAGCCCCAGATCAGGTCGAGCAGATTCTCGCGCGAATAGACGCGGTTCGGGTTGCGGATGAGCAGCTCGACCATGTCGAATTCGCGTGCGGTCAGGTCGGCCACCACGCCGTTTTTATAGACGTTGCGCTCCTGCGTGTCGACCGTCAGCTCCCCGACGGTGATGCGGCTGCGCTGCGTCTCGAGCGCGCCGCTGCGGCGCAGCAACGCCCGGATGCGCGCCTTCAGCTCGAGAATGTTGAACGGCTTGGTCAGATAATCGTCCGCGCCGTGCTCAAAGCCCATGAGCTTGTCCATGTCCTGCGTGCGCGCCGTCAGCATGATGATCGGCACGTCCGAAAACTCGCGGATCTGGCGGCAGGCCTCCAGCCCGTCGATCTCCGGCATCATGACGTCCAGCACGATCAGCTTGACCTCCGGATCGTGCGCTAGCGCGACGGCCTGCCTGCCGTCGCTGCCCGTGACGACCTCGTAGCCGTCGTTTTGCAGATTGAATTTGATTCCCTTGACGATGACGTCCTCATCGTCCACGACCAGAATTTTCATATTGTCCCTCCACGGTGACATACTCGAGCAGCCGCCCGAGCGTGGCTTCGCCGATGCCGGTGACGTTCAGCAGCTCGCGCGGGTCGGAAAAGCCGCCCTGCGCCGCGCGGTAGTCCACAATGCGCTGCGCAAGCGTCTCTCCGATGCCCGGCAGCAGCGTCAGCTCGGAAGCATCGGCGGTGTTCAGATCGATCCTTTCGCCGTCGGCCAGCGCCGCAGGGCGCGTGTCGCGCTCCGCGCCGACCAGAGCCTGCTCCTGCGCAACGGCGGGATACTGCGTGCGCACGGTCTGCGTCCGCGCCGCCCCAAGGCGGAGCAGCAGGCACGCGGCCGCAAACAGCAGCGTCAGCAGTCCGCATACAATGACCCGTTTCATGCGCTTTTCCTCGCTTCGTCCGTTGACATCAACGGGTTTTCTGCTTATAATAGGAGAAGCAAACCACCCGATTCATATTTATTATAACACACGCGCGCGGCGCGGGGCAATCCCAAGCGGCGCTTTTGGAGGATATTTTTATGAGAAGATTTTTCGCGCTGCTGCTGACGCTGACGCTCCTGCTCGGCAGTCTGACGCCGCTTGCCTTTGCCGAGGAGGAGACGACGAAGATCCCGGAGGGCTTCGTCGGCGAAACCCCTTCGAACGACCCGGGCACGTCGACCGCTGCCTCCGAGGGCGCGTCGGACGCGACCGAGCCTTCGACCGACGCAGTCACCGAGCCGCAGACGGATGCCGACGGCAACACGGTCGAGCCGACCCAACCGGTCAGCTACGGGCCGGGCACCTCGGCCGAAACACCGGGCAAGCTCTATGACTTCGGCTATGAGCCGGATTTCTCGTTCGACGGCAGCGCCGGTCTGCTGCTCGAGCTGAGCACGGGCACGATCCTCTATCAGTTCAACATCGACGACAAGGTCTATCCGGCCAGTCTGACGAAGATCATGACCTGTATGCTCGCGATCGAGAACGGCGACATGGAGGACAACCTCACCGTCTCGGCCTCGGCCTTCGAGGGGCTGAGCGAATACGGCAGCACGGCCGGCCTGCTTCAGGGTGAAACGCTCCCGCTCGAGGAGGTGCTCTACTGCGTGATGGTCTCGTCGGCAAACGAGGCCTGCAACGTCGTGGCAGAGTACATTGCGGGCGATCAGGCGACCTTTGTCGAGCTGATGAACCAGAAGGCGCAGAAGCTCGGCATGACCGGCACGCACTTCATGAACGCGCACGGTCTGCACGACTGGGAGCACTATACCACCGTCCGCGACCTGAGCATTCTTGCGCGCTGGGCGTGGAGCAACGAGACCTTCCGCAAGTTCGCCACGACCGTTTCGCACGTCGTGCCCGAGACGAACCTCTCCCCGGCGCGCGAGCTGCACACGACCAACGCCCTGACGAGCCAGCGCGAATCGACGGATTATTACTACAGCTATGCCCGCGGCATCAAGACCGGCTATACCTCGGCGGCCGGCGGCTGCCTGATCTCCACCGCCGACAACGGCGAGATGGAGCTGATGTGCGTCGCCTGCGGCTGCCCGACCCGCACCGCCAACGACGGCAGCGAGATCGACATGCGCTTCGTCGTGAGCAAGCGGTTGTATGAGATGGGCTTTGAAACCTACGGCTTCCGTCAGGTTCTGACCGACACGGCCATGCTCGACCAGCCCAAGGTCACGGACGCCGAGGGGCGCGACAGCGTCGTCGTGCGCGCATCCGAGGACGCCGTGGCCGTCCTGCCGATCGAGGTTCCGGCCGAGGAAATTAAGATCGAGACAAACTACAGCCGCCCGCTTACCGCGCCCCTGAGCGCCGGAGAGGTCGTCGGCACGGCGAACGCCGTCTACCACGGCAGGATCCTCGCCAGCGCCGACCTCGTCACGCTGACGGCCGTCGAGCGCCGCACGGCCAGCCCCGTCGATCAGCTCGCGGACAGCACCTCCGGGGGCAAGACCTCGTGGTTCCTGCGCTATTGGTTTCTGACCGTTCCGCTGACGCTTTTGCTCTGCTTCATCGCGCTGCTGTTCGTCGTGCGGTCGATCAACATCCGCCGCGAGCGCAGGCGCCGCGCCGAGCGCCGCCGCCGTGCCGAAGCCGCAAGGAGACGCCGCGATGGCCGGTCTTGAGGCGCTGCAAAGCGCGTGCCATGCCTGCACGGCCTGTCCGCTTGCCAAAACGCGCACGAACGTCGTGTTCGGCGTCGGGCCGTGCCCCAGTCCGATCGTTTTTGTCGGCGAAGGGCCGGGGCAGCAGGAGGATCTGCAGGGTGAGCCGTTCGTCGGCCCGGCCGGGAAGCTGCTTGACGATATGCTCAGCATCATCGATCTGAGCCGCAAAAACGCCTATATCACCAACATCGTGAAATGCCGCCCGCCGCAGAACCGCGACCCGCTCCCGCAGGAGCAGGACGCCTGCATCGGCTTTCTAAACGGGCAGCTGCGCCTCTTGCAGCCGCGTATGCTCGTCTGCCTCGGGCGCATCGCCGCCATGCGGCTCATCCACGAGGATTATCGCATCACGCGGGAGCACGGTCAATGGGTCTGCAAGGACGGCCTCTGGCTCACCGCGATCTATCACCCGTCGGCGCTGCTGCGCGACGTGTCCAAGCGGCCGGAGACGTTCTCCGACCTGCTTTCCATCCGCGCCAAGGCGCGCGAGCTTGGAATTATGTAAACCAATAATCTGCGGCGGGGCATACTGCGTCCGCCGCCTTTTGAACGGACGGAGGAAGCTTTTGGAATTTCTCGGAAAGCCGATTTCCGGCGCAGTGTTTCTCGCGCCGATGGCGGGCGTGACGGATTTCGCCTTCCGCACGGTCTGCGCCGAGCTGGGCGCGGCCGTGACGGTGACGGAGATGGTCTCGTCCCGCGCGCTGGTCTATCAGGACAAAAAAACGCGCTCCCTGCTGGGCAAGAACCCCGGCAGCCTCTGCGGCGCGCAGATCTTCGGCAACGACCCGCAGATCATGGCGCAGGCGGCGGTGCTGGCGCTGGAATACAGCGGCTGCGATTTTCTCGACATCAACATGGGCTGTCCCATGCCGAAAATCGCCAACAACGGCGACGGCAGCGCGCTGATGAAGGACGTGCCGCTGGCGGCGGCGATCGTTGCAGCCGTGAAAAAGGCCGTCGACGTCCCCGTCACGGCGAAGATCCGCCTCGGCTGGGATAAGGGCAGCCGCAACGCGGTCGAAATGGCGCGCGCGCTCGAGGAGAGCGGCGCGGACGCCCTTGCCGTCCACGGACGCACGCGCTCGATGCTCTATTCCGGCCGCGCCGACTGGGACGCGATCGGCGAGGTCGTGCGCGCGGTGTCGATCCCGGTCGTCGCCAACGGCGACCTCTGCACGCCGGAGGACATCCTGCGCTGCCGCGCCCACAGCGGCGCACACCTGTTCATGGTCGGGCGCGGGGCGTTCGGCGACCCGTGGATCTTCTCGCGGCTCAACGCCGCGCTGGAGGGAGCGGAGCTTCCGCCTCTGCCGCCGCTGCACGACCGTCTGGAGGTCGCGCTGCATCAAATTCGCATCGCCTGCGCAAGCAAGGGCGAGCATATTGCCTGCCTTGAGGCGCGCAAGCATCTGGCCTGGTATCTGCGCGGCGTCGCGCACAGCGGATTTTACAAAAATCGCATCTCGCAGCTCAGCTCGACCGCCGAGGCCGAGAAGCTGGTGCGCGAGATGCAGCGGGATTTGAGGTGAGGAACGATCGACGAACAGAAGCTGATCCGGAAGGCTGCGAAGGGCGACTGCGATGCCTTTGAGCAGCTTCTGCGGCGCTACGAGGGAACGGTCTGGCGGCTCTGCTACCGCATGACCGCCAACGAGGAGGACGCCGCCGACCTGACGCAGGAGGCGTTCCTGCGCGTCTGGCAAAAGCTGCCGGAATTCCGCCTTCAGGCCGCGTTTTCGACGTGGCTCTATCGCCTGACGACGAACCTCTGTCTGGACTTCATGCGCGGGAGGAAGCGCCGCCCGACCGTCCCGCTGGAGCGGGAGGACGAGGAGCAGACGCCGCTTCCCGAGCCGAAGGACCCCGCTCCCACGCCCGAGGAGGCCGCGCTGGCCTCGGAGGAGCAGCGGCGGCTGCGCCGTGCGCTGGCCGAGCTTTCGCCGGAGCAGCGGGAGCTGCTGGCGCTGCGCGCCGTGCGCGACCTGAATTATGCGCAGATCGCCGAGCTGCTCGGCGTCCCGGAGGGAACGGTCAAATCCAGACTCGCGCGGGCGCGCGAGGCGCTGCGAAAAAAGCTCGCGTGCGCGGGGAACTTTTGCCCATGAAGCGCGTCATATCGATGAAAGGAGGCTGCGGCGATGCAATGTGAGGAATATTTATCCCTGCTCAGCGCCCATCTGGACGGCGCGCTGGACGCGCACGAGGAAGCGCGGCTGCAAGCCCATCTTGCGCAGTGCGCGCATTGCCGCGCGCTCTTGAAGGAATGGCAGGCGCAGCAGACGGCGCTCGAGGATGTCCCGCCCATGCCCGAGCGGCTGCACGCGGACGTGATGCGGCAGGTGCGTGCGTCCGAAAAGAAGAGGCGCCCGGCGCGGCGCTGGATCCCGCTGGCAGCGGGCGCGGCCGCAGCGGCGGCCATGCTGACGCTGGCCGTGAGCGGCGTCCTGCCGATGCCCGTGACAAAATCGGCGGAGCGGGAAGGGAGCAAAGCGGCGACCACGGCGCAATCGGAGCAGGAGTTCGGCGGCTATGACGACGGTACTGGCAATGTGATAGGATATGCCGACGGGGCAGACACCGTCCCGGCCGATCCCGAGATCGGCACCCCCGTCATGCTGACCGGGTCTGACCGGGCGGAGCCGTCTGCAATGGTACTGCTCGAGCCGCTTCCGGACGGCGTTGCGGAGCTGCTGGAGACCTGTCCGCCGGTGCAGGACGAGGAAGCCTTGCAGGATTATTTTCCGGAGCTGGCGTCCGAGGACTCCTGGCGCGGCTATGAGCTGGACGACGAGACCCGCGAGCGCCTTGCGGAGCTGCTGACGGCTGCGGACTACGCCTCGGCAGAGCTGCCGACCGACGGGAACGGCACGCTGCTCGTCTTTGTGATCGGGCAGTCCTAGGGAACCTCTGAATCAATCGGACATCCAATGTCGGATCATAAAGGTATCAGATAACAGAAAAGGTAGGAAGGGAGCCGGAAAGGCTCCGTCAACCGACCACCCCATGTCGGACGATAAAGGTATCATATAACGGAAGTGTTAGGAAGGGAGCCAATAAAAATGTTTGAGTTGAAAAAGTATGTCGCGCCGGATTTCACGGAGGAAAAATTCCGCACCGCGCCGGAGGCCAAGCTCGTGCCCGCGCCGTTCGACGGCGTCGCGCCGGAGCACTACCACGCGATGAGCATTTTCCCGGAGTATTTCCATATCGGCGGCCGCTGGCTGCTCGCCGAGGAAAGCCGCATGGACTGCGTCGCGGTGTATGAGGCCGATAAAATCGTCGTGCGCGAGTTCCGCCTGCTGAAAAAGGGCGACCTCGTCGTCACCGGCCGCACCGAGAACTGCGAGGACGGCATCTTCATGCACACCGACGGCTTCCGCGAGGAGACGGAGCAAAAGGACGCCTTCGCCTTCCGGCAGAACCGCAGCCGCGAGACCGCGTTTTCCCGCGATTATGACGAGCTTTACGAGCTGCTGAAATACGAGCGCGACCACGGCAAGATCGTCTGGGTCATGGGTCCGGCCTTTGCCTTCGACGCCGACGCCCGTCGCGCCATGTCCAAGCTGATCGAAAACGGCTACGTCCACGCCGTCCTCGCCGGCAACGCCCTCGCCACCCATGATCTCGAGGGCGCTTACCTCAAAACCGCCCTCGGTCAGGATATTTACACCCAAAAATCCATGCCGAACGGGCATTATAACCACCTCGACCTCATCAACCGCGTCAAATTCCACGGCAGCATCAAGAAATTTATCGAGAACGAACATATCGATAATGGCATTATTTACAGCTGTGAGAAATGCGGCGTGCCCTACGTCCTCGGCGGC
Organism: uncultured Eubacteriales bacterium; assembly: GCA_900546415.1. GTDB lineage: Bacteria > Bacillota > Clostridia > Oscillospirales > Oscillospiraceae > JAZOXB01. Next base: position 9,453 of record URCY01000027.1, read on the forward strand.
TCGATCCGCGACGACGGCCCGCTTCCCCCGGTCTACGGCAACGTCTATGAGGCGCAGGACGCCATGCGCAACCAGATCCGCGGCGCAACGACCGTCATCAGCATGGCCACCATGCTGCACACGATCGCCACGGGCAACATGACGCCTTCCTATCGCGTCCTGCCCGACGGCACCGTGCGGCAGATCTATTTCTACTGCGTGGACGTGTCGGAATTTGTCGTCAACAAGCTCGCCGACCGCGGCAGCCTCTCCGCGCGCGGCATCGTCACGAACGTGCAGGACTTCGTCGTGAACCTGCAAAAGGGACTGGGGCTGTAAGAAGCGAAAGCCGCGCGGCGACACCGCCCCACGAAAATCGAACATAATACGTGCAAAAACGGCAGGTTTCCGGGAAACCTGCCGTTTTGCTGTATGAATTCAAAGGAGCGCCGCTGCGGCCGTCAGCCGAGCTTCTCGATATAGCGCATCAGGATTGTCGCGACCTGCGCGCGGGTGGCCGTGCCCTGCGGGTCGAGATAGACCCTGCCGTTCTCGTTCGTGCCGCCGATCAGACCCTCGCCGACGCACCATTGCAGCGCGGTCTTCGCCCAGCCGTTGACCTTGCCGTTATCCGGGAAGGCGCTCAGGCTGCCGCGCGCGGACGTGTCGGCGCGCTTCTTCTGCGCGTAGCGGTAGAGGATCGTGGCGATCTGCTCGCGCGTGATCTGCGTGTCCGGCTCGAATTTGTTGTCGCCGACGCCGGTGACGATGCCGTTCTTCGCCGCCCACGAGACGGCCTCGCTGTACCACTGGCCGCGCCGGACATCCGAGAAGGTGCTCGGACGCTGCTTCGGGCTGCCCTCATAACGCCAGAGGACGGTCACGAGCATGGCGCGGGTCATGCCCTCCTCCGGCTCGAACTTGCTGTCGCCGACGCCGTTCATCAGGCCGTTGGAGACGGCGTAGACGATCGATTTATAGTACCAAGAGCCGGGCTTGACATCCATGAAGCGCGTCTCGGGTCGCGACGCGCCGCAGCGCGTGCAGACGCCGTCGACATAGCTGTGGCCGAGGGCAGGGACGTAATCGTCGTAATAATACTCGCCGCAGGAGCAGGTGTAGGTCGTGTAGCCCTGCACCGCGCAGGTCGGCGCGGTGACGACGGCGGTGTAGCTGTGTACATGGGCGGGCGTGCCGACCGCGACCTCGCAGCGCGCGCTGACGCTTCCGGCGGTGACGGTGATGACGGCGCTGCCGTCCTTGCGCCCCGTGACCGTGCCGTCGGCCGAGACAGCCGCGACGCTCGCGTCGGAGGAACTCCAGACCAGCTCGTCGGTGCAGTCGACGGGATCGAGCGACGGGAGCAGGCGGACGGAGCTCCAGACCTTGACGGTCACGCTCTTCGGCAGGGAGACGGCCGTCGCGGGACGGTCGATCGCGGCGAAGGGCGCGCCGACGGACGCAGCGTAGGTCTCGGCATAGGTGCCCTTGACGCCGTAGACCGTGACCTGCTCGGGATAGCTGAGCGCGTCGGCCGCAGCCTCCGTGACGTTGCGCAGGAGGGTCAGCGACGTCAGCGACGTGCAGTTTGCGAACGCGGTTTTGCCGATCTTCGTGACGGCATAGGGCGCGACGAGCTTTTGCAGGCTCACGCAGCCGTAGAACGTGTTTTCCGGAATGGCCTGCAAATTCGTGCTGAGCGTGACATCCGTCAGCGCGGTGCAGCCGTTGAAGAGGTTGCTGCCGATCTCCGTCACGGAATCGGGCAGGACGATTCGCTCAAGCGCCGTGCAGCCTGCGAAGAAACCGTTGCCGAGGGACGAGACCGTTTTGGGCAGCTTGACGGAGCGCAGCGAGGTGCAGTTTCTCAGCATACCGCTGCTGCTGCTCCAGCTGAAGGGAGTGATGCCCGCCGGGAATTCCACCGCAGTCAGCGACGTGCAGTTCTCGAACGCACCGTGGCTAAGGGCGGTCAGGCTGTCCGGGAGCGCGACGCCGGTCAGCGCCGTGCAGCCCTTGAAAGCCTCGCTGCCCAGCTCACGCAGACCGGCAGGAAGCGTGATCGCGGTCAGCTGCGTGCAGCCGGCAAAGGCGGAATAGCCGATCTTCGTCACGGTCTGCGGAACGGTGAGCTGCCGGATGCCGCTGTCCTCGAGCAGGGTGTTGGGAAGCTTGGTGCGGCCGTCCTCAAACGTCACGTCCGTGAGCGCCGTGCACTTTCGGAACGGATAGGTCGCAGTTTGCAGCGACAGGGGGATGAACACGCTCTTCAGCGCCGTGCAGCCCGCGAAGGCGTCCGTGCCAAGTTCGCGCAGGTGCTTCGGGAGCGTGACGGCGGTCAGACCGGTGCTACTAAAGGCATAGCCGTCGATCTCCGTGACGGAGGTCGGCAGGTCGATCGCGGTCAAATTCGCGCAGTTGTCGAACGCGCTCATGCCGATGGTCGTCACGGTGCCCGGAATGGTGATGCTCTTGATGGGCGAGCCGTCGAACTGGCGGTCGGCGATCTTGGTGATGCCGGTCTCAAAGGTGATGTCCGTCAGCGCCGTGCAGCCCTTGAAGCCGTCCCCGTTGCCGTTTTTCGTCAGCGACTTCGGGATCCAGACCGATTTCAGGGCGCTGCAATTGTTAAAAGCCGCATAACCCAGCTCGGTTAGGCGCTTCGGCAGCGTGACGGCGGTCAGCGCCGTGCAGTTTTCAAAGGCGCAGAGGTCGATCAACGTCAGGCCGGCAGGAAAAGAAACCTGCTCGAGCTTCGCGCAGTTGGCGAACGCCCACGGCCCGATCGACGTGACGCTCTCGGGAAGGGTGACCGTTTTCAGACCCGTGCCCTCGAACAGCGCCCCCGGAATGGACGTAAGCCCGCTGCCGAACTGCACGGTCGTCAGCGCGGAGCAGCCGGAGAATGCGCCGTTGCTGGAGCCCGCACTGGTCAGGCCGCTCGGGATTGTCACGGCGGTCAGGTTCGTGCAGTCCTCGAACGCAAGATACTCCAGCTTGGTCACGGTCTCCGGGATGGACACGCTCGTCAGGGTCGTGTTCTTCTCAAAAGCGTAGGAATCGATCTGCTTCACGGTGTGCCCGTCGAGGCTCGACGGGATCGTCAGCGCGGCGGCAGAGCCGGAATATTGGGTGATGATCGCGCTGCCGTCGTCGTTCAGCTCATAGGTAAAGTCGCCGCTGGTGTAGCCGGCGGCTGCGGCAGGCAGAAGCAGCGTCGGCACGAGGCCGATCAGCAGCGCCGCCGCAAGCAGGATGCTCAGCAGTCTTTTTTTCATGGTGTTCTCTCCTTTTTTCATAGTGTCCTCTCCTTTTTTCGTGATTCGCGCGGCATGGATTCTCTGGATATGGTGGGGTCTGCTGTTACGATACCAGAGACTTGTCATGGACTTATCATGAAGATGTTATGAGGTTGTAAAAAATCGGGGCGCGCGGGAAAAATTTCGCCCGGAGCGTTCCGGTTTTTACGAGCTGACAGGTCTATTTGTATTTTACTATACTGCTTTGCAAAATGCAACCGCATTTTGCGGCGGTACGGCCGCGATTGCAATCAAAGGCGCAATATGATATAGTAGGGTCAAACGGATGTTTCCCCCAAAATTCGATCGATCGGAGCGCGGATTATGAATTTCTGGCAAAAAATTTTCTTACCGATCCTGCTGCTGTTTCTGCTGCTGTTCAACGGGAGCATCTATTGGCTCTCGTCCGTGGTATACAAGCAGGATATGCGGGCGCAGGAGGAGCGCGCCGCGACCGAGCAATATGCCATCTGCGTGGCCATGGCGCGGGATCTCTCCCTGCTCGACCGGAACGACACGCTCAACGGCGCAAGCCTTGTGAATCTGATGCGGTTCTATGAAAAATACTACGCCAAGCAGGCGATCACGCTGCGGCTCTATGAAAACGACGCGCTGCTCTATTCCGACGACGCGCTGACGCCGCGCATCCCGTCCGGCAGCGGCAGCCTCTCGATGCTCACGGAGGACGGCGGCAAAACGCTCGTCTGCGTCTGCGGCCCGATCCCGGATTTCGAGGACTACCGGCTGCTCTATATCCGCGACATCAGCGGCGTGGAGCAGACATGGACGCGCCTGCAGCTTCTGTTTTTCCTCGTGAGCGTCGGCGTGTCGATGCTGCTGGCGGGTCTGCTGCTGCTCGTGGTCAACCGCGTTACGCGCCCGATCGCAAAGCTGGCAGCCGCTGCGGACGCGGTCGGCCGGGGCGATTACAGCGTGCACGTGCCCGCAAAGGGAAAGGATGAGGTCGCCCAGCTCACCGCGCGCTTCAACCAGATGACGGACGAGGTGCAGGAGCACGTTGAGCAGCTGCGCGACGAGGCCGCGCGCAAGCAGCGCTTTCTCGACAATTTCACCCACGAGCTGCGCACGCCGCTGACGAATATCTACGGCTACAGCGAGCTGATGACGCGCGTTCCGGTCTCGGAGGACGACCGCCTGCGCTATCTGCATTACATCATGCGCGAGAGCAAGCGCCTGAACCGGATGTCCGACGAGCTGTTCAGCATGACCGTGCTGCGCGCGGACGAGCCGGAGACGGCCGACGTCGACTGCGCCGGGCTGATCGAGGCGGCCGTGCAGACCCTGCGGGCGAAGGCCGGGGCGAAGGGCGTCGCGCTCCTGCCGGAGGCGAGCGCCTGCCATGTGCGCGGGAGCTGGTCGCTGCTCGAGAGCCTGATCGTCAATTTTACCGAGAACGCCATCCGCGCCTGCGGCGCGGGCGGGACGGTGCGCATCTCCTTCCGCGCCGAGGACGGCGCGGCCGTGCTCCGCGTGGCCGACGACGGACGGGGCATGAGCGCCGAGGAGCTTGCGCACATCGCCGAGCCGTTTTACCGCGTCGACAAGGCCAGAAGCCGCGCCGAGGGCGGCTGCGGGCTGGGGCTTGCGCTTTGCAGCCGGATCGTCCGCATCCACGGCGCGCAGCTGCATTTCGACTCCGCGCCCGGGCAGGGCACGACCGTGACCGTTCGCTTTCCGCGCGAGACATCCGCCGAAAAAAATTCCGGAGATTTTACAACTCCATGATATGTTGACGTGCGGAGTATGATAATCTGGTATCACACGAGATCAACACGAAGGGAGGCGTTTTCTTGCGGAAAAAGAGACTTTTGACGCTTTTGAGCTGCCTCGGATTGGCCGCGGCGTTCGCGCTGGCAGCCTTTCTGGCCTCGCAGCTCATGCGCCGCAGTCAGCGCGACCGGCCGCATTCCTACAGCCCGGAGCAGCTGCGCGTCGATCTGGACGGCACGCTCGGGCAGTCCGGCATCTGCGGAGACGCCCTCACATGGGTCTTCTCGGCCGGAGACGGCACGCTGACCGTCTCCGGAAGCGGCGAAATGTATGAATTCGACGCCGAACGCTTCGCCGATGGTGTTCCATGGCACGAATACACCGCGCTGATCCGCCGCGTGCGGGCGGAGGACGGCGTGACCTCGGTCAGCGACCGCGCCTTCAGCGCCTGTCCGGAGCTGGTCGAGGTCGTTCTGGCCGACAGCGTGAAGGCCGTCGATGACCTCGCCTTCAACCGCTGTCCGAAGCTGGAGCGCGCGACGCTCAACGGCGTCGAGACGCTCGGCGCGGGCGCGTTCAGCTCCTGCGGGGCGCTGCGCGAGCTGGAGGCCGCGCGGCTCAGGGTCGTGGGCGCCAACGCCTTTCAGGACTGCGCCGCGCTGACCGGCCTGCCCGGCAGCCTCGAGCAGGTCGCGCAATACGCCTTCAAGGGCTGCACGGCGCTGACGGCCGTGCGTATCCCGGCCGGGGCGGCGCTCGGAGAGGGCGCGTTTTATGCCTGCACCGGACTGACGGAGCTGACGCTGGAGGACGGCGTGCAGACGCTCGGCGAGCTTTGCTTCTACGGCTGCACGGCGCTGACGGCCGTGCGCATTCCGGGCAGCGTGGCCGAGCTTCCGACCCTTGTCTTCGGCTGCTGCACCGCGCTGCGCACGCTCACGCTTGAAAACGGCGTCGCGGCGATCGGCGTCAGCGCGTTTCAGGAGTGCCGCGCGCTGACGAAGCTGACGCTTCCGGAGAGCCTGCGCTCGGTCGGCGGCGGCGCGTTTTTCGCCTGCACGGGGCTTGCGTCGCTGAGGCTGCCGGAGGGGCTGGAGCGCGTCGGCGACGAGGCCTTCCTCGGCTGCCTTGCGCTCGACCCGGCGGCGCTGAGCCTGCCGGCGAGCCTGAAAAGCGTGGGACGGCGCGCGTTCGCGTGCGGCTCGCTGCTGTCCGAGACATGCAGCCTGAGCGCCGCCGCGACGGACGGCGAGTCCTTTGCGCAGGCCGCCGAGGCGCTCGGGCTCGACCCGGCGGCGGCCGCGCCGCAATATGCCGACGCGCGGCTTTGCAGCCAGCTCCTCCTTGCCGCCGCGCCAGACGTGACCTATGCCTTTGACGAGCAGGGCGACACCCTCACGGTGACGGTAGGCCTTGCGCAAGGCGCTGCGGCCGCGCAGGCGACCGGTCTGACGCTGTTCTGCGGGCAGGACGGCCCGAAAACGATCCAAATCTCGGTCAACGGCGGCGCGCCGCAGACCTTCACGCTGGAAAACACGACCGGCGCGCAGCTCCTGCCGCTCCCGGCCTCGCCGGGCGCAGCCGGGCAGCCGACGGTGCTGACGATCACCGTGCTCGACCGCTACGGTTCCGGGCGCTTCGAGCGCCTTTACGCCGGGCTGAGCGCGCAATGACCGTCAATTTTCAAAGAGACCGCCTTCCTCAGAAGGCGGTCTCTTGACATTTTTCGACAGGTTTGGTATTGTTAAAAAAAGAGCAACACCGCACAATTCGGCAAACAGATCCGGCGAAGCGCGCCGACGCAATTGCGCGGTGTTGCCGATGAACTCTCGGGAACCTCTGATTAAATCGCAAGAGTGGTCAGCGAGGGATTTTGTTCCAAATGGAGGTTTGGAAATTGCAGGAATACTTTGTGTATTTCAAGATTTTCAAACCGATCAGTTGGGACAAAAGGCCCGCTGAGCGCCGCAGACGATTTATTCAGAGGTTCCCTATATGGTTAGGATACCGAATTTCGCGCTGTCTGTCAAGTAAAAGTTGTCTGAGTCTATCATTTTAATGGATGCTTTGGCGCTCGTCGCGCGGAAAATCTGAACTTTCCGTGAATAAGCCGCGTCGGCAGTTGACAAGTGCGGCTTTTGGTGCTAGTATTGAGCGCTCAGGCAAAATCTGAACTTCGATTTTTTGAGAAAGCGAGGCGTTTTCATATGTCCAGGGAACGCGATATGACTGTCGGCCGCCCGCTGCCGATCCTGCTGTCGTTCATTCTGCCCCTGCTGCTGGGGCTGCTGTTTCAGCAGTTCTATTCCATGGTCGACACCGTTGTCGTCGGCAAATCGCTCGGCGTCGAGGCGCTTGCAGGCGTCGGCTCGACCGGCTCGATCAGCTTCCTGATCATCGGCCTCTGCACGGGCATCTGCTCGGGCTTTGCCATCCCCGTGGCGCAGAAATTCGGCGAACGCGACGAGGACGGTCTGCGCCGCTTCGTCGGCAACATGGTCTGGCTGGGCAGCCTGATCGCCCTCGTCATGACCCTGCTCACGACGCTCGGCTGCCGCTGGATCCTGACCGCGATGAACACGCCCGAGGACACGTTTTCCTATGCTTATGACTATATTTTTCTGATCTTCCTCGGCATCCCGGCTACGATGCTCTATAACACGCTCTCCGGCATTCTCCGCTCCCTCGGCGACAGCCGCACACCGCTGCTGTTTCTGATCTTCTCGAGCCTGCTGAATGTTGCGCTCGACCTGCTCTTTGTTGTGACGTTCAAAATGGGCGTGGCGGGCGCGGGCTGGGCGACGCTCATCAGCCAGCTCGTCTCGGGTCTGCTGTGTCTGGTCTATATGGCAAAAAAATTCCCGATCCTGCGGCTGAGCCGCGACGATCTCAAGGCGCGCAAGCTCTATGCCGTGCGGCTGCTGTTCATGGGGCTGCCCATGGGGCTGCAATACAGCATCACGGCCATCGGCACCATTCTGCTGCAAACCGCCGTCAACGGGCTCGGTGCGGCCGCCATGGCCGCGATGACGGCCTCAAGCAAGGTGACGGGGCTGTTTGCCGTCCCCTTTGACGCCATCGGCTCAACGGCCACGACCTACGCCGGGCAAAACCTCGGCGCGGGCAAGCTCGACCGCGTGAACGTGGGCGTCAAGACCTGCGCGCTGCTCGGCTCGATCTATTCCGTCGTCGCCCTGATCGTGCTCTATTTCGGCGCGGCGCCGCTGTCCGGTCTCTTTCTCAACTCGGACGAGGCCGCTGCGGCCGGGCAGATCCTGCCCATGGCGCGCCAGCTGCTCGTCATCAACGCGGCCTTCTATATCCCGCTGCTGTTCGTGAACCTGCTGCGCTTCACGATCCAGGGGCTCGGCTATTCCAATCTGGCCGTGATCGCCGGCGTCTCCGAGATGGTCGCGCGCGGCATCGTGGCGCTCGGCCTTGTGCCCGTGCTGGGCTTCACGGCCGTCTGCTACGCCAGCCCGGCGGCTTGGGTCATGGCCGATTGCTTCCTCTTCCCGGCCTATTTTTACTGCGTGAAAAAGCGCAAGGCGCAGTATGCGCCCCGTGCGGCGCGCGCCGGCACGCTATGACCGGATCAAACCGAAAAAACGCGGAGCTAGGGTTTTTCCCCGGCTCCGCGTTTTGCTGCGCTCAGCCCGCATCGGTCAGCTCCTGTGCCAGGCGCCAGAACAGTGCCGCAGGCTCGGGCAGCGCGCGGCGGTTCGCGCAGACCAGCGCGATCCTTGAGGCGAGCAGCGGCTCGGGCAGCGGCAGCACACGCATAGTCGGCTCGCGCCGCGCCGGGAGCGCCGAGGGATGCAGCAGGCCGACGCCCAAGCCCTGCATCGTCAGCAGCAGCGTCATACGGGCGTCGTCGTTGACGCAGAGGATGTTCGGCCTGACCCCGGCCGCCTCAAAGGCCGAGAGAATGATGCGCCGCCAGCGTCGATAGACGATCAGCGGCGTCTGTGCCAGCTCGTGCAGCGACGCCGCTTCACCGGAAAACCCCTCAAAAAATCGCTCGTCGCCGACGGCTTGGATCTGCTCCTCCTTCAGAAACGACACGTCCAGCCCGTCGGCGGCAAAGGGCGTGCGAATGATCGCCATGTCGATCTGGCGGTTTTGCAGCGTGGAGAGCAGCTGGTAGGTGTTGGCGCTGCTGACGGAGATGCGCACGTCCGGATAGCGCGCGTGATAGGCGCGCATCCAATCGGCAAACAGCGTTCCCTGCACGGACGAGATCACGCCGATGCGCAGCGTGCCGAGCGCGCCGCTGCGAAAGGCCGTCAGCTCCTGCCGCATGTTGTCACACATGGCAAGGAGCTCGACCGCGCGGCGATAGAGGTGCTGCCCGGCGTCGGTCAGCGTCAGCCGCCGCCCCTCGCGCCGGAAGAGCGCGCAGTCCAGCTCCCGCTCGAGCGCATGGAGCTGCATCGTCAGCGGCGGCTGGGTCATATTTAATTTCTCAGCCGCCGCCGTGACGGTTTTCTCCTCCACAACGGTGACAAAATAGTGCAGCTGGCGCAGCTCCATTGCGCGTCCCTCCAATATCTTTTTTATATAATTATACCATTTTTCATATATTAGTCAATCGTTTCCCGACGTGCTATACTATAGGAACCTCTGAATAAATCGGCAGCGGCGCTCAGCGGGCCTTTCGCCCCAACTTATCGGTTTGAAAATCTTGAAATACGTAAAGGATTCCTGCAATTTCCAAACCTCAATTTGGAACAAAATCCCTCGCTGACCGCTCTTGCAATTTAATCAGAGGTTCCTATAAAAAGCTTTGAACCCATCAACAAGGAGGAGATCCCATGCGGCATCTGCTGCCCTATCTGAAAAAATTCCGGCTCGAGGCGCTCCTTGCACCGCTTTTCAAAATGCTTGAGGCGTGCTTCGACCTCGTCGTTCCGTTGATCGTGGCGAAGATCATCGACGTCGGCATCTACAGCCATGACCGGCGCTATGTGCTCACGCGCTTTGCCCTGATGATCGGCATGGCCGTGCTCGGTCTGCTCTGCACCTTTGTGGCGCAGTATTTCGCTGCGCGCGCCGCCGTCGGGACTGCCAGCGGCCTGCGGCATGAGCTGATCGACCGCATCCAGCATTTCAGCTTCACCGAGCTGGATCGCTTCGGCGCTTCGACGCTCATCACGCGTATGACGAGCGACGTCAATCAGGTGCAGAACGGCACGAATCTCTTTTTGCGGCTGTTCCTGCGCAGCCCGTTCATCGTGTTCGGCTCGATGCTTCTCGCCTTCACGATCAACGCAAGGGTTGCGCTGGTGTTCGTCGGCGTGATCGCCGTGCTGTTCGTGATCGTGTTCGGCATCATGCGCATCACCTCGCCGATGTACCGCCGCGTGCAGCAGAAGCTCGACGGCGTGACCGATCAGACGCGCGAAAGCCTGAACGGCGTGCGCGTGATCCGCGCCTTCGGCCGCGAACAGCGGCAGCACGCGCAGTTCGTCGGTGCGAACACCGCCCTGCTTGATGCGCAGGTGCGCGTTGGCCGCGTCTCGGCGCTGCTCAACCCGCTGACCTACGTCGTCATCAACGGCGGCATCCTGCTCATTCTCTGGTTCGGCGCGGACAAGGTCAACAGCGGTGTGCTGCTGACCGGCAACGTGATCGCGCTCATCAATTATATCGGCCAGATCCTTGTCGAGCTGGTCAAGCTCGCGAATCTGATCGTGCAGCTCAGCAAATCCGTCTCCTGCATGGGGCGCATCGGGCAGGTGCTCGACACCGACAGCTCCATGGCCTTCGCGGACGGCGGCAGCGCCGCAGCGACGGACGAGGCCGTGCGGTTTGACCACGTCAGTCTGCGCTACGCCGACGCGGGCGCGGAGTCGCTGAGCGACCTGAGCTTTTCGGTGCGGCGCGGCGAGACCGTCGGCATCATCGGCGGCACGGGCAGCGGCAAATCCTCGCTTGTGCAGCTCATCGCGCGCTTTTATGACGCGACCTCCGGCACAGTTGTGCTCAACGGCGAGCCGATCCAAAGCTACTCCCGGCAGACGCTGCTCCGCTCCGTCGCCATCGTCGACCAAAAGCCGCGTCTGTTCACCGGGACGATCCGCTCGAATCTGCTCTGGGGCAAGCCGGACGCCACGGACGACGAGCTTTGGCACGCGCTCACACAGGCGCAGGCCGCCGACTTCGTCCGGCAGAAGCCCAAGGGGCTGGACGAGCCGGTCGAGCAGGGCGGCGCGAATTTCTCCGGCGGCCAGAAGCAGCGCCTGACCATCGCGCGGACGCTGCTGACCGGCGCGGACATTCTCATTCTGGACGACAGCGCCTCGGCGCTCGACTATGCCACGGAGGCCGCGCTGCGCCATTCGCTCAAGGCGCTCCCGGCCGAAACGACGGTCTTCCTTGTCAGTCAGCGCGCAGGCTCGATGCTGCACGCCGACCGCATTCTCGTGCTCGACGACGGCCGTCTGATCGGCAACGGAACGCACGGGGAGCTGCTGAAAACCTGCGAAATTTACCGCGAGATCTACGAATCCCAGTTCAAAACGGAGGCAGAAGCATGAAAAAGCATACCGTTCGCCGCGTTTTGTTGCTCATCCGGCCCTACCGCTTCACGGTCGTCGGCAGTCTGCTGCTGGCGCTGGCAAGCGTCGCATCGCAGCTGCTGATTCCGATCTTCAGCGGCCGGGCCATCGACGCCATGGTCGGCAAGGGGCGCGTCGACCTCGATGCCGTGGCGCTGGCCGTCGCGGCCATCGCGCTCATTGCCCTGCTCGGCGCGCTCGCGCAGGATATGCTGGCGCGCTGCAACAACCGCATCACCTTCTCCGTCAGCCGCGACCTGCGCAGCCGCATCAGCAGCAAGCTCAACCGCCTTCCCCTGTCCTACCTCGACACGCATCCGACCGGCGACACCGTCAGCCGCACCGTGGCAGATGTTGAGGCCTTTGCCGACGGCCTGCTCATGGGCTTCACGCAGCTGTTCACCGGCGTTCTGACCGTTCTGGCCACGCTGGTCGTGATGCTCGTGCTGAATTGGAGGATCGCGCTGGCCGTCTGTCTGCTGACGCCGCTTTCGATCTTCATTGCGAAATATATCACCTCACGCACGAGCCGCTTCTTCCGCGCGCAGGCGCGCATCCGCGGTGAGCAGACCGCGCTCATCAACGAGCTGATCGAGGGGCAGCGCGTTGTGCGCGCCTTCGGTCATGAGGCGGCCGCTCTTGCCGATTTTGACGCCGTCAACGATCGCTTGGAAAAGGCCTCCCTGAGCGCGACCTTCTTCTCAAGCCTGACAAATCCGACCACGCGGCTGGCAAATAACCTCGTCTACGCCGTGGTCACGCTCATCAGCGCGCTCAACGCGATCGCCGGAGGCATCTCCGTCGGACAGGTCAGCGTGTTTCTGAGCTACGCCTCGCAGTATGCCAAGCCGTTCAACGAGATCAGCGGCGTCGTGACCGAGCTGCAAAACGCGCTCACATGCGCCGACCGCGTCTTTGAGCTGCTCGATCTGCCCGACGAGCAGCCCGACTGCGCCGATCCCGTCAGCCCGGAGGCGCGCGGCGCGGTTCGGCTCGACAAGGTCTGCTTCCGTTATGTGCCGGAGCGCCCGCTGATCTCAGACTTCTCCCTAGACGTTCGCCCCGGCCAGCGCATCGCCATCGTCGGCCCGACGGGCTGCGGCAAGACCACGCTCATCAACCTGCTGATGCGGTTTTACGACGTGGACAGCGGCGCGATCTCCGTCGACGGCGCAGACATCCGCCGCATGACGCGGCACGATCTGCGCGGCCGGTACGGCATGGTGCTTCAGGACACATGGCTGGCGACCGCGACCGTCCGCGAAAACATCACCTACGGCAAGCCGGACGCCACGGACGCCGAGATCGAAGCTGCCGCGAAGGCAGCGTATGCGCATTCGTTCATCCGGCGTCTGCCTCAGGGCTACGACACGGTCATTCGCGAAAACGACCTCTCGGCCGGACAGCGCCAGCTGATCTGCATTGCGCGCGCCATGCTCTGCCTGCCGCCGATGCTGATCCTCGACGAGGCGACCTCGTCGATCGACACGCGCACGGAGCTGAAAATTCAGGCCGCGTTTGCCAAAATGATGGCCGGGCGGACATCCTTCATCGTCGCGCACCGCCTTTCGACCGTCCGCGAGGCCGACGTGATCCTGGTTATGAAGGACGGGCACATCATCGAAAAGGGCAATCATGCCGAGCTGTTGGCAAGGAACGGCTTCTACGCAACGCTCTACAACAGCCAGTTTGCCGGCTGAGCAAAGCGCTCGCCCTCCGGGCGGCGCTCCGCGAAGCACAAGCGACATGCAGCATGGGAGCGGCACACCGCAGCGTGTGCCGCTCCCATGCCTTTTGCAATTTGGGGCATTCCATAAAGTATGAGGCTTTGCATCGCAGGAAGCGCGCGTTTTGTGATTTTGGAAAGGTGACGCGCCGCAGCGCACAAAGAGAAAGGGTGCAGGGAAAATCCCTGCACCCTTTCAGCGTGTCAAAAAGCCTTTTTTGACACGCTGGCAGACTGCAAAAATGTTCGGAA
>URCY01000028.1 GCA_900546415.1 uncultured Eubacteriales bacterium
CTGACATGTTTTGGAGGTACGCTATGAAACTGAAGCCCCTTGCAGACCGTGTTCTGCTCAAGCCCGTTGAGGCGATGGAGACCACCGCTTCCGGCATCATTCTTTCCACTGCGAACAAGGAAAAGCCCGTGCTCTCCGAGGTCGTCGCGGTTGGCCCCGGCGGCATGGTGGACGGCAATGAAGTGAAGATGGAAGTTCGTGTCGGCGACCGCGTGGTCGTGGCGAAATACTCCGGCACCGAGGTCAAGCTCGACGGCGTCGATTATTCCATCGTTCGCCAGAGCGACATTCTCGCGGTTGTAGAATAATTCAGGAGGCAGATTACTATGGCAAAAATGATTGAATTCGGCGAGGACGCCCGCAAGAAGCTGCAAAGCGGCATTGACCAGCTTGCAAACACCGTGAAGGTCACGCTCGGCCCGAAGGGCCGCAACGTCGTGCTCGGCAAGAAGTACGGCGCTCCGCTCATCACGAACGACGGCGTCACGATCGCCAAGGACGTGGAGCTGGAGGATCCGTTTGAGAACATGGGCGCGCAGCTCGTCCGCGAGGTCGCGACCAAGACCAACGACGTCGCCGGTGACGGCACGACCACCGCGACCCTGCTGGCGCAGGCCATCGTCCGCGAGGGCCTGAAGAACGTCTCTGCCGGTGCAAACCCGATGGTCATGCGCAAGGGTATGCAGAAGGCGGTCGACACCGCCATCGAGGCCATTAAGGAAAATTCGCAGGCCGTCAACGGCAGCGCGGACATCGCGCGCGTCGGCACGGTCTCCAGCGGCGACGAGGAGATCGGCAAGCTGATCGCCGAGGCCATGGAGAAGGTCAGCGCCTCCGGCGTCATCACCATCGAGGAATCCAAGACCGCCGAGACCGGCCTGGACGTCGTCGAGGGTATGCAGTTCGACCGCGGCTACATCTCCCCCTATATGGTCACCGACACCGACAAGATGGAGGCCGTCGTCGACGACCCGTATATCCTCATTACCGACAAGAAGATCTCTGCCATTCAGGACATCCTGCCCATTCTGGAGCAGATCGTCAAGGGCGGCCAGAAGCTCGTCATCATCGCTGAGGACGTCGAGGGCGACGCGCTGTCGACCCTGCTGGTCAACCGTCTGCGCGGCAGCTTCAACTGCGTCTGCGTGAAGGCGCCCGGCTTCGGCGACCGCCGCAAGGAGATGCTCCGCGACATCGCCATCCTGACCGGCGGCACCTATGTTGCCTCCGAGCTGAACATGAACCTCGCCGACGTGCAGCTGTCCGACCTCGGCCGTGCCCGCCAGATGAAGGTCAACAAGGACAACACCGTCATCGTCGACGGCTGCGGCGACCCGGCCGCCATTCAGGAGCGCATCCACGAGATCAAGTCCGCCATCAGCGTCACCACCTCCGACTACGACCGCGAGAAGCTGCAGGAGCGTCTTGCGAAGCTGTCCGGCGGCGTCGCGGTCATCCGCGTCGGCGCGCAGACCGAGGTCGCCATGAAGGAGCAGAAGCTCCGCGTCGAGGACGCCCTCAACGCGACCCGCGCGGCCGTTGAGGAAGGCATCGTCGCAGGCGGCGGCACGGCGTTCGTCAACGCCATCCCGGCCGTTGAGAAGCTCGTTGCGAAGCTCAGCGGCGACGAAAAGACCGGCGCGTCCATCATCGCCAAGGCGCTGCAGGCCCCGATCCGCCAGATCGCCGAGAACGCCGGTGTCGACGGCTCCGTCGTCTTTGAGAAGATCAAGAACAGCCGCAAGGTCGGCTATGGCTACGACGCCTATCATGCGACCTATTGCGACATGATCCCGAGCGGCATCGTCGACCCGACCAAGGTCACGCGCACCGCGCTCGAGAACGCCGCCTCCATCGGCGCCTGCGTCCTGACGACCGAGTCGATCGTCACCGACAAGCCCGACCCCGCAGGCGATGCGGCCGCCGCAGCAGCGGCAGGCGCAGCCGGCGGCATGGGCGGCATGTATTGATCGCCAAGCGCGTCAATGCCTGACTGAACCGAATTAAAACGCTCCCTCCGCGCACCGCGCGGAGGGAGCGTTTTATGCAGAGCGGCATTGACACGCGTCGCAGTATGCGTTATAATATAACCGAGGGAAGAAAACGGCGAGCACAAAAAGGAGGCGCGCTTTCATGAAAAGACAGTATATCCCCGAAAATCCCTGTGTTCTTTCTTTTTCAAGAGAAAAATGGGTATCCTTTAATACTCGACAGCCGGATCTGAAAACCGGTCGGATGATCGAGGTCAAGCACCCGGTTTTATTTCGGCTCGTCTTCTTTTTGCTTTTGCCGGTGTTGCAGTGCATGACGCTGCTTGTGGGCTTTCTGATCGGTTTTGATTCAAAGCATTGGGAATTGATCGTCACGCTTCTTGGGTGGGTTGCCCTTGCGGCGCTGTTTGCTTATTTCATAAGAGGCGGCGATCTGTTTCGCTGGGAGATCGCGCCGACGTCGGATGACGGGGCGTATTTTGAAGACAACGCAGACGTATCGCAATGCAAAAATCAGTCCGTCGGACGAAGAGACGCCTGACTGCGGAGCGGAATAGGGATAAGCTAGGGAACCTCTGATACTGATTCTTGGAAACCTCTGAATCAATCGTCTGCGGCGCTCAGTGGGTCTTTTGCCCCAACTTTTCGGTTTGAAAATCTTGAAATACGTAAAGGATTCCTGCAATTTTCAAACCTTAATTTGGAACAAAATCCCTCGCTGACCACTCTTGCGATTGAATCAGAGCTTCCCAAAAAACAGTCGTGCAGAGGCACGTGCAAAAACGCCGCGAGGACAAACCCCGCGGCGTTTGATGCTTATTTGTTGAAGATCTTGAAGATCTCATCGATGTCGTCGATGTTGGAGGTGTCGACCTTCGGCTTCTCGCGGCTCGCGTTCGGCGCGGAGGCGGACTTCCCGGCCGCTGCGGAGAACACGCCGCGCGCGGGAGCGCTCTCGGGCTGCTTTTTGTCGTCAAAGCCGGTGGCAATGACCGTGACGCGCATTTCGTCCTCAAACTCCTCGGAGAAGGTCGCGCCGAAGATGATGTTGGCCTCGGGATTGGCCGCCTCCATGACGATGTTGGCGGCGGTCTCGACGTCGTCCAGCTCGAGATCGGCGGAGCCGGTCACATTGATGAGCACGCCGGTCGCGCCGTTGATGGACGTTTCGAGCAGCGGGCTTGCCACGGCGGCCATCGCCGCCTGCTCGGCCTTCTCACGGCCGCTGGCCGTGCCGACGCCCATATGCGCGCGTCCCGCGTTCTTCATGACGGCGGAGACATCCGCAAAATCAAGGTTGATGATGACGCGGTCGGAATAGCCGACCAGCTCGGAGATGGACATCACAGCCTGCTTCAGGACGTCGTCGGCAATGCCGAAGGCGTTGGCGAAGGTGATCTTCTGATCGGTGACGTACTTCAGGCGGTCATTCGGGATGATGATGAGGGAGTCGACCTTGCTGCTCAGCGCGGAAATGCCCTCCTCAGCCTGCTTCATGCGGTTCGCGCCCTCAAAGCGAAAGGGCTTTGTGACGACGCCGACGGTCAGGATACCGGCCTCGTGCGCAAGGTCGGCAATGATCGGCGCGGCGCCCGTGCCGGTGCCGCCGCCCATACCGGCGGTGATAAAGACCATATCCGTGCCCTCGAGAACCTTCGAGATGGCTGCGCGGCTCTCCTCGGCGGACTTTTTGCCGATCTCGGGCTTGGAGCCTGCGCCCATGCCGCCGGTCAGCTTTTCGCCGATCTGGAGCTTATTCTCGCACTTGGACTTGTTGAGATCCTGACGGTCGGTGTTCACGACCATGAATTCCACGCCGCCGATCTTGCTGGCAATCATGCGGTTGACAACGTTGTTGCCGGCGCCGCCGACGCCGATGACCTTGATTTTAACGACCTTATCTTCAAAAACTTCGGACATATTCAAATCTCCTCCTATGTACATGGGAATCGTTATTTTCACAATTGAAGCTGCGCGCCCCGTCCGGAAGGAGGAGCCGCTTTCTTTTTATACTGTTCTATTTTACCTTGATTTAAGCGTCAGGTCAATAGAAATTCTTGAATTTTGTAAAAATAATTTCAAAACGCGCACCGATCAGCTGTCCAGACGGACGTGCGCCTGATCGCCGTCGCTCAGGGTCAGGTCGATCGAGCCGGTGGCGTAATCCTTCTGCTGGGCGATGACCGTTTTCAAAAATTCAAGCTTATATGCCAGCCGTTCGCTGCTGCCGAGGTGAACCTCGAAGCGATCCTCGTAATACGCGGTGATCTTGCTGGCGGAGCCGACCGTCACGGACGTGATCTGCTCGGTCAGCTCGGCGGCATCCAGCTCTGTCATCACAGTCCTCACCGTCTCGGTCAGACCGCCGCCGATCGACGCCGCCTGCCCGACCTGCGGGCTTTGCAGCGTCGCGCCCTGGATCACGACGTGCTGCCTGGCGTCCTTTTCGTTGACCTTTTCAGCGACCTTGCCCCCGGCGGTGACAAGATAATACACGCCGGATTCGTCCGTCATGGCAAAGGTCGTCTCATACTCCGTGACCGTGATGACCAGCGTATCCGGAAGCTGACGCGTCACCTGCACCGTGTTGACGTAGGGCAGGGCGGCCAGCACGTTCCCGGCGACCTCGCCGCGCGACATGGTCAGCAGATTGTCGCCCTTGGCCACGCCGCAGGCATCGACGACCTGCTGAGCGGAATATTTTGAGTTGCCGTAGACCTTCACGTCCTGCACGCGGAAGAAGATCACCATGCTCAGCACGACGGCGATCACGATGCCCGCCATCACGGCGATCCGTTTCCATGCGGCCTTGCCGATGCGCATCCGCGTGCGCTGCTTTGCCTGACGCTGCTGTTTCCTGCGCTGCCCCTGCAAATAGTTGCTCTCCTTGCGCTCCTCGCGGTGGCGCTGCGCAGTCTGTGCGGCGCGGGAGCTGCGCGCCGGGCTCGGCACACGCTGCCGGCGCTCCGGCTCGGCTTGGCGGCGCGGACGCTCCGCCGTCTGACGGGGGTGCTCCGGCGCGGACGTCGGCTGCTCCGGCTGCTGCGCCGCCGCGCGGCGGCGTTCCTCCCGCTGGCGCTGGGCCTCCAGCGCCGCCGGGGAGGTGCGGCGTTTTTTCTTCACCGGCTGTGCCGGACGCGCGGCGCGCTCCGCCTGCGTCGGGCGTCTGCGCCGATCGTTGCTTTCGTGTTCCATCCGCTATCCTACCCTTCTATGTATTCGATCTGGGCGCAGCAGGCTCTGAGCCTCGCGGCCAGGGCCGCATAGCCGCGCTCGATGTGCTCCGTCTGTGTGATCCTGCTCTCGCCGTGCGCCGCGAGCGCCGCCGTGACCATGGCCGCGCCGCCGCGCAGATCCGTCGCGGCAACCTCTGCGCCGTGCAGCTCGCGCACGCCGCGGATCACCGCGCAGCGTTTTGTCGTTAAAATATTCGCGCCCATGCGCCGCAGAGCCGGGACGTGGCGCAGGCGGTCGGAGAAGATCGTCTCCTCCATCACGCTGTCGCCGCGCGCAGTGCTCAGCGCCGCCATAACGGGCGCCTGCGCGTCGGTCGGAAAGCCAGGATACGGCGCCGTCCGAATGGGGCTGACCGCCCGCCAGCGGGGGCAGGTCACGCACAGGGCGTTCTCCGTCTCGCGCAGGATGCAGCCGCCGCGCGCAAAGACCTCCGTCACGGCGCGAAGGTCGGACGGGCACGAGCCGCAGAGCAGCAGCTCGCCGCGCGTCGCGGCCGCCATGGACAGGAAGGTCGCCGTCTCGATGCGGTCGGGCATCACGGTGTGCTCCGCGCCGTGCAGCGGCTTTTTCCCGGTGACGCGCAGCACGGACGTGCCCTCGCCGCGAATCTGTGCGCCGCAGGCACGCAGAAACCGGATCAGGTCGCAGATCTCCGGCTCTCTCGCGGCGTTGCAGAGCACCGTCTCGCCCTCCGCGCCCAGCGCGGCCAGCAGCAGATTCTCCGTCGCGCCCACGCTGGGGATCGGCAGGGCGATCGTGCAGCCGCGCAGACGTCCGGCCGTGCAGCGCACGCATTCAGCCTGCCCGTCGCAGTGCGCGCCGAGCAGACGCAGACCGCGCAGATGCAGGTCGATCGGCCGTTCCCCGAGGACGCAGCCGCCCGGCTGAGCCATCTGCGCCTCGCCGAAGCGCGCGACGAGCGCGCCCAGAAAGATCACGGCCGCGCGCATTTTCTTCATCGCCTGCGGGGATATCTCCGTCCGGCAGGCGGGTTCTGTGTCAACGGCAAGCGTACCGCCGCAGCGCCGCACCCGGCAGCCAAGGCTTCTTAATATCCCGACCGCCGCGTCCACGTCGGAAATCGCGGGACAGTTATGCAGCACGCATTGCGAGCCTGTCGCAAGCGTCGCCGCCAAAATGGGCAGAACGCTGTTTTTCGCGCCGCAGATCTGCACCGCGCCGCGCAGGGGCGTTCCGCCTCGGATCAAATATGCGCCCATAGGCAAACCTCCAAACGGAAATTTGCCCCATCCTATGCACGATTTATGCTCTGCGTGTCTCCGCCAGCTCGAGAAGAATGCGGTAGATACGGTCGGCCGAGTCGATCACGGCCACGTCGCGCATCGCCTTGCGCATCGCCTGACGGCGGTCGTCGTCGGCGAGCAGCGCCTTGGTCGTTTGAAAAAGCGTCTCGCCGTCGCAGTCGCGCTCGTGCAGGACGATCGCCGCACCGCGATGCTCCAGAATCGCGGCATTGCGCTCCTGATGGTTATTCGTCACGTTCGGCGACGGGACGATGATGCAGGGCGTCGCCGCAGCGGCGATCTCGTTGAGCGTTGAGGCGCCCGCGCGGCTGATGACCACGTCCGCCGCCGCCATGAGCGTCGGCATATTATAGATATATTCCTGCATCGTGATGCGCGGATGCCGCGCAAGATCGACGCCGTGCTCCCTGACATATTCCGGCATCCAGCGCCAGCCGAACGAGCCGGTCGCGTGGACGTGCCGCCAAGGCTCGTTCAGCTCCAGGCGCATGAAATCGACGATTTTTTTGTTCATCTCCCGCGCGCCGAGGCTGCCCCACGCCGAGACGATCAGCGGCTCGTCGCCAAGCCCCAGCTCTCTGCGTGCGTCCTCGCGCTTGGTGAAGACGAATTCCTCCTGCACGGGCATTCCGACGGCGATCACGCGGTCGGCGTGCTTATACTGGTCGCGGCTCTCGGCAAAGCTGACGAGAATGCGGTCGACCCTGTCGCAGACCATGCGCGTGGCAAGGCCGGGGACGGCATTCGCCTCGTGCAGCGCGGTCGGGATATGCCGGTGCGCCGCCTGATGCAGGATTGGGAAGCTGGCGTAGCCGCCCGTGCCGAGCACGACATCCGGCCGGAAGCTGTCGAGAATTTCATCCGCACGATGAAATGCACGACGGATCGCGCCGACGGCGCGGATGTTGTGCATCACGTCCTTCGGATGAAGGCTGCGCAGGAAGTTGGAGACCGTCAGCGTTTCGATCGCAAAGCCCTCGCGCGGGACGAGATCGGTCTCCATACCGTCGTCCGCGCCGACAAACAGGATGTTGCTGCCCGGCTTGCGCTCGCGCAGCAGCTTCGCAACGGCGAGCGCCGGGTTGATGTGGCCGCCGGTGCCGCCGCAGGTGAAAATGACATTCATAAAAAGCCCCCTAATCGCCGATGCTGCGGGAAATATTCAGCATGATCCCGCATTCGGCAAGCTGCATGACGAGCGCCGTGCCGCCGGACGAGAAAAACGGCAGCGAAATGCCGGTCGAAGGCAGCAGGTTCGTCACGACCGCGACGTTCAAAATGACCTGAATGGCCAGAAGCGCGGTCAGACCGACGCCGAGCAGCATAGAAAAACGGTCGCGCGCGTGGATGGCGATCCAGAAGCCCCGGATGATGAGCAGCGCAAACAGCAGCAGGATCGCCACTGCTCCGATGAAGCCCAGCTCCTCGCAGACCACCGCGAAAATATAGTCGTTGTGCTCCTCCGGCAGGTAGAGATATTTCTGCCGCCCCTTGCCGAAGCCCAGCCCGAGCAGGCCGCCCGAGCCGATCGCATATTCCGATTGCAGGATCTGATAGCCCTCGTCGGAGGCATAGTGCTCCGGATCGCGCCACGCCATGATGCGGTCGCTGGTATAGCCGCCGCTCAGCAGCAGCGCCGCCAAGGCCGCCGCGGCCAGCACGGCCACGACGATCAGACATTTTCGGTTCGCGCCGCCGACGAAGAGCAGCACGCCCGTCAGCATACAGAGGATGATGATCGCGGAAAAATGCGGCTCAAGCTTCAGCAGCACGGCGAACACCGCCAGCGGCAGCACGCAGATCAGGAAGACCGGCACGGAGCGCGCGTTGGCCTGATATTTGTCGAGCATCGCCGCAAGATAGACCACAAGGGAGAATTTTGCGATCTCGGACGGCTGGAGGCTCGTGA
This sequence comes from uncultured Eubacteriales bacterium, assembly GCA_900546415.1. Classification (GTDB taxonomy): domain Bacteria; phylum Bacillota; class Clostridia; order Oscillospirales; family Oscillospiraceae; genus JAZOXB01. The sequence continues at coordinate 8,403 of URCY01000028.1, forward strand.
AGCCGAGGTTGATCCAGCGCGTCGCGCCGTTTGAGTTCGTGCCGATCACGAGCACCAGCACCAGCAGCACCGTTGCGGCCGCAAGGATCAGCCAGTTGCATTTTTCATACCAGCGGTACGGCACGCGGCTGACAAGCAGCATCACGACCGTCCCGAGCGCGGCGAAAACGAGCTGGCTCGTGAAATACCGCGCGGAATTGCCGGTGAGGTAATAGGCGCGGGCATAGCTCGCGGAGAAGAGCATGATGAGGCCGACCGCGACCAGCAGCAGCGTCAGGATCAGATAGGGCACGTCGAGCATTCCCAGGTCGCGGGATCTTTCCCTCTGCGTCTGCAAGCGACGCCGCTGTGTCATGCCCCCTCACCTCCCGTCGGATCTCAGAACCAGATGCGCACGCCGAACCATGCAACGACGCACATCACGACCGTTGTCAGCACAAAAACCGTCCAGATCTTCTTCTCCGACCAGCCGCACATCTCAAAATGATGATGGATCGGCGCCATTTTGAAGATGCGCTTGCCGTGCGTCAGCTTGAAATAGCCGACCTGCAAAATGTCGGAGAGCGTCTCGATGATGTAGATCAAACCCACCAGCAGCAGCACAAGCGGCATATCGAGCGCAAAGGCCAGGCCGACCACCGCGCCGCCCAGAAACAGCGAGCCGGTGTCGCCCATGAAGGCCTGCGCCGGGTAAAAGTTATAGAACAGGAAGCCGATCAGGCCGCCCGCCAGCGTCGCCGGGAAGGCGGCAAGGCCGAATTTTTCCTTGCCGAGTGCCGTCACGGTGAAGAAGACCATAACGGGCAGCGTCACGCCGCTGGCCAGACCGTCGATGCCGTCGGTCAGGTTGACCGCGTTGACACAGCCGACGATGACGAAGACCGCGACCGCGAGGTACAGCACGGTCGGCACCTTTGCCACGGGCTGCCTGACGAACGGGATATAGAGGTCGTATTTCAGCTCACCCGTGAAATGCAGCGCCAGCAGGAAAATCACGGCGGCGGCAATTTGCAGCAGCAGCTTCTGAAGCCCGGTCAGGCCGAGGTTGCGGTGCTTCTTGACCTTGATATAATCGTCATAAAAGCCGATCGCGCCGAACATCACGGCCAGCGCCAGCACCAGCAGATGGGTATAGTCGCCGGTGCGGTAGCCATACCAGCCGGTCACGGCGGAGAAGGCGCTCGCAAAAATGAAGCACAGTCCGCCCATCGTGGGCGTTCCGGCCTTGCTGTTATGCCACTTTGGGCCGACCTCGCGGATCTCCTGCCCGGCCTTGAGCGCGCGCAGACGCGGGATCAGCCATTTTCCCATCAGAAACGCGGCGGCAAAGCCGACCACGATCGAAAGCATCGTCATCAATACAGGTGTGTCCATTTGTTTGCATTCCTTTCGTCAAAAGAGAAGCGGCAGCAGACGCTCCATTTTCATCCCGCGGCTGCCCTTGAGCAGCAGCGTGTCGCCGTCGCGCAGCAGCGGCTTCAGCGCCTCGGCCAGCGCCTCATGCGTCTGGAAGGCGCGCGCCTTATCCCCGGCTCCGCGCAGATAATCCGCGCGGTTCGAGCCGTAAACAAAGATCAGGTCGCAGCGCTCGGCCGCATACCGGCCGATCTCGAAATGCGCCTGCGGCGCGAAATCGCCCAGCTCGAGCATCCCGCCCAGCACGGCGATCCTTCTGCCCTTTGCCTGCGCCAGAACATCCAGCGACGCGCGCATGGACTCCGGCCCGGCATTGTAGCAGTCGTCGATGACCGTCACGCCGCCGTAGTGCAGGATGCGCTGCCGGTGGCCGGTGTTTTGAAACGAGGCCAGCGCCTCTGCGATGCGCGCCTCGGACACGCCGCATTTCAGGCCGACGGCCACGGCGGCCAGCGCGTCGGGCACATGGTGCAGCCCGGTCAGCGGCAGCGCGATCGGGATGCGGTGCGCCCCGGCCACGGCCGTAAAGCGGATGCCGTCCTCGCTCTGCCGGATGTCGACGGCGCGGACGTCGTTTTCCTCCCCCACGCCGAAGGTCACGGCGTGGCAGCGTCCGGCCTCGCGGCGCAGCAGGTCGTTGTCGCCGCAGAAATAGCACGTTCCGCCGGGCTGCAAGCCCTCCAGAATTTCGAGCTTGGCCTTGAGAATGCCCTCGCGCGAGCCGAGGTTCTCGATGTGCATCGTGCCGACGTTCGTGATAACGGCCAGCTCCGGCCGCACCAGCGACGTCAGCAGCGACAGCTCGCCGAAATGGTTCATGCCCATCTCGAGCACGGCCGCCTGCGTCTGAGGCGTCAGCCGCAGCAGCATGACCGGCACGCCGAGGTCGTTATTATAGTTTTTTTCGGTCTTGACCGTGCTTTGCGTCGTTTCGAGCACGGCGGCGACCATTTCCTTCGTCGTCGTCTTGCCGACGCTTCCGGTGATGCCGATCACCGTGCAGGAGAGCGTTTTGCGGTATTCCCGCGCGATGCTTTGCAGCGCCGCGCGCGTATCCTCGACATAGATCGCCGGGATCTCCGGCGCAAGCGGCTTTGACGCCAGCACCGCCGCAGCGCCCGCAGCCATCGCCGCCGGGACAAAGTCATGCCCGTCGCGCTGACCGCTCAGCGCCACGAACAGCTCGCCCTGCCGCAGCAGACGGCTGTCAAACTGCGCGCCGCAGAAGCGCACGCCGGCATGGCGCGCGTCCACGCGCCCGCCGCACCACTGCGCCGCCTGCGCAAGGTCGATCATTCCGTTTCGCATAGTGCCGCAGCGACCTCCTCGCGTTCGTCCAGATGTGTTTTTTCCGTACCGAGGATCTGATAGGTTTCATGTCCTTTTCCGGCGAGTATAATCATATCATCTTTTTGCCCCTGTTGCAAGGCCAAGCGGATCGCTTTGCGTCGGTTTTCTTCCACGAGCAGGGGCGTTTTCGTGCCCTCCATGCCCGCGAGGATCTCGCGGATGATCGCATTGGGATCCTCCGTGCGGGGATTATCCGAGGTCACGATCACAAGGTCGGCATATTCCGCAGCGATTGCGCCCATCTTCGGGCGCTTTTCGCGGTCGCGGTCGCCGCCGCAGCCGAAGACGAGAATGATCCGTCCCCTGCTGAAATCGCGCACGGAGCGCAGCACGTTCTTCAGCCCGTCGGGCGTATGGGCGTAGTCGATCAGGACAGTGTAGTCCCTGCCGGGCGTCGGCACGACCTCGATGCGCCCCTTGACGCCCTTCGCCCCGGAGAGCGCGCGCACGGCCTCGTCCAGTCCGATGCCCAGCTTGCGGGCGATGCCCAGCGTCACAAGACTGTTGCTGACCGTGAAGCGGCCGGGGATGCCGACGCGCAGATGCGCCCGCTGCGTCCCCTCGACGACGTCCATGGCGACGTGGTCGGCCGCAAGGTCGATATGCTCCGCGCGCAGCTCCGCCCGCTCGGTGCAGCCGACGGTGAAGCACTTGCAGGCGGCCTGCTCCATCATGGTCTGCGCGCTTGGGTCGTCCAGATTGAACACGCCCTCGGCGCAGTGGCGGAAGAGGATCGCCTTGGCCTTGCCGTATTCCTCCATGGTCTTATGAAAATCGAGGTGATCCTCAGTCAGATTCGTGAACGCGCCGACCGCAAAGGGGATCTCATCGACGCGGTGCAGGAACAGCGCGTGCGACGAGCACTCCATCACGACGTGGGTGCAGCCCGCGTCGCGCATCCGCGCCAGCAGCCCCTGCAGCTCGAAGCTCTCCGGCGTCGTGCGCTCGGTCTCGAGGCGCTCGTCTCCGACCATGTTGCAGATCGTACCGATCAGGCCGACCTTGGCCTGCACGGCCTGCTCCAGAACCGCCTTGAGCAGATAGGTGATCGAGGTCTTGCCGTTCGTGCCGGTCACGCCGACGATCTTCATGCTCTCGGCCGGACGGCCGTACCAGTTTGCGCCAAGGCGCGCCAAGGCGCGGCGGCTGTCGCGCACCTGGATCCACGGCGCGTCCTTCGGCTGCTTCCATTCGCAGACGACCACGCCCGCCCCGGCCTCGACCGCCGCAGGGATGTAACTGTGCCCGTCGGCCGCGTAGCCGGCGATCGCGACGAACATCGCGCCCGGCGTCACGTCCCGCGAGGAATGGCACACGGCGGGAATTTCCATATCGAGCGGCACATGGACGGCAACAACGTCCACGCCCGCGAGCAATTCTCTCAGAAGCATTGCTTTTATCTCCTAATCTACATTTTCCGTGTCGGTGAACACGACGGTGACCGTCGTGCCGCGCGGCACCCTTGTGCCGGGGTCAAGCTCCTGCGAGGTGGCGGTGACATTGCCGACCTGCCGGTCGCTGCCCTTGATCTGCAGGTACAGCCCCAGCTCGTTCAGGCACTGCGTCGCCTCCTCGATCGTCATGCCGCGCAGCTCCGGCACGCTGACCTCGCCCGTCGGCATGGAATCATCGGTGTATAACAGGACGGTCGAGCCGCCCGGAACCTCCTTGCCCGGTGCGGGGCTTTGGCTCACGACGGCCTCCCCGCTGCCGATCACACGGCATTCCAGCCCGGCGTCCCTCAGAAGCTGCCGCGCCTCGGCGGGCGTCTTGCCGCGCACGTCGGGCATGGCCACGTTCACGCGCGCCAGATCGTCCTCGTCATAGACCGGCTCGACGCCCAGATAGGGCAGAATGTCCTCAAAGACCGCCGCGACAGTCGGCGCGGCCATCACGCCGCCGGAGATCACCTGTCCGGTGTTTCCGGGGGTGTCGAGCGCGATCAGCACGACGTACTGCGGATCGTCGATCGGCGCGATGCCGACGAAGGAGACGATCTTATCGCGCGTCCCCTGCCCGTTTTCGTCGCGGACGTCGATCTTTTCGGCCGTTCCGGTCTTGCCGCCGACGCGGTATCCGACGACCTTGCCGTTTGAGGCCGTGCCGTCGGTCACGACGGATTCCAGCAGGCCGCACATGGTCTGCGAGGTCGCCTCGGAGATCACCTGCCGCACGACCGTGCGCTCGTTCCGGCTGACGACATTGCCGTCCGGGTCGAGCACCTGCGAGACGATGTAGGGCTTGAGCAGATAGCCGCCGTTCACGACCGCCGAGACCGCCCGCACGAGCTGCATCGGCGTGACCTTGACGGTCTGGCCGAAGGAGGTGCTGATGAGGTAGCTCGTGCCGTACTGCGCGGTATCGACGAGGTGCTCGCGTGCGTGGAACACGCCCGAGGCCTCGCCCGGCAGGTCGACGCCCGACGTCTCCATCAGGCCGAACGCACTGCAATAATTATAAAACGTCTCGCCGCCCATTTTCAAGCCGATTTTTGCAAAAGCGAGATTGCAGGAATTTTGCAGCGCCTCGGCGGTCGTCTCCGAGCCGTGCCCGGCGGCGCGCCAGCAGTTGAGCACCTGCGAGCGTCCCTCGAACTTCTCGTGGCCGCCGCAGTAAAAATGATCGTCGAGCGTGACCGCACCGCTGTCAAGCGCCGAGGCCAGCGTGATGATCTTGAAGGTCGAGCCGGGCTCATAGCCGTCGCTGACGCAGCGGTTGCGCCACTGGCTCAGCCGCGCCTCGGCCACCGCGTCGTTATATTGGTCAAGCGCCTCGTCGCGCGCACTGCCCTCAGGCAGCTGCATGGCCGCGTCGTACAGCGCGTCCAGCTCGGCGGATTTTTTGTCGTTTGCGATCGTCAGATACTGGTTCGGGTCATAGCCGCCCAGCGTCGCCATGGCGACGATCTCGCCGGTCTGGCAGTTCATGACGATGCCGAAAGCGCCGTTCTGCACGTCGTAGGCGTCGATGGCGTCCTTCATGCGCTTCTCCAGCGCCCGCTGCACCGTCAGATCGAGCGTCAGCTCCAGACTGCTGCCGTCGGTCGCGCGGTAATATTTCTCAAAGGAATAGAGCATCTCGGTCTCGTTGTTGCCGCGCGTGGTGATAACGGCGCCTGCCGTACCCTGAAGCGTCTTGTTATAATAGGCCTCCAGCCCCTCCGAGCCGACGTTGTCGGAATTCGTGAAGCCCAGAAGCTGGCTGGCCACGCTGCCGTTGGGGTAATATCGCAGGGAATCCTGCTCCAGATAAACGCCGGTGATGTCGTTTTCATTCAAAAACGCGCGAACCTGATTGCAGACCTCCAGCCCCTGCCGCCGCTTGAGCACCTTATAGCGCATCTGCGTGTCGGCAGCCTGCTCCTTGATGAAATCCTCGCTGATGTCGAGGATCGGGGCGAGATTTTTCGCCAGAAGATCGAGGTCGACGCCGTTCTGCCTGAGCTGCAAAGGGTCGAGAAAGATCGTCTCGACCGAGGACGACGCCGCCAGCAGCTCCATATTCCGGTCATAGACCGCGCCGCGCGAGGCCGTCACGCGCGTGCTGCGCGTCTGGTTGCTGATCGCCTTGGCCTCATAATAATCGTGGTCCACGAGCATCAGCTTGACGAGCCGCCCCGCAAGCACCAGAAACGCGGCCACGCCCAGCAGCGCCATTGCCGCAAGAATCGAGCGCCGAACCGACGTGTCCGAAACGCTGCGCGTCCGCCTGACCGGCGCGGGCGGTCTTTTATTCAGTTCCCCACGCTTCATCCCGGCTGTCACGCTCCTTACGCAAGCGATAAAATCGGGCGGCAGTCCGAGAAGTGCCGCCCTTGAACTATATGTACAACCTCAGGAGAAATATGCCTTCAGATCCGATAAAACATAGCGAAACGCATCGTAAACCCGCTCGAACACGTTGCGCTCCGCCGGAGGTGTATAGACCTCCGTGGTGTCGGCGGGCGCGACCTCGACATAGATCTTTTGCAGCGGGCTGGCCTCATGCAGCCCAAGCTCCCGCGCGCGCCGCTCGACCTGCTGCAGGTCCAGCCCGGCCTCGTATTCCGAGCGCAGCGCGTCGCTCTGCTCGTTGAGCTTCACGACGGTCTGCTTCAACTCGCCGACCTCGCTTTTCAGCTCGTACAGCCGCACATAGCTGAACACGACCAAAAACAGCAGGAACAGCGCCGCTGCCGCGCCGACCGCGGCCGTCAGGGAGATCGCCGCGCGCGGCCTCTGCGCGGGCTTCTCCCGCGCCGGGACGTCCGGCAGGCGCTTCGGCTTTTTTGAAAGAGAACGCGCCGTGCTTTCCCGCGCGGCGTAAACATCGACCGCTGCGCTGCCGTCCGTGCGATATTGCCGCATGACGCGTCCTCCCTTCTGGATTCTTATAATTTTTCCGCCACGCGCAGCTTCGCGCTGCGGGCGCGAGGATTTTCCGCCAGCTCCTGCGCGCCGGAGACGATCGGCTTGCGCGTGAGCACGCGCACCTTCGGCTTCTTGCCGCAGATGCAGACCGGGAATTCCGGCGGACAGGTGCAGCCCTTTGCGGCCGCCTGCATCGCGTTTTTCACGATGCGATCCTCGAGCGAATGGAACGTGATGACCGCGAGGCGGCCGCCGGGATTCAGGCGGTCGATCGCATCGTGCATCAGGCGGCTGACGGAAGCCAGCTCATCGTTGACGGCGATGCGGATGGCCTGAAAGCTCCGCTTCGCCGGGTGCTGCTTCTCGCGCAGCGCCTGCGGCGGCATGGCCGAGCGGATCACGTCGACCAGCTCAAGCGTCGTTTCGATCGGGCGCTGTTGTCTGCGGCGGACGATCGCGGCGGCAATCTGCGGCGCGTAGCGCTCCTCGCCGTATTCATAGAGGATGCGCCGCAGCTCCTCCTGCGGCCATTCGTTGACCACGGTCGAGGCCGTGAGCGCCTCGCCGCGATCCATGCGCATATCCAGCGGCGCGTCGGCCATATAGGAAAAGCCGCGTGAGGCGTCATCAAGCTGTGGGGAGGACACGCCCAGATCGAACAGCATCCCATCCACGCCGTCCAGCCCCAGCCCGTCTAAAATCGTGTTGATCTCGCAAAAATTGCTGTGTACGGTCGTCACGCGGTCGGCAAAGGGCTTCAGCCGCTCCGCCGCTGCACGCAGCGCGACCTCGTCGCGGTCGACGCCGATCAGACGCCCGGTCGTCAGGCGTCGGCAGATCTCGAGGGAATGTCCTGCGCCGCCCAGCGTGCCGTCCAGATAGATGCCGTCCGGCCGGATGCTCAGCGCGTCAATGCATTCGTCCAGCAGGACGGATCGATGTTGAAATTCCATCAAAAGCCCAGCTCCTCCATCACGGCCGCAAGCGCCTCGGGCGTGAGATACTTCTGCTCCTCCGCCTCATAGCGCTCCGCCGACCAGATCTCCGCGCGTCCGGCCTGTCCGAGGAAGACCGCCTCCTGCGTGATTCCGGCATAGGTGCGGAAGGACTCCGGCAGGAGAAAGCGCCCCTGCTTGTCCGGCTCGCATTTCACGACATTCGCGAAGAACACGCGCATTCCGCGCGCCTTCGACGCCGGGAGCGCATTGCAGTGGTCGAGCACCTTCTGCCACTCCGCCTCGGGATAGACCGTCAGGCAGGCATCCGGCGCCTTGGCGACATAGAAGGCGCTGCCCAATTCCTCGCGCAGCTTCGCCGGGACGAACAGCCGCCCCTTGGGGTCGAGCGCATGACGATATTGGCCGAACATCTCCTCAGCTCCTTCCATTTTGCTCTAAAAGCTTCCACTTCGCTCCACTTCACAACAAGTATACTATCATTTTCTGTAAATTGCAATCTTTTTTTGTGCAGCCGGGAAAAAAGTGCCGTAAATTTCGCAAAAAAGTCCGTCCGAGAGCCGATGAGCCTCCCATTTTTCGACTTTTTCCGGACTTGCTGCGCAAAATCCCGCGCCGTTATCCGGGGATTGACATTCCCGCGCAAATGCGTTAAAATAAAGCAACAAGTGTGGCGCTACATCCGTTGCAAAATGAAGGGAGGCGGCCTATGCCCAGAAAAAATCGCTTTACCCGCGAGGAGATCATCTCCGCAGCCCTGGAGCTGACCCGTTCGCGCGGGAGCGCCGCCGTCACCGCGCGCAGTCTTGCCGGTGCGCTCGGCTCTTCCTCCAAGCCGATCTTCGGTCTGTTTGAGAATATGGACGAGGTGCAGCAGGAGGTGCAGAAGGCCGCGTTCGCGATCTATCAGAAGCGCATCGCCGACGCCATGGCGAGCGGCGAGTTTCCGCCCTTCAAGGCCAGCGGCATGGCCTATATCCGCTTCGCGCGCGAGGAGCGCGAGCTGTTCAGGCTGCTGTTCATGCGCGACCGTTCCCATGAAACGATCGGCTCTCAGGACGAGGAGATCCGCCCCCTGCTGGCGCTGATCCAAAAAAACGTCGGCATTGGCGAGGCCGAGGCGCGGCAGCTCCATCTGGAACTGTGGGTCTTCGTCCACGGCATCGCCACGATGCTCGCCACGTCCTATCTCGACTGGCCGGATGCCTTTGTCAGCGATATGCTGACCGAGCTTTACCGCGACATGACGCAGCGTTATACCAAAAAGGAGGAAATCTGAATATGGAAGCCATTCAAGCCGACCGCTTGGTCAAGCGCTATCGCGACGTCACGGCGGTCGACGGCCTGACGCTCTCGATCGGCGAGGGCGAGCTGTTCGCCCTGCTGGGCGTGAACGGCGCGGGCAAGACCACGACGGTCAAAATGCTCTCCTGCCTGACGCAGCCGACCGCCGGGGACGCCCGCCTGCTCGGGCACAGTGTCGTCTCCGAGCCTGCCGCCGTGAAGCGGCTCATCGGCGTCTCGCCGCAGGAGACGGCGGTCGCGCCGAAGCTGAGCGTCAGAGAAAATCTCGGGCTGATGTGCGGCGTGCACGGTTTTTCAAAGGAAAAACGCCGCCGGAAAACGGCGGAGCTTGCCGAGGCGCTGGAGCTGACGGGCGTTCTGCACAAGCAGGCAGGCAAGCTCTCCGGCGGCTGGCAGCGGCGGCTGAGCATTGCCATGGCGCTCATCGGCGAGCCGAGGACCCTGTTTCTCGACGAGCCGACGCTTGGGCTGGACGTAATCGCGCGCAGCGAGCTTTGGGACGTCATCCGCGCGCTCAAGGGGCGCATCACGGTAATCCTGACCACGCATTACATGGAGGAGGCCGAGGCGCTCTCCGACCGCATCGGCATCATGAAGCACGGGCGTCTGGTCGCGCTCGGCACGGCCGGGGAGCTGAAGCGTCAGGCCGGAGCCGAAAAATTTGAGGACGCCTTCATCAAGCTGGTAAAGGAGGCGCAGGCATGAAGCTCCGCAGCTTTACCGCCCGAACGGCCAAGGAGATCCTGCGCGACCCGCTGACGCTGATCTTCGGTCTGGGCTTTCCGCTCGTTCTGTTGTTTCTGCTCTCCGCGATCCAAGCCAGCATCCCGGTCGCTCTGTTCGAGATCGACCGTCTGACGCCGGGGCTGACGGTCTTCGGGCTGTCGTTTCTGACGCTGTTCTCCGCAACGCTCATCGCGCGCGACCGCGAATCGGCACTGCTCCAGCGGCTTTACACCACGCCGCTGACCGCGCCGGATTTCATCCTCGGCTATACCCTGCCCATCCTGCCGATCGCGCTGGCGCAGTGCGCCGTGTGCTATCTGGCCGCGCTCCCGCTGGGGCTGACCCCGCGCATCGGGATGCTCTACGCCCTGCTGTTCATCCTGCCGACCTCTCTCGTCTATATCGCGCTCGGGCTGCTCTGCGGCAGCGTTTTCAGCGTCAGGCAGGTCGGCGGCGTCTGCGGCGCGCTGCTGACGAACCTCTCGGCGTGGCTCTCGGGCATCTGGTTCGACCTCGACCTCGTCGGCGGCGCGTTCCAAAGGATCGCCGACGCGCTCCCCTTCGTTCACGCCGTGCGGCTGGAGCAGGCCGCGCTGAACGGCGACTGGAGCGGGCTGCTGCCCCATCTGTGGTGGGTGCTCGGCTACGGCATCGGGCTGTCCGTCCTCGCCGTGGCGCTGTTCTATCGCCAAATGCGCAGGCAATAGGATATAAGAAGGCCCGTCGAGCGAAGCTCGACGGGCCTGTTATTTTTCTCGTTATTGAATTCCTTCCCGGTTCTTTTCCCGAAGATGCCGGATCAGCGCCGTGACGGTCAGAACGTCCTGCTCCGTCAATCCGACCACGCTCACAGTCTCCGTAGCCTCCACGCCGAGCAAGAAATCCGTCGACACGCCAAACAACGCCGCAAGCTCGACCAGATATTGCGTCGACGGCACGGAAATTCCCAGCTCCCACGCATTCACGCTCGACCGCGTGACGCCCAAGCGCTTCGCCAGCTCGGCCTGCGTCAAATGCCGCTGCTCTCTGAGTGCCGCAATCCGCTCTGCTATCATACCAAACACCCCTTTACGGCATTGGGAAATCGCTCACATGGATGTTCAATGGATGTTCCGGAAGTTTCCGACCGTCTCCTTGACGGAGGACAGATAGGCGAACGAGCCGGGATATTGCTTCAGCAGGCGCTGGAACTGCACGATCTGATGCTTATTGATGACGCAAATAAGCATGGTCTTTTTTTCGTGGGTATAGCCGCCGACGGCGCGGATCTCCGTGACGCCGTGGCCCATGGATTGCAGAATTGCCTCCTCGAGCGCCTCGGGCCGGTCGGTGACGACCTCGAACTTGATAGCCTCCTTGAAGCCGCGCAGCATGATGTCGCCGACCTTGCTGGAGATGAAGCAATAGAGCAGGCAGAGAATCACCGGCTCATATTTCATGTTATAAACAAAAAACGAGCCGGCCGCGACGAGCGCGTTGATGATGAACACAATCCAGAGAATGTTCTGCTCCGGGCAGCGGTGCTGCACGAGCGCGGCCACGAGATCCGTTCCGCCCGTCGAGCCGCCGCGGCGGAAAACGATGCCGTAGCAATAGCCGCTGATGACGCCCCCCGCGATCGGCGCGAGGATCAGGCTCGTGCCGTTCTCGGTGTGATAGGCCAGTCGGCTCAGATCCAAGCTGCCGAACACCAGCAGCGCGCCGGAGAAGACCATCGAAAAGATCGCCGATTTGATTGTGAATTCCTTGTTTCCCAGCAGGATCATGGCCACAAGAAGCGGGATGTTGAACAGGTACATCATGTAACCGGCATTAAATTTGAAGATATGCTGGATCATCGTCGCGATACCGGGCAGACCGGCCGGGGCGAATTGATTCGGAAAAATAAAAATTTCATAGCTCAGCGCGAGCAAAATGGCGGCGAATACGCACACCGCGCTGTCTTCCACCCAGCGTTTTGCAGTCATGGAAAATTTTCCCTCCCTCATATGAAAAGGAAGCCCCGAAAATCAACGCTCCCTGCCTCCATATATATCAGCTTTTCGACGCAAAGTCAAGCCGAAAAACCGTTTTTCGACGCATTTCACAAAAATGTCCCTGCGGCATAATTTCGCGTCTGCGGCGCATACTAGCCTCGCGGACAAACGTCCGCAAATGAAAAAACGGAGGCACAAACATGGAAAACCGTAACCAGAACAAAAATCAGAATCAGAATCAGAACCAGAACCAGAACAAGAACGAGCACAAGGGCGAAAACAACGGCTCTTACGAGAAGACCAGCTGCCGCTGAAGCGGCAAAGGGCTGCCGCAGGTCTGCGGCAGCCCGTTTGTTATTCGATGACGCTTCCGTCCGGGTGAAACAGCGGGAGCTTCTCCAGATAGAGCAGGTCGCTGCGCTTCTGCGCGTCGCCCTCGGCCAGGATGGCCATGCGGCCGCAGACGCTTCCGCCCGCCGCCTCGACGAGCTGCTCGACGGCGCGCAGCGATTCTCCGGTGGAGATCACGTCGTCGACGATCAAAATGCGCTTGCCGCGCATCCGTTCGGCATCGGCGCGGTCGAGATAGAGCTTCTGCTCTCTTGCGGTCGTGATCGACTGCACCGTGACGCAGAGCGCGTCCGGCATATAGAGCTTCGGCGCCTTGCGGGCGACAAAATAAGTCTCCTCGTGGTTCTGACGCGCCATTTCGTGCGCCAGCGGAATGCCCTTGGCCTCGGCCGTGAGAATATAATCATGCTCGGGCGCAAGCCGAAGCAGGTCGCGCGCGGCGCTCACCGTCAGCTCCGCGTCGCCGAAGATCACGAACGCGCCGATGGAAAGGCTGTCGCTGACCGGGCAGATCGGAAGCCTGCGCTCCAGACCCGCAACATGCATGGTGTAATACATAAGGAACCTCCTGTTTTCGTGAAATCTCCGAATCGACCGTCGTTGGCTGAGCGGCAGGGCTTTTTGCCGACCCTTGCAGGTTCAAAAGCGGGAGCTGCATACCGTTCCCCTGCCCTTGAAGCCTGCGGACGGAAAAAATCCTCTCGCTGTCAGCGCTCGTCAGTTGAATCCGAACTTCCCTTGGGAACCTCTGAATAGTTTGAGCCGGCGGCGGAATGCTAATACGGGGGTGATGCCATATGCCGGATGATATTCCGATCCTGCGCTCCGTCCGAAAAAGCACGCAGATGGGCTGCCACGGCATTCGCGCCGTGCTGGACGAGAGTCCGAACCGCGAGATCCGAACCGCGCTGCGGCGCCAGCTCGCGGAATATGAGGAGCTGTTCTGCGAGGCGGATCGGCTCCTGCACGAGCACGGAGAAAAAGGGCGCGACATTTCGGCGGTCGCGCGGCTCGGGTCGCTGACGGTCTCGCGGATGCGCGTTCGAACCAGTCCCGAGCCGGAGGCCAAGATCGCCGAGCTGATGGTGCAGGGCAACACACGCGGTATGCTCAAAAGCCTGCATAACCTGCGCACGCTCGACGCCGTCGACCCGAAGATCTCCTCGCTGTCCACGCGGCTGCTGCAAACGGAGCAGGCAAATATCGACGAAATGATGCGGTTTTTATGAGGCGCAAAGCCTCCGGCTGAGGCCGGAGGCTTTGCATCGCCATTCTTGTTATGTTGCGGCCTGTCCGGCAGCGGCGAGGCGGTCGGCCTCCTCGTCGAGTCGCTTGTTTCTGAAATAAAGCGCGATGTCGATCGAGATCTCAACGGCGTTCAAAATATAGAAGAAGAAGCCGAGGAAGAACAGGAAGCCGGTCGAGCCGTCGACGGTCTGCATGATCTTGCGGGCAATGCCGCAGAAATAGCCGACCAGCAGGAAGACCTCAAAAAACAGGCTCTTGCCCTTGGCCGTGCGGGAGATCAGCGATTTGCGGATGGAGATCGGCCACGACAGGCCGAAGCAGAAAATTGTCAGCGCTTCAAGCAGATTTTCAATCATCTTTCTTTTTCTCTTTTCTTCGTTTTAGGAAGCTCTGATTAAATCGCAAGAGTGGTCAGCGAGGGATTTTGTTCCAAATTG
>URCY01000029.1 GCA_900546415.1 uncultured Eubacteriales bacterium
GACTTGCGCTTCGTGCTGCTCACGGGTGTGACGAAGTTTTCGCAGGTGAGTGTGTTCAGTGGTTTCAACCAGCCGGAGGATATCAGTATGAGTGCGGCCTACGAGGCGGTCTGCGGTATCACGGAGGCGGAACTGGAGGGGACGTTTCATGACGAGATGGACGCTATGGCGGACGAGATGGGAGTGAGTCCCCAGGAGGTGCGCCAGTTGCTGAAGCGGCATTATGACGGCTATCATTTCAGTAAGCGGAAGACGGACATATTCAATCCCTTTAGTCTGCTCAATGCGCTTAGCGTTAGGGATATACAGGATTATTGGTTTCGCACGGGTATGCCCAGTTACCTGGTCCGTCTGCTCAGCCATACGGATGAGAACCTCAACGAACTGACGGGGAAGTATTACATGCCGGAGCAGTTTGTGGACTATCGTGCCGATGTGGAGCGTCCGCTTCCGATGATATACCAGAGCGGTTACCTTACCATCAAGGGCTATGACCGCCTTACAGGCACTTACCTGCTCGACTTCCCTAACGACGAGGTAAAGCGCGGCTTTGCCACTGCCGTTGCCACAGGCTATCTGCAGCCTAAAAGCCTTGTACTGTCAGACCTGGCGCAGATGGTGCGCTCGCTTGCCGCCGCCGACCTCGCTCAGCTCGGCCACATGCAGCCCGCGCATGCAGAGGATCGGCCGCGGGCAGCCCGCGCCGCACGGCTCGAGCCGGTCGAGCGCGGCGATCTCCGGCTCGGTCAGCAGCCGCGCCTGCACGGCACAGTCGATCTCGAGCGCGGGCTGCCCCGCGCCGGATTCCCGGTGCGCCTGCGCGCGGCGGCACATCTCCTGCCGAAACACGTCGATATTCTCGCGCGGGATGGTGAAGCCCGCGGCAAATTCATGCCCGCCGTAGCCCTCAAGCAGGGGCGCAAGCTCCTGAAGCGAGCGGAACAGATTGAAGCCGCCGTAGGAGCGCGAGGACGCCTTACCGTGCTCGCCGTTCATGCAGATCAAAAAGGTCGGGCGGCAGAATTCCTCGCAAAGGCGCGAGGCGACGATGCCGATCACGCCCTGATGCCAGTTCTCCCCGGCCAGCACAATGGCGCTGTCGTCCGGGTGCTCCCGGCGCACCATGTCGCTGGCCTCGCGATAGATCTCGCTCTCCGTGGACTGCCGCTCGCGGTTCAGGCGGCAAAGCGTCTCAGCCAGCTCCTGCGCCTGCGCCGGGTCATCCGAGAGGAAGAGCTGCACGGCAAGCTCGGCGTGCTCCATGCGCCCGGCGGCGTTAATGCGCGGCGCGAGCACATAGCCGATCGTGCCCGCCGTGATCGGCTGCCCGCTGCACGAGCAGGCCTCGATCAGCGCGCGCAGACCGAGCCGGTGCGGCCGCTGCAGATCCGCAAGCCCCATCACGACCAGCCGCCGGTTCTCTCCCCGCAGGGGCATGACGTCCGCGACCGTCCCAAGACAGACAAGGTCGCAGTAGCGCCGCGCAGCCGCGTCCTGATCGCCCTCGAGCGCGGCCGCCAGCTTGAAGGCGACGCCCACGCCGGAGAGATCGGTGTGCGGATAGGTGCGGTCGGGGCGGTGCGGGTCGACCACGGCGTCCGCCTGCGGCAGGGTCGGCTTGCACTCGTGGTGGTCGGTGATGACCAGCCGCACGCCCAGCTCGCGGCAGAGCTGCGCCTCCTCGAGCGCCGTGATGCCGCAGTCGACCGAGACGATCAGCCCCACGCCCTGCGCGGCAAGCTCCCGGATCGCCCCGGCATTGAGGCCGTAGCCCTCCTCGAGCCGTCCGGGGATATGATATGTGCAATCCGCGCCGCGCGAGCGCAGATAATCCGTCAAGAGGCAGGTCGCCGTGATGCCGTCGACGTCATAATCGCCGAACACCGCAATGCGCGTGCCGTCGCGAAGCGCCTGCTCGATCGCGGCGACGGCACGATCCATCTCCCTGAGCAGCAGCGGCTCCTCCAGCGGGCTGTCCGTCCGCAGGAGCGCCTCGGCCTGCTCGGCCGTCTCGCAGCCGCGCGCGCTGAGCACACGCGCCGTCAGCGCGCCATAGCCGCCGCGCTCCAGCGCCGCCACGGCCGCCGCATCCGGCTGTCCGATTTTCCAAGTTCCGTACTTCAAAGCAAAAGCCACATCCACATTCCATGGGACACCGCTGCAAATTCCGGTTCCCCCATTTTTTCTTTTTATTATATCAAAAAAAACGGCGCGGTACAATACCGCGCCGCCGGAAAATCGCAAATTCCGCGCATTTGTTTTGCCTTTTGTTTATTTTAACACGATATTTATTTTTTCACAAGTATTTTTATCCATTAAGCTTTTTCTTAATAAAAACGTAAATAATTCGTAAATTTTGCCCGCAGTTGCTTGTAAATCCGTCCAAAATCGCTATAATGGGAATCAGGTGATGATTATGCTTCGACGCTTGTCCGAGTCCGTGCGCCGCTTCATGTACGGGCGTTACGGCTCCGACAATTTTAATTTGTTTCTGTTGGGCGGCGCGGTCTGCCTGAGTCTGCTCAACAATCTGCTGTCGGTCTTTTTCCGCAGACGTGCGTTTTATTCGCTTGGCATCTGGCCGGCGCTCTCGCTGCTGGTCTATGCCATGCTCGGCTTCGCGATCTTCCGTCTGCTCTCGCGGAACATTTACCGCCGCCAGCGCGAAAACCGCGCCTTCAAGAATTTCTGGGCGCGCCTGACCGACCGCAAAAACCGCTATTTCCGCTGCCCGAGCTGCCGCCAGACGATGCGCGTCCCGCGCCACCGCGGCAAGATCAAGATCCGCTGCCCGAAATGCGGCGCTCAGTTCACGCGTAAAACATAAGGGAACCTCTGAATCAATCGGCTGCGGCGCTCAGCGGGTCTTTCGTCCCAACTTATCGGTTTGAAAATCTTGAAATACACAAAGTATTCCTGCGATTTCCAAACCTCAATTTGGAACAAAATCCCTCGCTGACCACTCTTGCGATTGAAACAGAGGTTCCCTAAGATCAGATAGCAAAACGGTGGGCTTCCGATCGGAAGCCCACCGTTTTTTCCGGAAAATTCGCTCATCGGACAAGGTCAAAAACACCCGCGCGGTCAAGCAGCGTGAGCAGCCGCAGGCTGTCCTCGCCCAGGTCGAGCCGCAGACTCTCGCCCTCGCCGCACCAGCCGTCGAGCAGACCGCGCCGCGCCAGCTTTTCCAGCGTCGCGCGATAGGCCGGGCAGCGGACGTCCTTGAGCAGCTCATAGCGCTCCTCCGGTGCCTCCAGCCCGAAATACTCCGCGATGAGCGCGGCCTCCGCCTCGGCCAGCCGCCGCAGGTTCTCGTCCGAGCGCAGCCACGCCGCGATCCGCGGCTGCGTGTGGAAGCTGTGCTCCACGCGCAGCGCAAGCGTCCCCATCTGCGCCGCAAAGCGCATCACCGGGTCAAGCTCCGCGTCCCGCGCAGCGTTCCGGCGCACGAGGAATTGCGGAAGCTGCCGCGTGCCCATCACGTCGGCGACCACCTCGGAGAGCGCCTGCGCGAGCTGCTCGCCCCGATGATTGACGGGGTAGAGCACCGACACATAGTCCACGTTGTCGTTCCGCCCGCTGGCCACGGCGTTGCTGTGCAGGCTCAGCAGCAGTGCGCAGCCGCGCCCCATGCGCCCGCGCTCATAGTCCGACGGATCGTCCGTCACCCTGCCGCGCGTGCAGACGACCTCCGCACCGTAGCGCTCGAGCGCCCGCCGCAGGAAGCGCGCAAGCGCAAACATGCGCGTTCCCTCGCTGTAGGTCGGGTCGGCCGGGCTAGGATTGCTGCCGAAGGTATGTCCGGGGTCGATGCAGATTCTCATCCTCTGCCCCCGTTCCGCTCATACTGCGTGCCGAAATAGAATCCGATGATGACCGTGTAAACGGTCAGGAACTGCTGCCCGCTGACCGTGCCGAACAGGGTCAGCAGGCTGAACACGAGCGTCGCCGTGAGCGTGACCAACGATTTGATCGTCAGCAGCCTTCCGACGCGCTCCTGCGCCGTCTGCTCAGACGACGCGCTGCTCAAGCTCGTCGATCCGGTGTCCGACGCTCTTGAGCTTTTCCTCGAGTACAGGGATGCGTTCTCCGAAGCCATTGTGCTTATCCACCTTTCGTTCCAATTGTTCCAGCCGATAATTTGTCAGCTTGGAGGAGGTGATAATGCCGCCAAAGCTGCCGATCAGCGTTCCCGCCAGCGACAGCAGCGCGATCAGAACCTCGCTGTTCATATTCTCACCCCCTCAACCATGGGGACGAAAAAGCGCCAAATTGCCGCAGAATGTGCAACAAGTGCCCATTCTGCGGCAAAAAATCGCTCAATTTTGAATTGTCACCACATATCCGTCGACGTTGTTGCCGCTGACGGTATAGGCGCGGTCGGTCGGCACGATCAGCCGCCCGGCTGGGCAGAAATACAGCTCATAGGACACGCCGAGGCATTCGGTCGTGAGATGCGCGCCGTCAAAGGGATAGTGCCGCAGCAGGTCGGTGTATTCCTCGAGGCACAGGCCGCCGCTCGCCATCAGATAGCTGTGCGGCAGACCGACATAGCGATAGTGCCACGATTCATAGCCGATCCCCGTGAGCGCGGTCTTGTCCTGCGGATAGCGCAGCACAAAGCCGTATTCCCACGCGTGGTCGGCCGCCCACTGATATTCCCCCGTGCCGGAAAAGCCGCCGCTCTCGTTCGTCTCGGGAAAATAGGTGTCCAGATCGAGCGCAAGCCCCGTGTGATGCTCGCTGTGACCGGGCAGCGCCAGATAGAGGTCGGCATAAGCCTGCCCGTTGTTGCTGACGGCCTTGTCATAGAGCTGCTGCTGTTCCTCCACCGAGCGGTGCCCCGCGACCACATTCAGGACCCAGATTCCGCTCTCGTCAAAGAAATCGTCGAGCCACGCGTTCAGCGCCTCGGTGACCTCCGGCCGCAGGCCGAGCTCCGTGCTGCGCACGCCGTAGTGGATCGACCGCAGGTCGTTGATTGAGACCGTTTCAACGCCGTCCGGCTCAAAGCCGAAATCCCGGTTCACGAGCACGAGCGTTCCGTCAGACAGCGGCGGCAGGGCATACTCCTCGCGGTAGCCCTCCGGGAGCGGCGCGGGCAGCGTCGTCTCCGTCGCGGGCTGCTCCGTCTCGACGGACTCCGTCTCCTGCATCGGCTCGGCCGGTCGCGTCGACACTGCCATCTCGGTCGGCGGCCGGGTGGGCGCAGCCGTCTCCTGCGCCGCCCGCGCCTGCTTCGGCCGAAGGCGAAGCAGCGCCAGCAGCGCGCCGGTCACCGCCAGCACGAGCAGGCCGTAACCTGCCAGCCGCCGGAGCAGCCCGCGTTTTTCTTTTGTAACCATACGCTTCCTCCGTAAAAAAGCACAGCTCGAGCACCCCGTGGCACGCGGTGTTCGAGCTGAAGGCATTCATTCTATATCGTTGTTTATCTGCTCAGAATGTACCAGATCAGAACGACCACGCCAAGGCCGATGCGATACCAGCCGAAGGCCGTGAAATCGTGCTTTTTGATGTAATTCATCAGGAACTTGATCGCCGCGATCGACACGGCGAAGGCCACGGCCATCGCCACGAGGAGCACGGCAAACTGCGTCCCGGTGAAATGGAAGCCGAATTTGACCAGCTTGAGCAGCGACGCGCCGAACATGACCGGGATCGCGAGGAAGAAGGTGTATTCCGCAGCCGTCTCGCGCGAGGCGCCGATCAGGATGCCGCCGAGAATGGTCGCGCCGGAGCGAGAGGTGCCCGGCACGAGCGCGAGAACCTGAAACACGCCGATGAGCGCGGCGTCCTTCCATGTGACCGCCGCAACGGAGGTCACGCGCGGCTTGCGCGAGCGGTTATAGCGCTCGACAAACAGGAAGCCCACGCCGTAGAGGATGAGCATCGCGGCGACCACGACGCCGTTATACAGATGCGCGTCCATCCAGTCGTCCAGCGGCAGGCCGATGAGGATTGCAGGCAGACAGGAGACGGCGATTTTCAGCCACATGATGATCTTGTCCATGTAGCAATAATGGTCGCAGAAGCCTTGCAGCCCGCCGACAAGGGCGTTGTCACTTTGCGCGGCGAACCACGAATGGCGCGGCTCGCGTCTGCGGTGGAACGGCCAGAATTTGCCGAAATAGAGCACCACGACCGCCAGGATCGCGCCGAATTGGATCACGACCATGAACATGTTCATGAAGCTCTCGGTCAGAACGGGGTGGTTCGGGGTCTTCCAGAAGCTGTCGACCAGGATCATGTGGCCGGTGCTGCTGATGGGCAGCCACTCGGTGATGCCCTCGACGATGCCGAGGAAAACGACCTTCAGCCAGTCCAAAAATGCCATAATATGTAGTCAGTTCCTTTCTGCCGGGGTTATAATTCGCGCAGTGCGTCGACCAGCGCGGTCTTCACGTTGGTTTTCGCATCCTTGAGCTTGACGACGCGCGCCGGTGTCCCGGCGACCACGGCGTTCTCCGGCACGTCCTGCGTCACGACCGCCCCGGCCGCAACGACCGCGCCGTTGCCGACATGGACGCCCTCGAGCACGACGGCGTTCGCGCCGACGACCACGTCGTCGCCGATCACGACCGGCTGCGCGCTGGGCGGCTCGATCACGCCCGCGAGCACGGCGCCCGCCGCAATATGGCAGCGCTTTCCGACGGTCGCGCGGCCGCCGAGCACGGCGCCCATGTCGATCATGCTGCCCTCGCCCACGACTGCGCCGATGTTCAGGATCGCGCCCATCATGACCACGGCGTTGTCGCCGACCGTCACGCCCTCGCGAAGGATCGCGCCCGGCTCGATGCGCGCGTGCAGCGTCTTGAGGTCAAGCATCGGCAGTGCGGAGTTGCGCGCCTCATTTTCGACATGCAGCGCGGCAATGCGCTCGCGGTTGGCCTCGAGCTGGGGACGCAGGACCTCCCAGTCTCCGTAAAGGATATGCAGGCCGCTTCCGCCGCAGAAGTCCTCCACGCCGGAAAAGGTACACGGCGCCTTCACCGTCAGCGTCACGCGCACCGGCGTTTTCTTCTCCGCCGTGCGGATCTTTTCAATTATTTCGTATGCGTCCATGGCAGTTACCTCACTGTGCGCTTGCGCTGGATCATCTCGCGCCAGTCCAGGTCGCCGCGCTGCAGGCCGAGGATGAGCATCTCGGCCGAGGCCAGATTGGTCGCAACGGGGACGTTATAGGTGTCGCAGAGGTGCAGCGTCTGCACGATCTGCTGATCCTCCCAAGGGTCGATGTTGTTCGGGTCGGCAAACATAATGACCATATCGATCTCATTATAGGCGATGCGGGCGTCGACCTGCTGGCGGCCGCCCTGATTGTGCGACAGGAACAGCGTGATGGGCAGACCCGTCGCCTCGGAGACCAGCCGGCCGGTCGTCGCGGTCGCCGAGAGGCTGTGCTTGGCAAGAATGCTCTTATAGGCCGTGCAGAACTGAACCATCAGCTCTTTTTTCTTGTCATGTGCCATCAAAGTTATATTCATTCAGATCACCTCAAAATTTCATCAGCGGTACGGTCACGCCGCGCAGGCGGCGCGCGATCCGCAGGCAGGCCTCCGCAGCGCCCTCCGTTGCCGCGAGCACCAGCGGGCAGCCGCGCGCGGCCGCAAGCATCACCATCGGATCCTCGGGGACAAGCCCCAGCAGCGGCAGACCGACGCTGTCCATCATGTCGTCGACGGTCAGCTCCATCTTGCGGAACAGCTTCGGTGTGACGCGGTTGACGATCAGGGAGAGGTTTTCCTTCCCCGCGAGCGTGAGCTGATCGGCGGCCGCAGCCGCGTCGCGCATACTGGCGGGGTCGGGGGTGGAGACGACGAGGCAGCGGTCGGAAAAGGCCGTCGCGAGCTGAAAGCCCGTTCCCACGCCCGCCGGCGCGTCGATCAGGCAGAAGTCAAAGCGCTCGCGCGCCGTCTCGAGCAGCCTGCGGAACGCCTCGCGGTCAAGCCCCTCCTCGCGGAAGGGCGCGGTCAGCAGAAACAGATTGTCCAGCCGGGGATGCGCCGTCGCATCCGTGAGTTCGTAAAGCCCGTTCATCACGTCCGTGAACGTGAGGATGGACTGCTCGCTCATGCCGAGCGCGATGTCAAGATTTCGCAGACCGATGTCCGCGTCGATGCAGAGCACACGCTTGTCCTCTGCGGCCAGGCAGGATGCGATCCCCGCGCAGAGCGTCGTTTTTCCCGTTCCGCCCTTCCCGGAGACCACCGAAAGGATTTCGCCCATGCAGGCACCTCCCAGATTCAAAGGAAGCGCTGAGCCGATCCGCAAAAAAACCGGTCCGGCGATTCCCATAAGTTACACAATTTTATTATAGCCGATTTCTTCGGTGATTTCAACCAGTTTTTCTTCTAATTTCCGCCGCTTCCTCGGAAAAGCGCTGAAAAATCCCGTTTGGCGCACTGCACGGCGGCTCGTCGGCGCAAAATTCCGCTTGCCATTTGCGCCGTCAGCCGATATAATAAAAACGAAAATCCTGACAGGAAGGAGGGAAACCTGTGGCAAAAAAGGAAAAGAAGGGCTTTTTTCAGGAATTCCGCGAATTCGCGATGCAGGGCAGCCTGTTCGACATGGCCATCGGCGTGATCGTCGGCGGCATTTTCAAGGATCTCGTGACCTCGTTCACGGATAAGATCCTGATGCCGATCCTGTCGATCTTCACCGGGAGCATCGATTTCTCCGCTTGGAGGATCGAGCTGCCCTCCCTGTTCGGCGAAAAGCTGGCTGAGGACGGAACGGTCGTGAAGAATTACCTCGCGTTCGGCGATTTTCTCTCGTCGGTCATCAGCTTTCTGATCTTGGCCTTTGTGATCTTCCTGATGGTCAAGGGCGTCAACCGCGTGCGCGAGCTGGGCAGGAAGCAGGAGGCCGAAAAGCCCGCCGAGCCGCCCAAGCCCTCGAACGAGGAAGTGCTCCTGACGGAGATCCGCGATCTGCTCAAGGAGAAGCAGTAACGCAGACGCCAAACGGCGCTGGCGCAAGCTCACAAACAGCTTACCCGCAAGGCTCGGCAGATTTTTGCCCGGCCTTGCTTTTTTGCGCGGAATTTGCTACAATTGGCCTCGTCGGGTCGGGTTTGACACCGCACGAACCGTGCGGCATTCGGAAACAGGTGCAAGGCCTGTGCGGGACCACCGCCGTAAACGGAACCGCCGCAGCAAGCCGCGAAGCGCGGTCTGCTGCCGCAAAGCAGCGCAGCACGACGTCCGCCGCAGGACGCCGCAGCCATTGGGGCGCAAGCTCCGAGAAGGCGCCGCGCCGCCTCCGTGAGCCGGAAGACGGCCCACCGAGCGAAGCCGCCGTGTATCCGGCTGGCATTTTTGCCGCTTCGCTCCCCCGGCGAACAATCTATCATAAGGAGAAAGATACCATGAAGCAACATTTTTCGCGTTCCCTGATCTGTCTCATCCTTGTGCTTCTGCTTGCGGCAGCAGGATTGCAGGGCTGTGCCCCCAAGACCCCGGAGACCACCGCTCCGGTGACCACCACCGCAGCGTCCGAGACCGCTACGGTCGCTTCCGAGTCCTCCTCTCTTGCAGAGGAAACGCCCACCGAGCTGGGCGAGGGCGCCAAGAGCTTCACTTTTGAAGTCACTGACGTTGACGGCTCGACGAAGTATTACACCGTGCACACCGATGCCGAGACGGTCGGCGAGGCGCTCGTCGCGCTCGGTCTGATCGCCGGTGAGGACTCCGAATACGGTCTGTATGTCAAGACCGTCGACGGCGTCACGCTCGACTACGACACCGACGGCAAATACTGGGCGTTCTACGTCGACGGCGAATACGCCACGGCCGGCGTCGACAGCACCGCCGTCACCGACGGCGCGAGCTATGCCTTCCGCGCCGAATAAAAGCCCCAAAGCCCGTCTTGACCTGCGCCACATGGCGATCTTCTCCATGCTCGGCGCGGTCATGTTCGCCTCCAAGCTCCTGCTGGAGCTGCTGCCGAACATCCACCTGCTCGGGATGTTCACCATGGCCTACACCGTGGTCTACCGCAGGCGCGCGCTCATTCCGATCTATGTCTATGTTCTGCTCAACGGCATCTTCTGCGGCTTTGCCGCGTGGTGGCTGCCCTATCTCTATCTCTGGGCGATCCTCTGGGGCGTGACGATGCTGCTGCCGCGCGGCCTCAGGCCGAGGCTGGCCGTCCCGATGTATATGCTCGTCTGCGGTCTGCACGGGCTGCTGTTCGGCACGCTCTATGCCCCGGCGCAGGCGCTGCTGTTCGGTCTGAGCTTTCGTCAGATGCTCGCATGGATCGTCGCAGGGCTGCCCTTCGACATCGTCCATGCCGTCGGCAATCTCGCCGCCGGGACGCTCGTCCTCCCGGTCGTGCGGATCCTGACCGTTTTGGAACGAAAAATCGCATAAAACTTCATGCGTGAGCACCGCACCACGAAAATGCGCAAATGCCGGTGCATGAAGTTTTTGTGCATCATTTCCGGTTGCCCCGCAGGGGCGAGGAAATGGCACATTTCTTATTTTTGCTATGCTTTTGCATAGCAAAAATCCCGTGTTTTCGGTTGAAAACACGGGATTTCGATTATTTCAGCAGCCTTCTGGCCAGCGCCTCGTTCTCCCCGGCCAGCTCGCGCAGCTGCCGGATGCGCGCGGCGTACCTGCCGTTCTCCGCAAGCGCCTCGTCGATCATGCGGCGCAGCGCGCCCGCCTCCAGCTCCGAAAGCGAGACATAGCGCTCCTGCCCGAGGTAGTCCAGAAACCCGCTGACCTTCGGGTCATAGACGATGCCGATCATCGGCACGCCCTGTCCGGCTGCGAAGATCAGCGTGTGCAGCCGCATGGAGATGACGAGCGCCATGCGGCGGATGAGCGCCAGCACCTCTGCCCCGTCCGTCCCGGCGTTCAGGCACAGATGCGGCACGCTCAGGCGCTCGGCCACCTGCCGGCAGGCCGCCGCGTCCCGCTGCGGCTCCATCGCATAGAGCACGGGCGTCAGACCGTATTCCCGGGCGGCGTACTCGGCGGCGGCCGCAAAGACGTCCAGCTTCTCCTCAAAGTCCGGCCACGGCCGCACGGCCAAAAGCAGATAGCGTCCGTCGCGCGTCAGGCCGCAGTGGCGCAGGTAGTTGTTCAGCTCGTTCGAGCTGGGCGGGTCGATCAGAAGCGCCGGGTCGGCGTTCAGATGCGTCTCCGGCCCCGTCACGCCCAACGCCTTCAGCGTCTCGAGCGAGTAGCGGTCGCGCACGGAGATCACGTCGGCGCAGCGCTCAAGCGTCCGGGCGGTGCGTCTGCGGTTGCGCGGCCGGTCGATCGGACCGATGCCGCAGCCGTAGAGCATCACGCGGCACCCGGCGTGCTTGGCCTGCCGGATGCTGAAGAGGTAATACAGCAGCGAGCGCGTGCTCGTCGCGTCCTGCATCAGCGTGCCGCCGCCGCTCAGATAGAGCTTGCTGCGGCGCAGACGGCGCGCGATGCGCAGAATGTTGAAGGTATAAACCGCGTCGACCTTGGCGCACAGGCGCGTCTCGTCCGGCTTGCGGCTCAGGGCGCAGATCGGAAGATCGGGGTCGATGCGGTGCAGCTGCTCGACGATTGCGTTCAGAATGGCGTTGTCGCCGCTGTTGCCCTTGCCGTAAGCGCCGCAGACGACCACGCCGTCGCGCGCCCGCTTCGGCCGCGCCGCGCGGCGCAGGAGCGTTTCGTAAATGCTGCGCTGGTTGCGGAGCATGGCCTCCAGCGAGAAATCGCGCTTCGTTTTCTCATAGAGCGCGTCGCTCAGGCGGCGGCGCTTTCCGGCGTCCTGCGCAAGGTCGACCATGTGCGCGCTCAGCGCCTCGACGTCGCCGGGCGTGAAGAGCAGGCCGGTCACACCGTCCTCGATCAGGTCGGGCACGCCGCCGACCTCGCTGGCGATCGTCGCGCAGTGCATCCGCGCGCCCTCGGGCAGCGCATACGGGAAGCCCTCGGACACCGAGGTCAGCAGGTTGATGTCCAGCGCGTTATAAAAGCTGTCAATGTCCTTCTCCCAGCCGAGGAAGCGATAGCTGTCCCTGTCGCAAAGCTCCGCTGCCAGCGCGCGGATCTCGTCGGCCTGCTCGCCGTCGCCCGCGATCAGCAGCCGCATCTGCGGGCACTGCGCGTGTGCCTTGGCAAAGGCGCGCACGAGCGTGGTCATGTCCTTGACGGGGTTGATGCGCGCGGCGATGCCGCAGATCAGGCAGTCCGGCTCGATGCCGAGCCGGGCAAGATACTCCTGCCGCGTCTGCCTCGGCTCTGCGCCGGGGAAGGCGACGCCGTTATAGAGCGTGAAGACCCGCTGCGGATCAAAGCCCCGCGCGATCAGGAGCTGCGTCATGTTGGCGGACACGCCGATCCACGCGTCGAAGCGCGGCAGCGCGCGGCGGTTGAGCGTGCCGTAGGTCAGGTTCGCCAGCGGCCGCCCCATATAATCGAGCTTATAGTCGCTGTGGACGGTGGAGATCATCGGAATATCCGTCTTTCCGCGCAGCAGCATCCCCATCAGATTGGCGCGTGAGCCGTGGCAGTGCAGCACCTCGCAGCCGTCGGCGCGGATCATCTCGAGGATGCTCCTGCGCACGCGCAGCAGGTTGTTATCCTGCAAAACGGTCGTGGGAATGCCCATTTTTCGCGCGTCGGCGGCGAATTCGCCCTCCGTGAAGCAGACGAGACGCACGGTGTCCGTGGCCATCAGGCCCTGCACCAGTGACAGGACATGGGTCTTCGCGCCGCCGACGTCGCCGCCGGAGATCATGTGCATAATTTTCATCGTTTCATCCGCTCCTTTTTACAAGCGCGCCAGCGCTTGACTTTTTTCGCGTTTTCATATATTATAGTTGGAGTTTTCAGAAAAAGCAATCACTACTTTTTGGAGGTAATCATGAAACGCAAGCTGAATATCATTGACATTCTGATCCTGCTGGTTCTTGTGGCGGCGATCGCCTTTGCGGTCGTGAAGGTAGTCGGCCGCAGCGGCGCCGATGGCGCGGACACGGCCGACGCGCTGAGCGAGCCGAACCTGCGCTTTGAAATGACCACGGACGAGCTTTCCAAGACGCTGGCCGACAGCATTCAGGCCGCGCTCACGGCCGGCAAGACCAAGGTAGGCAACGTGGAGGCCGAGGCCGGCCGCATCTACAACGGCGATAAGCTCATCGACGCCTGCGTGACGAAGGTGACCGCCGAGCCGGGCGAGACCGACGGTTCCTATGTTCTGCATATCACCGTTGAGGCCAAGGCCACGCCATCCTCCGGCCATTACAGCGTCGGCACGCAGGAGGTCCGCATCGGTAAGGAGCTTTATCTCAAGACGCTCGACGTTGAGATCATCGCCACGGTCGACCGCATGGAGAAGCTCTCATGAATGAGCTGCTCACGACCAGTCTGGTCTGGCGCTTATGCGCCATGCTCGCGGGCTGGCTGAGGCGCAGTCCGCTCGGACGCGGGATGCGCGCGCTCGGGCGTCTCTGGCGCGAAAGCGCGACCTACCGGCTCTTTGCATGGCTGCTGAAGCGCCCCTGCGCCGTCGAGTCCTCGGCCTACTGCGCCGCCTCGGAGCGCCGCAGCGCCCGTCTTTCCGCTTGGGGACAGGCGCATCTGCTCCCGGCGTTGCGGCAGAGCCTGTTCGGCGGTCTCTGTCAGGCAATCGGCCGGGCATTCCGCGAGAGTCTGCTGCTCGGCCGGCTCTGCCAGGGCGGCTTCACGGCCGTGCTGCTGGCGATCGTCGCGGCCTATGCCCCGCTTGACTGGCTGCTGCGCGACGTGCTGCAGCTCAGTCTGCTCGGCTCGATCTGGGACGAGCTGCTGCTGCTCGTCGGCTTCGTCTGGGCGCTCTATCAGCGCGCGTCGGCGCAGAAGCCGCTGCGCAGCCGCGTCAGCGGCGCAGGGCTGGGCGTCGGGCTGTATCTGCTGATCGGTCTTGTCCTCCTCGTCTGGACGTGGAGCGCCCCGGTCTCCGTCAGCATCAGCGGTTTCCGCGCCTCGATGCAGTATCTGCTGCTGTTCTATCTTGTCATAAATCTGCTGCGCGACCGCGCCGACCTGCTGCTCATGACCAAGGTCATCGTGCTGCTCGGCGCGCTCATCGCGCTCTACGGCGTGGCGCAGTATCTGCTCGGCGTCGAGATCCCGTCGAACTGGACGGATCAGGCCGAGACCGCCGTGCGCACGCGCGTGTTCAGCATCTTCAGCAACCCGAACATCCTCGGCGGCTATCTGGTGCTCGTCACGCCGATCACCGTCGGCATGGCCTACACGGTCGACGCCCCGGCGGAAAAGGTGTTTTACTGGCTCTGCGCCCTGTGCATGTGCCTGGCCTGCCTGTTCACCATGACGCGCGGCGCGTGGTTCGCGCTGGTCGTGGCCGCCGTCTGCTTCGCGCTGATCGTCGACCGCCGTCTGCTCCTGCTGATGCTCGTCGGCGGGATCGCGGCCTGCTTCCTGCCCTTCGTGCGCAGCCGCATCGGCTACCTCTTCACCGACGCCTTTGTCGAGTCGAACAACCGCGGCGGCCGCGCCGCCCGCTGGGATCGCGCCTTCGGCTATCTCGACCGCGCCGACCACTGGGCGCAGGGGCTGGGCTTCGGCCGCTACGGCGGCGCCGTGGCTATGCAGAACCCGATCAATTCCACATTTGAATACGCCTATGTGGACAATTATTACGTCAAGATCCTCGCGGAAAACGGCATCGTCGGCCTCTGCGGCTTCATCACCTCAATGCTCCTGCTGCTCTGGAACGGCGCGCGCGCTGCGGCGGCCGCCGTCCGCGCGAGGCTCCGGCCGCTGACAGCCGGGATGCTCTGCGGCCTGATCGGAATGCTTACGGCGAGCTTCTTCGAGAGTCTCTGGGAGGAGCCGTATCTGATGGCCATGTTCTTCTCGGTCGCCGCGATGATGATCTTCGCCGGACGCCCCGAGGCAGAGCGCTCCGCTCCCAACTGAAAAAACAGCCGGACGCCCCGTGCGTCCGGCTGTTTCGCTGCAAAATTTCCGGTTTATCCCGGCCTCCGGTGAAAAAAAGATTGTATTCAAGGGAAAAATATAGTATAATGTACAGACTGAAATGGATATGGAGGCAATTGCACCATGAAAAAACCGATTGTTTTAGTAATTATGGACGGCGTCGGCAAGGGTGACGGCGGCAGCGGCGACGCAGTCGCGGTCGCGAAGACCCCGACGCTCGATCATCTGCTTGCAACCTGCCCGCATACTTGGCTCAAGGCGCACGGGACGGCCGTCGGCCTGCCCACCGACGACGATATGGGCAACTCCGAGGTCGGCCACAACGCGCTGGGCTGCGGCCAGATCTATTCGCAGGGCGCAAAGCTCGTCAGCGAGTCGATCGAAAACGGCAAGCTTTTTGAATCCGCCACATGGAAGGCGCTGATCGCCAACTGCGTCGGCACCGGCAAGGCCTTCCACTTCCTCGGCCTGCTGTCCGACGGCAACGTCCACAGCAACATCTCGCATCTGTTCGCCCTGCTGCGCCATGCGCACGCCGAGGGCGTCAAGCGCGCCTATTGCCACATCCTGCTCGACGGCCGCGACGTCCCGGCCACGAGCGCGCTGGACTACGTCCGACAGCTTGAGGACGTGCTGGCCGAGCTGCGCAAGGACGGCTGCGACTACCGCATCGCCTCCGGCGGCGGCAGAATGCAGATCACCATGGATCGCTACGAGGCCAACTGGAAGATGGTCGAGGACGGCTGGCGCACCCATGTGCAGGGGCTCGGCCGTCAGTTCCCGAGCGCCGAGGAGGCCATTGAGACCTACCGCAGGGAGCTGGGCTGCATCGATCAGGATCTGCCCGCCTTCGTCGTCGCCGAGAACGGCGAGCCGGTCGCGCGCATTGCCAACGGCGACTCCGTCGTGCTCTTCAACTTCCGCGGCGACCGCGCGCAGGAGATCTCCCTCGCCTTCGACCGCAAGGACTTCGACAAGTTCGACCGCGGCGACTACACCGGCGTGCTCTATGCCGGTATGCTGGAATACGACGGCGACCTCAAGATCCCGACGCGCTACCTCGTCGAGCCGCCCGTCATCCGCAACACCCTGACCGAGCTTTGCTGCGCCAACGGCATCCGCGAATACGCTCTGTCCGAGACGCAGAAATACGGCCACGTCACCTATTTCTGGAACGGCAACCGCTCCGGCAAGGTCGACGAAGCCCTCGAGACGTATGACGAGATCCCCTCGGACGTCATCCCCTTCGAGCAGGCACCGGCGATGAAATCCGTCGAGATCGCCGACCACATGATCGCGGCGATGGAGAGCAGAAAATACGATTTCCTGCGCTGCAACTTCCCGAACGGCGACATGGTCGGCCACACCGGCGTGATGTCGGCGGTCGTGACGGCCATGGAGTGCGTCGACACCGGCGTGCGCCGTATTATCGAGGCGGCCGACCGTCTGGGCTACACGGTGCTCGTCACCGCCGACCACGGCAACGCCGACCAGATGACCGAGACCAAGAAGGGCAAGACCTCCGTGCGCACGGCGCACAGCCTGAACCCCGTTCCGTTCATCATCTATGATCCGGGCGTGCAGCACACCATCAAGGAGGGGCATTTCGGTCTGGCCAACGTCGCGCCGACCGTGGCGACCCTGCTGGGGCTGAAGGCGCCCGCCTGCTGGGAAGAGAGTATGCTCTGAGCCCACGAACCACTTTGCTTTTAAGGAGGATTTTTCATGATTCGCCGCGAAAATGAGCTCGGCAGCATCGCTGTCGGCAACAATGTATTCACGAAAATCGCCGGGAACGCCGCCACGAACTGCTTCGGCGTCAAGGGCATGGCGATCCGTTCGGTCAAAGACGGGCTGGTGCACCTGCTCCGTCTGGAGTCCATGGGCAAGGGCGTCCATGTTGAGACCAACGAGGACGGCACGCTCTCCATCGAGCTGCACATCATGGTCGACCGTGGCGTGAACCTTTCCGCAGTCGGAGATTCCATCATCTCCGAGGTGCGTTATATGGTCTGCAAGCAGACCGACATTCAAGTCCGCGATGTCACGATCTACGTTGACTCGATGGTCATTGACTGAGAGGCAGGTGCACAAATTGACAGAGAAAATTCAAGGGGCGCAGCTCCGGAAAATGATTTGCGGAGCTGCGTCCGTTGTGGAGCAGCATAAGCAGCAGATCAACGAGCTGAACGTCTTCCCGGTGCCGGACGGCGACACCGGCACGAATATGAGCATGACGCTCAACGCCGCCGCCGCCGATCTGCGCAAGCTGCACGAGCCGACGCTCACGAAGGTCGCCGACGCCACCGCCTCGGCGATGCTGCGCGGCGCGCGCGGCAACTCCGGCGTCATTCTTTCGCTGCTGTTCCGCGGCTTCTCGCGCAGCCTCAAGGGGCTGGAGGAATGCGACGGCCGTCAGCTCGCCGCCGCGCTTCAGGCCGGCGTCGAGGCCGCGTATAAGGCCGTGATGAAGCCCGCCGAGGGCACGATCCTGACCGTCGCGCGCATTGCCGCCGAGCAGGCCGTCGAGGTCGACGAGCCGTGCTTCGAGACCGTTCTCACCGTCGCCATTGACGGCGCGACCGGGGCGCTGGCCGAGACGGTCGAGCAGAACCCGGTCCTGAAAAAGGCCGGCGTGGTCGACGCGGGCGGCAAGGGCTGGCTCTACGTCCTGCAAACCATGCTCGACGTGGCGCAGGGCAAGGAGATTGCCGAGCCGACCGCCTCCTCCGAGGTCAAGGAGCAGGCGGATTTCAACGAATTCGACACCGGCGACATCACCTTCGCCTTCGACACCGTCTATATCGTCCGCAAGTTTGAGGAGGACGTCGACCTGACGCCCCTGCGCCGCTACCTTGACACGATCGGCGACAGCATCGTCATCGGCGAGGACGACGAGGCCTTCAAGGTGCATGTGCACACGAACATTCCCGGCGCGGCGCTGACCGAGTCGCAGAAATACGGCACGCTGGAGCTTGCCAAGATCGAGAACATGCAGATGCAGCATGACGATCTTGCCGCCGGGCGCGCCGCCCGCAGCACCGACGACCTCGAGCAGCTCGAGCAGGAGCTGGAGAACGCCGAGCCGACCGTCGCCGCCCCCGAGAAGCACTACGGCATGGTCGCCGTCTGCGCAGGCGAGGGGCTGGCCAACGCCTTCCGCGAGCTGGGCGCCGACAACATCATCTCCGGCGGCCAGACGATGAACCCCTCCACGCAGGACATCCTCGAGAAGGTCAACGCGACGCCCGCCGAGGTGGTCTTTGTCTTCCCGAACAACAAAAACATCATTATGGCCGCCGAGCAGGTGCAGCCACTGACCGAGAAAAAGGTCGTCGTGATTCCGAGCAAGACCGTGCCGCAGGGCATTTCGGCCATGCTGGTCTTTGACCCCGACGCCGGTGAGGACAGCAACGCCGCCGCCATGCGCGAGGCCATGAAAAACGTCACGACCATGCAGCTGACCTACGCCGCGCGGGATTCCGATTTCGACGGCCACGACATCCACGCCGGAGAATATCTCGCGCTCAACGGCGGCGCGCTCTTCGGCAACGACACCGATATGGACGCCCTCCTGCGCCGTATGGCCGAAAGCCTGAACAACGAGGGCAAGGAATTCATCACGATCTTCTACGGCGCGGACACGAACGAGGAACAGGCGCATAACGCTGCGGCGATCTTCTCGGCCGCCTGCCCGGACGCCGAGATCACGGTTATGAACGGCGGCCAGCCGGTCTATTACTTCCTGATCTCCGCCGAATAACACAACCAAAAACGCGGGACTGCCCGCCGAAAGGAATGACCGCCATGCGCACTGTGCTCATAACCGATGTTCGTTATCGCACGGCCATGGCGGTCATTCGTCCGTTAAAGCGCGCCGGATACCGCATCCTCGCCGTGCAGGCGTCGGCGGAGGCCCCGCTCGACCCGCCCGCCTTTGTCTGCCGCAGCGTGGACGAATGCGTCCGGCTGGACGGCTCGGTGCATGACGCCGCCTATGCCGACCGTCTGCTCGCCCTCTGCCGGGCGCAGACGGAGCGCCCCGCGCTCTTCCCGATCGGTGCGGACACGCTGTCCGCCGTTGCGGCGCGCCGCGCGGAATTTCAGGCGGTCTGCGATCTTCTCGTCGCCGATCCCGAAATTCTGGATTCCGCGAACGATAAACGCGTCGTTGCGCGCGCCGCGCTGGCCTGCGGCGTTCCGGTCCCGCGGGAATTTGACGTCGCAAACGGCGAACGGCCGGTCTTCCCGGTGATTCTGAAGCCGCGCTGCGGCGAGAAGCTGGGTCTGCACGCCGAGCAGCGCTACGCCGTCGCGCGCAACGCGGCCGAATTTGACGCCGCCTGGGCGCGCATGTCCGCCCTCGACCCGCAATGCCTCGTGCAGGAGCTGGTAGAAGGCCCCAGCTGCGGCGTCTGCCTCGTGATGGATGCCGAGAGCCGCCCGGTCAGCGTCTTCTGCCACCGCCGCATCCGCGAATACCCGATCACGGGCGGGCCGTCTGCCTGCTGTGAGAGCCTGTATGACGAAAAAATGGTCGTGCAGGCCGTCTCCCTGCTGCAGGCGCTGCATTTTGTCGGCATTGCCATGGTCGAGTTCAAGGGCGGCCGCGTGCTCGAGATCAACCCGCGCGTCTGGGGCAGCTATCCCCTGACCGAGGCCGCCGGAAGCCGCTTTGCGGAGGATTACATCCGCGCCGCCTCCGGCACGGTCTTTGCGCAGCCCGACGCGGCCTATCGGCGCGGACAGCGGATGCGCTTCGTGCTCAACGACACGCTCAGCGTCCTCGCGCACCTGAAGAAGGGGCATCTGCGCGTCGCCGCGTCCGGCCTTGCCGACCTCTTTCGCGCAAAGGAGGCGCTGTTCCGCTTCCGCGACCAACGTCCCTTCTGGCGCTATCTGCACCAAACCCTTCGGAAAGGAACGCGCGCATGACCCAATTCAAGCTTGATCTGCATATTCACACGGAGCGCTCGCCCGACAGCCGCATGACGCTTACGCAGGCCGCCGCAGCCGCCAAGCAGCGCGGCGTCGACGCGCTGGCCGTCTGCGACCATAACCGCTGCGCCTCCGGGGACGTGTTCGCGCGCCCCGTGCGCGACGGCGTGCTCCTGATCCCCGGCGTGGAGTACTCCACCGAGTCCGGCCACCTGCTCGGGCTTTTTTTGCAGCGTCCCTGCATCTGCCCGGGCGAGGAAACCGGGCGCGTCCGCTTTGACGACGCCGTTCGCGTCGTTCGCGAGGCCGGCGGGCTGTGCGTGCTGGCGCACCCCTTTGAGCTGACGCAGCGCAGCGAGGCCGAGATCGCCGCGCAGATTGCGGCGCTTCGCGACCGGCTCGACGGTCTTGAGACGCACAACTGCCGCGCGACGAAAAAGCGCCGCAATGCCAACCGTCTGGCAGAGGCCGAGGCCGTGCGGCACGGGCTGCTGCAAACCGCCGGGAGCGACGCGCACCAGCCCTCCGAGGTCGGCCGCGCATGGGTCGCCGTCTCCGCCGAGACGTGTACCGTCCCGGCTCTGCGCGCCGCGCTGTCCGCCCCGGGCGGCTTTTCCTGCGCCAGATGCAAGCAGCTCGCCTTCGCGCGCAGCCGCCTGACCTACCTGAAAAAGAAAAAATCCGGCGTGAGCGCCTATCTGAAATGGCTGCCCTACGCCGCACTCTGCGCCCTGCGCAATCTGAGAGGTGGAACATGAGTACCTTCGTCCGCATCGGAAAAAAAGTGAAACGCTTTGCCAAGCGCGTGCTCCTGCCCGAACCGGCCCGCTGCGTCTCCTACACCCGCCGCATTGAGCGCGTGAAAACCGATGAGCGCGTCTGCGCCATGACCTTCGACGACGGCCCGATGGCACTCCCGGCGTCCCCGGATGCCTTCGGCGGCCGCGCCCTGACGGACGTCCTGCTCGACACGCTCGACGAATTCGGCGCCAAGGGCACCTTTGACGTCGTCGGCGATACGTCCGGCAACTACCCCGACGTCTGCGGCGCGCTCGGCAGTCCGACGTGGGGCGGCACGGCCTACGACCACTACCCCTGCTTCGGGCAGGACGCCCACGGCGGCGCGCTGAACTGTCCCGAGCTGCTTGAGCGCATCATTCGGGAGGGGCACCAGATCACGAACCACGGCTATCGCCATGCCCTGTTTGGCAAAAAGCCCTATGTCTACGGCAAGCGCCATGTGCTCGGCACGCTCGACGCCGTGGTCGACGATCTGACAAAGCTCGACCGTCTGCTGCAAAGCCACGGCTACCGCATGACGATGAGCCGCCCGCCGCACTACGTCGACCGCATCGACAAGCGCTTCACGTCCTACGACGCTTATGACCGCATGGGCTATCTCTATCTCGCGGCGAGCTTCGACGGCGCGGGCTGGCTCCCGTCCCACGCAGAGGATCCCATCGCGGCCGAGCTTGACGAGATGGTCGCACCCGTGCAGAAAAAGCTCGCGGAGGATCCCGATTTCTTCTGCGGCCAGATCATTTTCCAGAAGGACGGCTACAACATGGCCAAGCGGACGCCCGTCGCGGCGGGTCTGCGCCGCCAGCTTGAGCTGCTGACGGACGCGGGATATCGCGTCGTGACCGTGCAGGAGCTGCTCGAGCGCCATTCGCCCTTTGCCGACGTCGGCCGGGACGACCCGGATTTCGACGCCTTTTGCGCGCTGCAAAAAACGCGCGCCGTGGTCTATTCCAACAACACGCTCCAGCCGGACAAGCCGATGACCGCCGGGGAGCTTGCGATGCTGTTCGCGCCGCGCAGCGCCGCCGTTGACGATCGGCTTGCGGCCCTGCAAGCCGGAAACCGCGCCTATCGCAGCCGCTGCAGCGGCGCAATGGCATGGTGCATCCGAAACGGGCTGCTCCCGCAGGGCATTTCCGAGCGTGCAGGTGTCACGGCCGAACTGCTTCGCCCCGCCGCTGACCGCTTCACGGAGCTGCCGACGGGCAGCGCGCCCCTCAGCCGCCGCGCCGTTCTGCGCGCCGCCCGGCCGTGACGGCAGCGCGGTGATACCCGCGCAGAACGCTCTGCAATGCCGACCTGATACACGGAATATGCACCGCGCAGCCGCACGCTCCCGCACGCACAGGCATGACAAAGCGCCCCCTCCGGATGACCCGAAGGAGGCGCTTGTTCTGTCTTCTTTTATACCGAAGGCTACGGTTTCAATCCGGCATCCTTAGGGAACCTCTGAATGAATCGGCAGCGGCACTCAGCGGGCCTTTTGCCCCAGCTTATCGGTTTGAAAATCTTGAAATACGTAAAGGATTCCTGCGATTTTCAAACCTCAATTTGGAACAAAATCCCTCGCTGACCGCTCTTGCAATTTAATCAGA
>URCY01000030.1 GCA_900546415.1 uncultured Eubacteriales bacterium
AAACCTCAATCTGGAACAAAATCCCTCGCTGACCGCTCTTGCGATTGAATCAGAGTTTCCCTGATATAATAAACTAGATAGAAGCGCCGTCTGCGGCGCAGGAAAGGATGATTGAAAATGCGCGAAATGATTAAAAATATCTCCAAGGCCGAGGTCGTGACCCTGCGGGAGCAGGTCGCCTGCCAGCCCGGTCAGGTCGTCAGCAGGACGCTTGCGCAGAACGACGCCGTGAGCATCACGCTCTTCGCCTTTGACAAGGGCGAGGAGATCAGCAGCCATCGCTCCGGCGGCGATGCATTCGTCACCTGTCTCGAGGGCGTCGGCCGCATCACGGTCGACGGTCAGCAGTATATCCTGCACGAGGGCGAGTCGATCGTCATGCCCGCCGGGCATCCGCACGCCGTGTTCGGTCAGGAGCAGTTCAAGATGCTGCTCGTCGTCGTGTTCTGAAGATTTGACAGAAGCATGAGAAAAAGCCGCGCGCTGCCGCAGAATTGGCAGCGTGCGGCTCTTTCTTTGGTCAGAAAGCCTCTGAATGAGGTTTACTGCGTCCCGTCGGTTTAATCGGCGGTGTCCAGCCCGTAATACTGCATGAAGCGCATCAGAATCGCGGCTACCTGCGCGCGCGTCGCGCCGTCCGCCGGGGCAATCACGACGATGCCGTCGTCACCGTTCGTGCCGGTGATGAGTCCGGCGTAGTTCGCCCACGCCAGCGGCTCCGCAGCGTATTCCGAGACGCTCCCGAGATCGGGGAAATAGCTCAGATCGGCGCGGCCGTTCAGGTCATATTCGCGGAACTTGGCATAGCGGAACATGATCGCGGCCATCTGCTCACGCGTGACGAGGGAATCCGGTTCGAACTCCGTCGGCGAGACGCCGTTGACGATGCCGTTCCGCGCGGCCCATGCCACCGGAACGTAATAGTACAGCGACTCATGGCTCACGTCGGTGAAGGGGGAGACGTCGGTGCATTCCGGACGCCCGGCAAGCCG
Source organism: uncultured Eubacteriales bacterium (assembly GCA_900546415.1). Classification (GTDB taxonomy): domain Bacteria; phylum Bacillota; class Clostridia; order Oscillospirales; family Oscillospiraceae; genus JAZOXB01. Next base: position 993 of record URCY01000030.1, read on the forward strand.
CCAGAGCACCGTGACCAGCATGGCGCGGGTCATCGTGCCGTCCGGCTCAAAGGCGTCCGGCGCAGTGCCCTCAAAGAGGCGGTGCTTCACGGCAAAATCGATGCCGACGTGCGCCCAGTTGTTCGGCTCGGGCATATCGGCAAAGGCGTGACCGGGGCAGGTCTCGTCGCCCTTGCAGGGCGGATTGACCGTGACAGAGACCTGCGGATAGGCCGTCAGCGGCTCCCTGCGATCCCAGTCGACCAGCGGCTCGCCGACCTTTGTGGTCACGTCTCCCGCGACGGAGACCGTTGCGGCCTTGAGCGCGGCGGGCGTGCCGATGGCGTCCAGCGTGGCGCTGATAAGGCTGAGCTTGCCGGAGACGGCCTGCACGGCGTAGGAGGCGCCCGAGGATGCCTTCAGCACGAGCGTGTGCAGCGTAATGCCCTCCTCGGCGCGGATTGCGGCGGCCTGCTCCGAGGCCGCAACAAGGCTGCCCTTGCCCTCAAGGCGCAGCGAGCCGTAGGACAGGATGGCGCAGGCATTCTCCGCACTCTTTGCGGAGATCGTGTTCGCGCCCTGCACGTCGACCGTCAGATCGTGGTACGAGCGGATGCCGCTGCAACCGTCTGCGTGGAGGCTCAGATCACGGATCGTGAGCCGCTCCGCGTCGGACTCGGTCTTGGCGGGCGTGTAGGCGACCGTGCCGTCGCCGAGCACGTCGCTGAGCTTGTCCTTGGGGGAGATGCGGTGGCTGCCGATCCAGACGTCATAGCCCGGATGCAGCGTCAGAACGCGTGCGGGCTTGGAATCCTTCACGAAATCCTTGCCCGAGGCCTTCCAGTCATAGAGGGAGACCGGCTCACTCAGATCGGCCGTGGTCGTGCCGCTGGCAAGTGCGTCATAGGAGACGCTCTTGGCCGAATGCAGCGCGGAGCTCGTGCCGCTGAAATGGCCGGAGAGCGCAGCAGGAAGCTCGAGCTTCCCGGTGGCATAAAGACCGTAGGCGGGTTTGCCCTTGCCCGTGCTCGAGGCGGCTGCCGAGAGGCGCGGCGCGGTGAAGGGGTCGGGGTTCGTGACCTTGATCGCACCGGTCAGATAAAGCCCGTAGCAGTCGGCGCGGACGAGCGCGTCGTGGTGGGAATCGCCGCTGACGCTTGCCAGACCGTCGAGCGAGAGGTCGCCGTAAACGCGCAGACCGAAGGCCATGCCGGTCTCGGTCGAGCCGTAATAGCCGTTGACCTGCGCCGCAGATTCCGTGCCCGAGACGCGCAGATCGCCCTCGGAGATCAGAATTCCGCAGGAATAGGCATCGCCGCCGACGGAGGCGCCGTAGCCGTTGACGGTGACGCCGCCCTCCCCGGCCTCGGCCGAGACGCCCTTGAGCGTCCAGATGCCGTAGCTCTTGCCCTCGGCGCGGGGCATTGCGTCGGAGTCATAGCCGTAGGCGTTGACCGTGCTGCCGTCCGTGACGGAGGCGGCGCGCAGCGTGCCCTTGGCAAAGACGCCGAAGCTGCGGCCGCTGGCCGCGCCGGCGTGCGCCGTGAGCACGGAGTCGGTCACGACGACATCCTTCTCGGCAAAGACGCCGTAGGAGTCCTTGCCTGCGATGCTGCCGCCGGTCACGTTGACCTTCGCGGCGTCGAGCGTGAGCGTGCCCTCGACCCAGAGGCCGATGCTGCACGCGCTGTCCTTGGCGGAGCTGCTGTCGCCCGCGAGGACCGTCAGACCCGTCGGCACGGCCTGCTCGTCGCTGCCGCAGACGGTCAGGTCGCCCTTGCAGTGGACGCCGTAGGCGTTGCTGTCGTTATTCTTGCGCGAGGCGCGGATGTACGGGCCGGCTTCCACCGTCGTGCGATAGACGATCTTGCTCCCGGCCGGGAGCAGGATGCCGACGTTGTTCGTCGTGTCCAGACGGAAGGTCGGCTCAAGCACCAGCGTCTTGGCCGCATAGACCTCATTGCCAGCGCCGTACCACGCCCAGCCGTTGTCGGCGGTCGTAATGTTGCGGCTGCTGTCGCGGTTGCAGTCAAAATCCACGCCGCCGTAGCTCCAGCGGGTGTTTTCCGTGACGAAATTCATGCAGATCGCCGTCTCGGCCGCGCTTGCGTGCAGACCGACGGACGGAAGCAGCCCCAGCAGCAGACAAACGCAGAGTGCGAGGCTCAAAAAACGCTTGATTCGCATTGTAATCGCTCCTTTGCTCTTGGGAACCTCTGAATCAATCGGCAGCGGCGCTCAGCGGGTCTTTCGCCCCAGCTTATCGGTTTGAAAATCTTGAAATACGTAAAGGATTCCTGCGATTTCCAAACCTCAATCTGGAACAAAATCCCTCGCTGACCACTCTTGCGATTGAATCAGAGTTTTCCTCTTGATTTCCTTCCGATTATATCATGTTTTCGGGAACAATGCAAGACTTAACTCAATTTAACGGCGCAAAACGACACCGCTCGCGGTGTCCGTGCGCGTTCCGCCGAGAATCGCCGGGCGTCCGCCGACAAAGACGTCGCGCATTCCCTGCGCGAACCGTGCCGGATCGGCGTAGGTCCCGGCCTCGTGCACGGCGGCCGGATCAAAGACGAGCAGGTCGGCGTCATAGCCGACGGCGATGCGCCCCTTTCCGGCGATCCGCAGCGACTGCGCGGGCGCGTCGGTCATACGGTGCACGGCCTCGGGCAGGGTGAGCACGCCGTCCTGCCGGACGTATTTTTCCAGAATGCGGGCGAACGTGCCATAGAGCCGCGGATGCGGCACGCCCTCAGTGGGATAGGTGCTGTCGGAGATGACGTTCACGCGGTCGGAGCGCAGAATCGCGCCGATGTCCTCCTCGGAGGCGATGAAATCGATCATCGTGATCGTGCAGCGCTCGTCGGCAAGGAGATCGAAGACGCAGTCCTCCGGCTCCTGCCCGCGCAGCGCGGCGACCTCGGCGACGGTCTTGCCGACGTATTGCCGGTTTTCCGGCAGACGCAGGGAGGACATGACGATGTTTTCCCACCCGACGAGCAGGGAGATGTTGTCGAAATCCGTCCCGGTGCGCAGGTGCTCCCTGAGCGCCCGGCGTTCGGCCGGGTCGCGCAGACGGCGGCAGATCTCGTTCGTACCGCCGCGCAGGAGGCTCGGCGGCATGATGTGCAGCAGCTGGGTCGAGCCTGCGGTGTAGGGGTAGACGTCCCAGCGGACGTCCATGCCGTCCTCGCAGGCGCGGTGCAGCGTGTTCAGAATCGCCGGGATCTTGCGCCCCCAGTTGCGCTTGCCCATGGCCTTGAGATGGCTGATGTGCAGCGGGCAGTGCAGCGCCCGCGCGACGGTCAGCATTTCCTCGACGGCCGTGTCCACGTCGCTGCCCTCCTCGCGCATGTGCACGGTGACGGGAATGTCCGTGTGCGCAAGCGGGGCGAGGGCGGCGATCAGCCCGTCCGTGGAATAGAAGCACTCCGGCGCGTAGCCCAGCCCGAGCGAGACGCCGAACGCGCCGTCGGCCAGCGCCTGCTCCAGACCCTGATGGATGCGGCGAAGCCGGGCGCCGTCGAGCGGGTCGGCGCGGTAGCCCGAGACGTCCGCGCGCACCACGCCGCCGCCGACCAGCATCCCGACGTTCACGGGCAGACGCTCGCGCTCCAGCGCGCGCAGATAATCGGCCATGCGCGCGGTCGGAAGTCCGGCCTGCGCCCTGCCCAGAATCGGCGCGAGATAGGTCAGAATCTCGTCGCGGTGCTCCGCGCCGAAGGGCGCGGCGGACAGTCCGCAGTTGCCGTTGACGATGGTCGTCAGCCCCTGCCGCAGCTCCAGCTCCCCGAAGCCGGGGCGGAAGGCGGCGAGATCGGCGTGGCGGTGAATGTCCAGAAAGCCCGGTGTGACGGTCATGCCGCGCGCGTCGAGCGTGCTTGCGGCCGGGACGCCGCCCAGCGCGCCGACGGCCGCGATGCGTCCGTCCTGAATGCCGATATCTGCTGCAAAGGCAGCGTCGCCGGAGCCATCCAGCACGCTGCCATGCATGATCTTATAATCCAACATAAAAATCGACCTCTTTTCGCATAAGTCAAGGAACCTCTGATTCAATTGCAAGAGCGGTCAGCGGGGGAGCTTGTTTCAAGCCGATCAGCTGGGGCAAAAGACGCGCTGAGCGCCGCAGCCGATTGCTTCAGAGGGTCCTTAAAGCCCCTTGCGCCGCAGATCGTCGCCGGCAAACTTGATGAGACGGAACGTCCCGACGATGCGCGAGGCAATCTGGGGCGAATAGCGCGTCTCCAGCGCCTCGGGGAGAAGATTGGTCGAGATCAGGATCGGCTTCCCCTCCATCATGCGCGTGTTGAGCACGCTGTAGAGCGCCGAGACCGTGAACTGTGTGGTCATCTCCGTGCCGAGATCGTCGATGATGAGCAGGTCGCAGTCGAAATACTTGCGCGTCAGACTGCCGTCGCCGCCTTGCGCGCCGAATTTTTCAGTCTCAAAGTCGCCGAACAGGCGGATGGCCGTCTCGTACATCACGCTGAAGCCGCGGTCGGCAATCTGACGCGCGATGCAGGCCGAGAGGAAGGTCTTGCCCAGCCCGGTCGCGCCGGAGAAGAGCAGGCTGCCGCCGGAAGCGGTGAAGCCTGCGGCATATTTTTTGCAGATGTTCAGATTCGAGCGCATCAGCTCGCGCGGCGACGTGCCCAACTTGGGGTCATAGGCGTCGCTGTAAACATCCAGCCGGAAGGTGTCGAAGCTCTCACGGCCGCTGCCGAGCAGGCTCGTCAGCTCCTTTTTCTGCTCCTGACGGCAAAGCTCCCGCAGGCAGGAGCACATCTGCGAGCCGTCATAGCCCGTCCCGCCGCACCTCGTGCAGACCGGCGTGTCGTCGAGATAGCCGTCCTCAAACTCCCCGGCCTCCAGAATCCAATTGCGCTCGGCCTGAAGCGTTTGGTTGCGCGTGCGGATGGCGCCGAGTGTCTCCTCGCTGTCCTTTTTCAGAAAAGCGATGGCCAGCTCGGCCATGCTCTGCTGCAGCTCCCGGTCGATCTCGCGCAGACGGGGATAGCGCTCATAGGCGGCGGCGCGGTGCGCCTCGTTCTCCCGTTCGCGCTCGAGCTTGGCCTGCTCCAGCCGGGCGCGCGCCCGGCGCAGCACCTGTGCGCTGTAGGCCATGGGTCATTCCTCCTTTCCCTCCGCCAGCGCGCGGGCGATCGCCTCGCGCTCCAGGGGAGAGATTTCGTCGTTATGATGCTGGAACATCTGCTGCGGCTCGCGGCGGCGCTTCGGAATCGCCTGATTCGGCGCGGAATCCCCGGCGGCGATCTCCTGCGGCGTGTGCAGCCCCTGCTCGTGCCACGATTTCAGAATGGCGTTCATGTAAGCCCATTTCAGCCCGCCCGTGCTCAGGCAGGTACGCTCATAGGCAAGCTGGATGGCCTCGTTTCCGAAGCCCATTCCGATCCACGCGGCCAGATACTGCTCCTCCGAGGCCGTCAGGCGGCGCTGGTCGATCTGAAGCAGCAGCCGCAGCTGCTGCACGCGCGTATGCACCTGAAGCTGCTGCTGCACATAGTAGCAGGCGGTCTCCAGATTGTCGATGTGCTCGTCGGCCCAGCGATAGGCCTCCTTCTCGATGGCACGCATCGACGGCGTGCGCACGCCGCGCCGCCGCGCCCGCTCCATGCAGTAGGAGAGCAGCAGACCGACGACCTCGACCGGCAGACGCAGATAATCCGTGAAGGACAGCAGCGTTTTCAGCTCCTCGGTCGAAAGTGTGCGGCCGAGGCGGCGCTGCGCTTCGCCGACGAGCTTCTGAAAGTCGCCGTGCGGCTCCTTCATGGCGCGCTGCACGTCCTGCTCGGTGTAGGACGGGCGCTCCGGCTGGAGCGCGGGCTGCTTGCCACTTTCCCAAAGACCGAGCTGACGCAGACAGTCGGTCGCCGTGACCATCTGCGGGACGGAAAAATGCAGGCTGTCGAGCGCCGTCTCCAGCGGAAGCTCCGCCTTGCGGTAAAGATAGAGCACGGCGGCGTCCGGACAGCCGCAGGAAAGCAGCTTTCGCACCTCTTCACTTGTTAACGCAACGCCCTGCATGGCATGTATCTCCTCTGTCTCTTAATTCGTAGGTTCCGTAGCTTTTATTATACCACGCGCGCAGAGCGGCGGCAAGCGTCGCGCCCTGCCGAAAAACGGCGGAAAAGCGACGGCTTTTTTGTGCTGCATCAACATCTTGTGCGGCCGGCGACTTCAGAGCACAAAGCCGCCGTTGACCGGCAGAAGCTGCCCCGTGACGAAGTCGGCCTGCGCCAGATAGAGCATGGCGTTCGCCACGTCCTGCGGCGTGCCGTTGCGGCCGAGGGGCGTCTGCCCGGCCAGCTCGCGGAGTGTCTCGTCGCCGACGACGCGGGTCATGTCCGTCAGGATGACGCCGGGGCAGACGCAGTTGACGCGGATGCCGCTCGGCCCAAGCTCCTGCGCCAGCGCGCGCGTCAGGGCAATGACCGCGCCCTTTGTGGCCGAATAGGCCGCCTCGCAGGACGCGCCGACCTGCCCCCACATGGACGAGACGTTGATGATGCAACCGGCCTGCTCGTGCAGCATGGCGGGCAGCACGGCGTTCACGCAGTGATAGACTCCCCCGACGTTCACGGCGAAGAGCCGCTGAAAGTCCGCCTCGCTGATCTGCGAGATCAGGCCGTAATGGGCGATCCCGGCGTTGTTGACCAGAACGTCCACCGGGGGCAGGGCGGCGACGGCGCGCATGACGGCCTTGCCGTCGGCTACGTCGCACCGCACGGCCGTCGCGCCGGTCTCGGCGGCAATCTGCCGCGCGGCCTCCTCGTGCTGCAAATAGAAAAAGCTGACGGCCGCGCCGGTCGCGGAAAAGGCGCGCACGGCGGCCGCGCCGATGCCCCGGCTGCCGCCGGTGATCAGAACATGCTTCATGAAAAATTCCTCCTAAAGAGCAGAAGGGCATCCGGAAAACCGGATGCCCCCTGAAAATGTAAGGCTTTGGTGTTATCTTCTTCGGGATTTTGTCTTATGCTCATACTGACGGCAGCCCGCGATGCGGCTGTCGGAATCTGACATAAACTGCTTGAGCTTTTCCTCGAAGGTCAGCGGTTCGCGCGGACGCGGCGGCTCATTGCGGCGCGGCGATTCGGCGCGGGGCGTCTGCGTGCGCGGCGGGGGCGCAGCGGCGCGCTTGATCGAGAGGCTGATCTTGCCGTTCGGGTCGATGCTGAGCACCTTGACCTTGACGGTCTGCCCCTCTTTGAGATGCTCGTGAATGTCGTTGACGAATGAGGACGAGACCTCGGAAATGTGCACCAGTCCGGTGCGACCCTCCGGCAGATAGATGAAAGCGCCGAAGTTGGTGATCGATTTTACTTTTCCTTCCAGTATTGCTCCGACCGTAAGCTCCATGCAGGCGAAAACTCCTTCGATTATTTGGTGCTGTCGACGTAGATCAGCTCGCCGTCCTCGACCAGATGCAGACGTTCGCGCGCGATCTGCCGGACGGACTCGTCCGACCCGAGCGCGTCAATGTCCTGCCGCAGAGCGTCGTTTGCGCCGACGGCGGCGTCGGCTTGAGCGGCAAGCTCATTGCGCTCCTGCACCAGCGCCTCGATTTTCGGCTGGAGGCTGACGACGGTGACGGCCGCATAGACGATCACGGCGACGATGATGAGCTTTGTGACGACGGACGTCCTGAGCAGACGCATGAGCCGGTTCCTCCCTTTGTTGATCCATATCGTTACATATTATACATGATTTTTTTCGGCTTGAAAAGAGCTTTTTTGCAAAAAAACAAAATTTTACAAAGGTTTTTTTCAAAAAACGGCAGATTGCGCGCAGCGGAAAGGTCACGATGCGCCAGAATCCGATGAAAAGCTTCGTAAACGCGCATTGCAGCGCCGCAAAATAGATGCACGCGCCGGTCAACTCGCCGCAGAACATGAAAATGCGGAATTCGCCTCCGCCAACATAGAGCAGATAGAGAAAATTGGCGAGGATCAGACACAGCGCATAGAGCGCGTCGAGCAGATGCGTCAGGCGCGGCAGCGTGCGCCGCAGGCCGCGCAGAAAGTCATACAGCAGTCCGAACAGCAGCCCGAGCAGCGCGGCGGCGAAAAACTGCGCGGCCTGCAGAGTCAGCGGCAGCTCCATCAGCCCAGCAGACGGCGCAGGAAGCCGCCGCCCTTGCGCAGCTCCTCATAGTTCAGTCCCGCGATCTGCCCGTGAATGGTCACGCAGCCGCCGTCAATGGAGAGCGACTGCAAATGCAGCTCCTCGCCGCGCACGACCAGAAGCCCGCGGCTCGTAGCCAGCGCCACGACGTTCTCATCAAAGCTTTCGACCTCGGAAACGCCGCTGACCGTCAGCTTTTCCCGGTTTTCCAAGCGCAGCTCCTGCGGCGCGTTCTCCGTCGGCATATGCATCCCCTCCAAGACATATATACGGGACGAGGGACGCATTTATACCGAAAATCATTCGACCTCTGTCGGGTCGTACACGCGGTCGGCCAGCACGTCGGAGAGCTCGACCAGCCCGTGGTGCAGCTTGCCGCAGTAATCATAGGAGACGGCGCGGCTGCGCAGCTCGAGCGGACCGCTTTCCAGCGAGAGCGTAAAGGTGACGCGCGCGCCGCTTCCGCCCGGAGCGGTTCCGACGGTCAGCTCACCGCCGTGCAGCCGGACGATCTCGCGCACCATGGGAAGACCGAGACCCAGCCCGCCGCGCGGGTCGGAGGGGACAGACTGCTCCGAGCGGACAAAGAGCGAGGCCATGACCTCGGGCGGGATGCCGCTGCCGCTGTCCGTCATGGTCAGAACGGCCGTGCGGCCCTGCCGCTGGGCCTCGAGCGTGATGCGCCCGCCGGGGTCGGTATAGGCGATCGCGTTGGACAGCAGGTTGTACAGCGCGCGCTCGAGAAGCGCGAGATCGAGATCCCCGCGCAGCGGCACACCCGCCGGAAGATAGTCCAGCGTGATCCCCGCGCCCTGCACGAGCGGCCGCACCTCGCCGACAAGCTGCTCCAAAAACCGCGAAAGATCGGCCGGGCGCTTTTGCGCGCGGCGGCGATGCAGGAGCAGCGAGCCGCCGTCGGAGAGCTGCCCGCAGATGCGCACGAAGCGATACAACGAGCGATTGAGCGCGGCGGCGGCCTCGGCCGTCTCCGGCTGCTTCCCGTCAAGCTGTTCGAAGAGGATCCCGGCCGCCTGCATCATCGTTTGCAGCGGGCGGCGGAGACTTGTCGACGCATTGACGATCACGCCCAGCGGAAGCAGTCCGCCGTGGCCGGACGGCGAGGCAACGAACAGCATTCCGCCGCCGATCCTGCGCACGGAGGCGTCATAGACCGCGCCGTCGAGCAGTAGGCCAACCTGCAACAAACCGGTCTGATCCCAGCGGGAGAACAGCCGGTCGTCATTCTCAAATAAGGTAGCAAGCTCTGCGTGCGCGCCGATCAAGGCTCTGGCGGCAGAATTGCGCCATTCGACCAGGCCGTCCTTGACCCAGAACGTCGGCTGTGCGAACAGCTCAAGAATTTGCTGCGTTTGTTCGTCCATCGGGGCTCACCTCTGAGATAGTATTCACATTGTCACACGGAATTTCCTTGGAAATTCCTGCACGGTCGAATTCTGTCATATCTGCGTCTATTCTATCGTATCGCCGCGAAAAAAACAAGAGGTAACCTGTTTCAAAGTTGTAAAGATTAGATTAAAAATTATATATAATGACCGGCTTTCGGGCGAACTGGACGGAAAATCCGTGCAAGCTGAACAGAAAGCGGAGCGGCGGCAAAAAATGCTGCACCAAAATGGGCGCGGCGCATTGCAAAGCGGGCAAAAAGTTGTAAAATCATGACGAAAAAACCGGTCGGCGAACACCGGCCGAGCCTTGGGAGCCTCTGAATCAATCGGCTGCGGCGCTCAGCGGGTCTTCTGCCACAACTGCGGCAAGGAGCTGTAGAGAAGCATAAATCAGAAAGCAAGGCGGCAGGGGCTGCAAAACCCCCGCCGCCGTTTTCCTGCATGGACAAAAACACGAATCAATTTAACAGAATCTTTATAAAATAAAACACAATTTTAACGGAATGTCGCTTGACAGAATTAAGTACGCCGGATATAATAAAAAATAGAAGTGTGACAAAAATATTGGCTGCTTACGAAGATGCAAGCCGGTCGCTCCCGCTAACCGGCTGTGTGCCGCGAAAGGGAGAAAAACTCATTGCAAAGGAGCGCATGTTTCTATGGTTTCTATGATCGAAAAAATCAAACGTCATGCCGTGCTGATTTTGGTCACGGCTCTGATCTGCTCGGCGCTTTTGCTCACGGCAGCTGCGAAGAACAGCGTGGAGCGTGCCTCGTCCGATTCTCTGGAATCCGTTCCGATCGATCCCGGCGAAGAGATGGACCCGGAGGTGCAGGAATCGATCGCCCAAATGGAGCTTGAGCAGCGCGAGGCGGCGGAGAAATACATTCACTCCGAGGAAGATGTTCAGTATTACGCGTATTTGGATCTCGACTCGGCCGATGAAGCGCTGAAGCCTGTGATCCTTGCGGCCAGAAAACAGATCATTTATCGTCACACTTGGGTCGCCGACGGTCTAAGCGCATATATCTCGGATGTGGATGGCAGCGTGGAGAGCCGCGTGCCGGAGTTTTCCGAGATTTTCCCGGCAGATTGGGAGCCGCCAATCGGTTGTCAGGTTATGGATGAGGCAGACCTCGCAGAATAAACAAAAATGAGTTTATCAGGATTTTAAGATAAGTAAAAAATCCCGGTCGGAGGGGCGTTGCCCCTTCGATCGGGATGATTTTTGCTATGCAAAAGCATAGCAAAAACAGAAATGTGCCATTTCCTCGCCCCTGCGGGGCAACCGGAAACGATGCACAAAAACTTCAAACACTGGCATTTGCGCCTTTTCGTGGTGCGGTGCTCATGTATGAAGTTTTATGCCTCCACGACCAGCTCGCCGTTCTTGGCGTCGACGCGGAGCGTGGCGTTCGGCTTGACGTCGCCGCGCAGGATGCGCTGCGCGATGAGCGTCTCAACCGTGTGCTGCAAATAGCGGCGGAGCGGACGCGCGCCGTACTGCGGGTCGTAGGCGGTGTCGATGGCCAGCTGCTTGGCCTGCTCGGTCAGCTCGCAGCGGAGCTGCTTGTCGGCCAGACGCTTGTTCAGTGCCGCAAGCTGCAGATCGATGATGCCGACGATGTTCTCGCGCGTGAGCGGCTTATAGAAGACGATCTCGTCGAGCCGGTTCAGGAACTCCGGACGGAACGAGCGCTTGAGCAGCGCCTGCACCTGCGCCTTGGCCTCGTCGGAGATGCGACCGTCGGCGTCGATGCCGTCGAGCAGGTATTCCGAGCCGAGGTTGCTCGTCAGGATCAGGATCGTGTTCTTGAAATCGACGGTGCGCCCCTGCGAGTCGGTGATGCGGCCGTCGTCGAGCACCTGAAGCAGGACGTTGAAGACGTCCGGGTGCGCCTTTTCGACCTCGTCGAAGAGCACGACGCTATAGGGCTTGCGGCGCACGGCCTCGGTCAGCTGACCGCCCTCGTCGTAGCCGACGTATCCGGGAGGCGCTCCGATCAGGCGGGACACGCTGAATTTCTCCATGTATTCCGACATATCGATGCGGATCAGATTCCGTTCGTCGTCAAACAGCGCCTCAGCCAGCGTTTTGGCTAGCTCGGTCTTGCCGACGCCCGTCGGGCCGAGGAAGAGGAACGAGCCGAGCGGACGGTTCGGATCTTGAATCCCGGCGCGGCTGCGCTGGATGGCCTCGGTGACGGCCTTGACGGCCTCGTCCTGACCGATCACGCGCTTATGCAGCTCGGCGTCGAGGTGCAGGAGCTTCTCGCGCTCGCCCTCGACGAGCTTCGCCACGGGGATGCCCGTCCACCGCTCGACGATCTTCGCGATCTCCTCCTCCGTGACCTTGTCGCGCAGAAGGCTGCTCTGCTTGGCGCTCTGCGCCAGCTCCTCCTCGTGCGCGAGCTGCTTCTTCAGCTCGGGCAGCTCGCCGTATTTCAGGCGCGCGGCCGTCTCAAGGTCATAGCTCTGCTCGGCCTTCTCGATCTCCGCGCCCAGCGATTCGATGCGCTCGCGGAGCTGCTGCACCTTGCCGATGGCGTTTTTCTCGTTTTCCCACTGCGTTTTCGTCGCGTTGAACTTCTCGCGCAGCTCGGCAAGCTCCTTGCGCAGCTCAGCCAGACGCCCTTGCGAAAGCTCGTCGGTCTCGTTCTTGAGCGCGGCCTCCTCAATCTCCATCTGGATGATCTTGCGGCGCATGACGTCCAGCTCGGTCGGCATGGAGTCCATCTCGGTGCGGATCATGGCGCAGGCTTCGTCGATGAGGTCAATGGCCTTGTCGGGCAGGAAGCGGTCGGTGATATACCGGTCGGAGAGGGTCGCGGCGGCGATGATCGCCGGGTCGGTGATCTTCACGCCGTGGAAGACCTCGTAGCGCTCCTCCAGACCGCGCAGGATGGCGATCGTGTCCTCCACGGTCGGCTCGTTGACCATGACGGTCTGGAAGCGGCGCTCGAGCGCCGGATCCTTTTCAATGTATTTGCGGTATTCGTCGAGCGTGGTTGCACCGATGCAGTGCAGCTCGCCGCGCGCCAGCATCGGCTTGAGCAGGTTGCCCGCGTCCATGCTGCCCTCGGTCTTGCCCGCGCCGACGATCGTGTGCAGCTCGTCGATGAAGAGCAGGATGCGTCCCTCCGAGGCTTTGACCTCGTTCAGAACCGCCTTCAGGCGCTCCTCAAATTCGCCGCGGTATTTTGCTCCGGCGATCAGCGCGCCCATATCCAGCGAGAAGATCGTCTTATCCTGAAGTGACTTCGGCACGTCGCCGCGCACGATGCGCTGCGCCAGCCCCTCGGCGATGGCCGTCTTGCCGACGCCCGGCTCGCCGATGAGCACCGGGTTGTTCTTCGTCTTGCGCGAGAGGATGCGGATGACGTTTCGGATCTCGTCGTCGCGGCCGATGACCGGGTCGGTCTTCTGGTCGCGCGCCTTTTTGACCAGATCGGTGCCGTATTTTGTCAGCGCCTCATAGGTCTCCTCAGGATTGTCCGACGTGACGCGCGCCGCGCCGCGGATGCCTTGCAGCGTCTTGAGCACGTCCTCCTTGGTGATGCGGTAATCGCGCAGGAGCGGCGCGACGGTGTCGTCGGCCGTCTCGAGCAGCGCGAGGAATAGATGCTCGACGGAGATATACTCGTCGCGCATGGCCTTGGCCTCCTGCTCCGACTGCGCCAGCAGGCGATCCATGCCGCGCGAGACATAAATCTGATCGGGATCGCGGCCCGAACCGCTGACGGCCGGCTGCTTTTCCACGGCGGCGTTCGCCGCAGCGTCCAGGCTCTCGACCGTGACGCCCATCTTCTTGAGCAGCTGCGGGATCAGACCGTTTTCCTGACGCAGCAGCGCCAGCAGCAGGTGACACTGCTCGATCTGCTGATTCTGGTGCAGCGCTGCAATGGACTGCGCGCTCTGGATGGCTTCTATCGTCTTTTGCGTAAACTGATTCGTATTCATAATTCCTTGCCCCCTTCACAGGACGTTAGCACTCTCGTTGTACGAGTGCTAATTTCTTTTTTCTTCATAATACCACGCTTTTCCGTCTTGTCAAGGGGGAAAATTGAGAACTTTTTGTGAACGATACGGTTCGACAGATTCAGCCCGATGCCGGGCAAAGCCGCCGTAACGCATCTGCGCGACAGTGTCGGCCCGCAGGGTCGGGCATATGCGCAGGCAGTGACCCTGCACAAAACTTCGTGATTCGCCCGTGTCTAAGGGGATTGTGTTTTTTTGCAGCTTGTATTATAATAAAAGAAGTATGGTTCGCGCGGCGGCGCGGCTGGATAACGGAGGACGGTATGAACACAAGACACCAAACGCTCCAAACGCTCTGCGGCAGGGAGGGACGGGCATGATCCGGGAAATCTGTACAGACGAATTTTTCCTCTCGCAGAAGGCTGCGCCCGCCACGGCAGACGACCTCGACGCGGCGCAGGATCTGCTCGACACGTTGGCGGCGCACCGCGACGGCTGCGTCGGCATGGCCGCGAACATGATCGGCGTGCAGAAGCGCATCATTGCCTTTGAAAACGGCGGCGCTTACGAGCTGATGCTCAACCCGACGATCGTCCGGCAGTCCGAGCCGTATGAGACGGAGGAGGGCTGCCTGTCTTTGACGGGCACGCGCAAAACGAAGCGTTTCCGCACGATCAAGGTGCAGTGGCAGAACGAGCGGCTGCAAACGCGGCTCAAAACCTTCACGGGCTTCCCGGCGCAGATCATCCAGCACGAGATCGACCATTGCAACGGCATTCTGATCTGACCAAGACATAATAGAAAAAGGAGAAAGCTATGCGCATCATCGGTAATGTTCTCTGGTTTTTGTTCACCGGATTTCTCGGCGGACTGAGCTGGGCGCTCACGGGTCTGCTCTGGTGCATCACGATCGTCGGCATCCCCGTCGGCGTGCAGTGCTTCAAGCTGGCCGGGCTGGCCTTTTTCCCGTTCGGCAGGGAGATCGTCTACGGCAGCGGCGGGATGTCCTTCCTTGTCAACCTGCTCTGGATGCTCTTCGGCGGGCTGGAACTGGCGCTGGGCTATGCAGCTGCGGGGTGCATCTGGTGCATCACGATCGTCGGCATTCCATTCGGCAAGCAGTGCTTCAAGCTGGCCAAGCTTTCACTGATGCCCTTTGGCGCATCGGTCATCTAATACCAATTGAAGGAGTACGCTATGAACTTTCCCTGTTTGGTGCTCGATCACGACGATACCGTCGTCAACAGCACGGCTACGATCCACTACGCCTCGTTTCTGGCCTTTCTGAAGCAGGTGCGCCCGGACGCGCCGCACTATTCGATCGACGATTACTTCCGCAAAAATTTCGACCCGGGTCTTTTCACCTTTTTTCGCGAGGAGCTGGGCTTTACCGACGAGGAAATAGACGAGGAATTCCGTTTCTGGCAGGAATTCGTCCGCACGCGCGTGCCGAAGGCCTATGACGGCATCCGTGAGATTTTGCGGCGGCACCGCGCGAACGGCGGCGTGATCGCGGTCGTGTCGCATTCCACGCGCGAGAACATCGAGCGCGACTATCGCGCCAACGACCTGCCCGCGCCGGACGTCGTCTATGGCTGGGAGCAGCCGGAGGAGCGGCGCAAGCCGCATCCGTGGCCGCTGGAGGAGATCATGCGGCGGTTTCGTTTCCGGCCGGAGCAGCTGCTCATGGTCGACGATCTGAAGGCGGGCTATGACATGTGCCGCGCCTGCGGCGTGCCGTTTGCGGCCGCCGGGTGGGCGAATAACGTTCCAGAAATCGAACAATTCATGCGCCGGAACTGCAATTGGTACTTCAAAACCGTGAAAGAGCTGGACGAATTCCTGCAAAAGGAAAACGGATAAACGAAAGGGGAACGAACGATGAGGATCGCAATTATCACAGGCGCAAGCTCGGGCATGGGGCGCGAATTTGCGCGGCAGCTCCCGGCGTGGGAGAAGTTTGACGAGCTTTGGGTCATTGCGCGCCGCGCCGAGCGCCTCGAGGAGCTGAAGCAGGAGCTGTCCGTTCCGGTGCGGCCGATCGCGCTCGATCTGACCGACCCGGAGGCGCTGGCGCATTACGCCGATCTGCTCGAGGCCGCGAAGCCCGAGGTCGGTCTGCTGGCGAACATCGCGGGCTTCGGCAAGTTCGGCCGCTATGACCAGATCCCGCTGAGCGATTCGATGAAGATGATCGACCTGAACTGCAAGGCGCTCGTTGCGATCACCGAGTCGACCCTGCCCTATATGAAGCGCGGCGCAAAAATCGTCGAGCTGGATTCGCTCTCTGCCTTCCAGCCCGTGCCGTATATCAACGTCTACGGCGCGACCAAGGCCTTTGTGCTGAGCTACAGCCGCGCGCTGAACCGCGAGCTGCGGCCGCGCGGCATCCGTGTGATGGCGGTCAATCCCGGTTGGGTCAAGACGGAATTCTTCGACCATGCCACGCAGACCAGCAACGACGCCGTGACCTACTATAATAAGCTCTATGAGGCTAAGGATGTGATTGCCACGGCGCTGAAGGATCTTTATAAAACCAAAAAGGACGTCTCCATCCACGGCGCTGCGGTGCGCCGTCAGGTGCGTCTGGTCAAGCTGCTGCCGCACAGCCTCGTGATGAACATCTGGATGCGCCAGCAGAAGCATGACCGTCTGCCCGACGAAAACGGATGAGCGCAGTGACGCTGCTTGCCGTCGGCAAGCTCAAGGAAAAATATTACGCGCAGGCGGTGGAGGAATACGCCAAGCGGCTTGGGAGCTTCTGCCGCTTCCGGCTGCTCGAGCTGCCCGAGACGCGCCTGCCGGAGTCGCCCTCGCCCGCCGAGATCGCGGCAGGGCTGGAAAAGGAGGCCGACCGCATTTTCGAGCAGCTCCCGAAGGGCTGCTGGTTCTGCGTCCTGACCCCTGAGGGCAAAACGCTCTCGTCCGAGGCGTTTGCCGAAAAGCTCGCGCAGGTCAGGCTTGCGGGCAGGAGCGCGCTGTGCTTTTTGATCGGCTCGTCCTTCGGCATCGCGCCGCGCGTCAAGGCGGCGGCGGATTTCCGTCTGTCCTTCGGGCCGATGACCTTCCCGCATCATCTGATGCGCGTGATGGCCGTCGAGCAGCTCTATCGCGCGGAGAGTATTCAAGCCGGAACAAAATACCATAAATAATGGAACGAACCGCGGTTTTGAGCGTCAAATGGTTCGAAGCCGCTGAAATTCACATAAAATTAACAGAAGCGGTGTGGATTTCCCGGAAAATGCGGTTGCTTTTTGTCGAATCCTCGGTATAATATGTACTACATAGGTAGAAGTCTGCCCGTGCATCGCACCGAATGAAAAAAAGAGGTTCAGAAAAATATGGAAAGAAACGAACGCTATCAATCCGCGACGGAGTATCGTCCGCGCACCGCGCGGCCGGCGGCGGCAAGCGGTCGGAACGGTGGCGCGACGCGCGCAGCGGAGGCCGTCCGAAGGTCGACCGGGTCTCGCGCCGCAGCTCCAAACCGTCCCAAGAAACGGAAAAAGAACAATCGAGCCGGCATCGTGCTGGGCGTTGTCTGCGCGCTGGTCGTTGTGCTGGGCTGCGTGGCGGGGTATTTGTATTTCTCCGACGGAGGCGCTGCAAAGCCGAGCGATAACAAGATCCTTAACAACGTCTATGTGCTCGGCACGAATCTGGGCGGCATGACCAAGCAGGAGGCGCAGACCACGCTGGAAAAGCTCTCGCTCGATCAGGATATGAACGTGATCTTCTATACGCACGGGGCATATGCCGTTTATAAGACGTCGTTCGACCCCAGCTCCGTGAAATCCGTTGATATTTACGGCAACGAGCTGGACAACGCGCAGCAGACGGTCGCCGTGCCGAAGGACGAATCCGCGCCGGACGATCCGAAGGCGCCGGTCGACGAGAACGGCAAGCCCTATGTCGCCGACGGCACGGCGCTGGTGCTCTCGGCGGATCAGGTCAACCTGTCGGTCGATCTGACGGCCTGCGTGAACGCGGCCTATGACTACGGCCGCACAAGCGAGGTCGAGAACGCCGGTCAGGAGCGCGTCGACCTGGACATCGGCAAGTATATGACGCTCGACGAGGATTATATCAGCCAGACCGTGCGCGGCTATCTTGAGGAAAAGGCGCGCGTCGGCACGGAGACACGCGTCGAGAAGGGTACGACCACCGTCACCGATGCAGACGGCAACCCGCAGACGGTCGACTGCCTGAACATCACCCTCGGTACGCTTGGCCGCAAGATCGACGTGGACGATCTGCTCAAGCAGATCAAGCGTGCCTATATGACCGGCCAGCGCGCCGACACCGACACGACCGACGACGGTCAGCAGAAGGAGGGCAAGGCCTTTGAACGCAGCGATCTGCAGCCCTTTGAGGTGCGCGCGGTCTATTCCGAGACGCTGCCCGAGGCGGTCGATCTCGACGCGCTGTATCAGGAGTATCAATGCGTCGAGCCGGTGAATGCCGTCTGCGACGAGAATACCTTTGAGATCACCGACGGCAAGGAGGGCTACGGCTTCCGCATGATCGACGCCGTTGCGAAGTTCGAGGGCGCGAAGGCAGGCGATACCGTCACGCTCACGCTCACGACCATCCAGCCGGAATACACCCGTGAAATTCTCGAAAACAAGCTCTTTGCCGATAAGCTTGCCTATTGCCAAAGCCCGATCGTCTATAATCCGACCCGCACGGAGAACCTGCGTTTGGCGGCGAAGGCGATCAACGGCTATATCCTCAAGCCCGGCGCGACCTTCTCGTTCAACGACGTTGTCGGCGAGCGCACGGCCGAAAAGGGCTATGGCAAGGCCGGCGTCTATGTCGGCGGTAAGACCGAGCAGCAGCTCGGCGGCGGCATCTGTCAGGTTGCCTCTACGCTGTATTACTGCACGCTGAAGGCCGACCTCGAGGTCGTCGAGCGCGCCGAGCACCAGTATGTGCCGGACTATGTCCCCTGGGGCATGGACGCGACGATCTACTGGGGCTATATCGACTATCAGTTCCGCAATAACACGGGCTTCCCGATCCGCATCGAGACCTATGTCTCCGACGACGGCAAATATGTCTACACGACCTTTGTCGGAACGGACACGAAGGAATACACCGTCGAGCTGGACTACGAGGTCACCTCGAAGAACCCCTGCACGACCAAAACCGTCGACATCTATCCCGAAATGGCCAATTACGACAAGTATAAGGACTATTACGAGGGTCAGACGATCACCTATGGCTACGACGGCGCGAACGTCACGACCTACCGCTATAAGTACGATCGCAACGGCACCCTGATCTCCACCGAGGTTGTCAACTATTCCAAGTACGACCGCCGCGATCAGGAGGTCGCGCACTGGGGCAAGCCGGAGGGCGACGATCCGACCACCACCACGACCGAGACGCCGACCACGACCACCGAGCCTGCGACCGAGCCGCCCACCACAACGGAGCCGCCCGCGCCCGAGCCCGCACCCGAGCCCGAGCCGTAACCCGGCCGTATTCCGCGTCAAACCGGACAGAAACCCATCCCGGCGAGGCAGACGCAAGTCTGCCCCGCCGGGATTTTTTGAAGCTGCGCCCAAAGGAAATAAATCGCAACTTGACAAAATGTACAAAAGCAGGTACAATAATAGTGGAAAAATGAACGAAACAGCGGCCGCATAGGCTTGTGAACGAACCTGCTGCGCGGCCGCCAATCCAAATCGCGGAGGACGAACCCATGAAACGAACGCTCAGTCTGCTGCTCATTCTCGCCATGCTGCTCTCGGCGCTCTGCGCCTGTGACGGAGCGGCCGATCTCGACGCTGCCGCGTCAAGCACCGCTTCGGACGCAGAACGTATCTCGTGGCGGACGGCCTTCCGCGACAAATCCCTGCCGGAGGGCGACGTTACAACGGATGACATTGCATTTTATCAGATCGCAGGCGACGGCGCGGTCAGCATCCATAACGTCTCGCAGCAGGAGGTTGCCGATGAGATGGCCGCGACGGATATGCTTCCGCGCACGCATTATTTTGAGCAGTATCTGCCCGGGAAGCTCCTGCCGCTGCTGCCGATTCTGGACTATGCCGTTGCGCATAACTATTGCAGAATGTCCATCCCCACGGCTGAGTTCCATGACACGGACATCACGGCCAACGTGCGCTATCTGAACTATATGTACCGCTTCAACGCCTCCGGCGTCACTGCGCTGGATGTGAAAAGCGTCGCCTGTGCGGACGGCGTGACGCGGAGCTTTGTGCTCGTCACGCTAGGCGGTATGGATGCACGCGGTATGATGCCGAAATACATCGAAGCAATCATCGAGGCCAAGCGGATCGTCAATGAAATGCCGAAATTTGATACGCAGATGGATCAGGCGCTGTATCTGTATCAATATCTGACCGAGCATGTGCGCTACGCGGACGACGATTACTATTCTGATGGCGGCTGGAATCTGCTATATGATACGCTCATCAAGAAGCGCACGGTCTGCGCCGGATATACCGAGACGCTGTATTTTCTCTATAACCTCAGCGGCATCGAATGCTTCACGCTCTCGGGCTACCTCACCGGAACAGGCGGAAACGGCTACCATATCTGGAACGTTGCGAACGTCGACGGAACGTATTATCAATTTGACGCGACGTGGGACGAGGGCGTTCTGCCTGCGGACTATCGTTTTTTTGCCGTATCTGACGAGGACATGCAGAGCTTTAGAACGCGCCACATTGACACCGCGGCGGAGGAATACTGCCCGGACTGCACCGAGTCCTTCCTGCCTGCGATCACACCTGAGATCGCGGATTCCGTGAAGGGGCAGGGACTGTGGTTTTATTTGAAGCTGTGTGACGGCTGGTATGACGACCCGGCGAAGGTGCTCTCGCGCCAAATGCCCGACTATTTTCCGGAGATGGAACGACTGTCCGAGACCGATGAGGGCATTCTGTTTGATCTGTCATATAATGATTTTATCGTGCAGCTGAGTTATTTTATGACGCCGGTCGCGGCGATGCAGTTCTGTAAAGGACGTTATGTGCAGCGCGACGGGAAGGTCTTTGCACTGCGTCCGGATGAGACGGCATATCGCGGACACCGCCTGCTCTCGTTCACGGAGGAGGAAGACGGGTCTGTGACAGCGACGGTCGCGCTGCTGGACGATTCCCTGCGGCAGGTCGGTACGGTCGAGGTCATTATGACCTATGCAGAGACCGAGGAGGCAACTTATATCGCCGGATTTGCATTGACCGGCAGCGCAGCAAAGCACGGCTGACGCTGCGCTCATTGGAGGATGCTGCAATGCTGATCTACGAATAATTTTGATTATTACAGCACGAAAACGGTAGGTTTCTACAAAAACCTACCGTTTTCGTGTCATTGCGAGGAGCGAAGCGACGCGGCAATCTTTGACGGGACAAAACGGGATCCGAAGCGAAAGAAGGTCATAACAAATCGTCTTGCGGCGGCGCACTTCCTCACGGGATTTCATGCCTAAAACGTTGAGATTGCCACGGCCGCCCTGCGGCCTTGCAATGACAAATCAGGGTGCTAATAGGATGGAAATACAGGGTAGAGAGCTCCTGCATATATACTATACCGGAGTGACTACAGCCTGATTTCCGGCGAAGAAAGAACCGAGCCGGCAGCATCCTGCTGCCGGCTCGGTTTGCTGTGCGCCCGGTGAGCGCACGTTCTGTAGGGTGAAAGTCCCGAAGTCGCC
>URCY01000031.1 GCA_900546415.1 uncultured Eubacteriales bacterium
ACACGGGATTCTTGATTCAATATTTTAATTATTTTAATCAAGAATCAGTATCAGAAGCCTGCCCTCGCGGCGGCTTCCAGCCCGAGCAGGCTTTGCGTGCGCTGCATCAGCGGGGTGTATTCTGCGCCGAGGCGTTTTTTTGCCTCCAGAAATTCGCGGTAGCCGGTCTGCGTGCCGTGGATGTCGCTGCCGAGCGCCACAACGCAGTCGAGCGCCGCATAGCGCAGACTGCGCCGCCGCGTGCGCAGACGGCAGAAGGACGAGGCGTTGAGCTGCGCCTTCAGGCCGCTCTCCAGCAGGGGATCGATGACCGTATGATCATAGCGGTCGATGTGCGCCAGAACGACCTTAAGCTTGCGCTGATAGACGAGCGCGTCGAGCGTTTCCTGGTACGCGTACGGCTGGAACACCGGCGGAAGCTCCAGCAGGAGCACGCGCGTGCCGTGGACGCAAAGCTCCTCCAGCTCCGGCAGATTTTCCAGCCCGATGCACAGCTGCACCTCCGCGCCGAGCAGCAGCTGCGGCATCTGCTCCGGCAGGTTGGCGCGCAGCTCCGCAAAGCAGTCAAGCCGCCGCGTCAGAAATTCGTCGATTCCGTCGTGCGCCGGGTAGAAATGCGGCGTGGCGATCAGCGTGTCGATCCCGGCCTCCTGCGCCAGCCGAAGCTGCTCCAGAGAGGTTTTCAGGTCGGCGCTGCCGTGATCCGCTCCGGGCAGAACGTGCGCATGAAAATCAATATGCAAGGATGACCGCCCCCAATCCTAAGGAACCTCTGAATAAATCGGCTGCGGCGCTCAGCGGGTCTTTCGTCCCAACTTATCGGTTTGAAAATCTTGAAATACACAAAGTATTCCTGCGATTTCCAAACCTCAATTTGGAACAAAATCCCTCGCTGACCACTCTTGCGATTTAATCAGAGCTTCCCGTGGTACAAAATCGCCTCCGGCTCATACAATGGGATGAGGTGATGACTGTGCTCCTGAACATGCTCGTCGGCGCGATGGCCGCGCTCGGCCTGATTTTGCTGCTTTGGCTCGGCTTTGCGGCGCTGCTTGCGCCGATGCCGAAAAGCTGCGTCCATATCGTCCCTCTGCGCGGAGGACGGACGGGGGCTGTGATCCGCGCCGCCCTGCGCCGCCGCGCAAGCGGCGACCTGCGCGGTCGGCTGATCTTCGTCGACTGCGGCCTCGACGCCGAGGCGCAGATCGAGGCGCAGCTTCTTCTGCGGCAGCAGAGCGCGGTGCTCTGTGCGCCGGAGCAGCTTGTACCTTATTTGAAAAACCTTTGAACCCATAAAAGAAGGCTGCATGACCGGCCCTCGGAAAGAAACGGAGCTTGAACGACTTGGAACAGGAACTCATTAGCGGGACGATCGCCGCCGTGGTTTTTCAGAATCAGGAAAACGGCTATGCGGTCATCAAGCTGGCAAGTGAAGAAGGCTCCCTGATCACCGTGGTGGGCATCATTCCGGTCGCGGTCGCAGGCGAACGCCTGATCGTGACCGGCCATTGGAGCAGCCACAGCAGCTACGGCCGGCAGTTTGAGGCGGAATTTCTGGAGCGCCTCCTGCCGGACACGACGAACCAGATTCTGGCCTACCTCTCCTCGCGCGCCGTCAAGGGCATCGGCCCGCGCACGGCCGAGAAGATCGTCGGGCGCTTCGGCGAGGCCGCGCTGCGCATCCTTGACACCGAGCCGGAGCGCTTGGCGGAGCTGGACGGTATTTCGCTGAAAAAGGCGCGCGAGATGGGGCAGTCCTTCCGCAAGCAGGTGGGCATCCGCCGGCTGATTGAATTTCTGACGACTTATCACATTGCGCCGGAGGTCGCCGTGCGCGTCTACCGCGTATACGGCGAGCGCGCCATGGAGCTGGTGCAGGAGAATCCCTACCTGCTGGCGCAGCCGCAGTTCGGCGCGCCCTTCACGGGTGCGGACGCACTGGCGCTGGAGCTTGGCTTTGACGGCGACGACGAGCGCCGCGTGGAGGCCGGGACGATCTTCGAGCTGCGCCACAACCTCAACAACGGGCATACCTTTCTCCCGAAGGACAAGCTCACGGCTGCCACGGCGACCATGCTCGAGCTGGACGAGGCGGCCGTCTCGGCCGCGCTCGACCGCCTGCAGGAGCTTGGACAGCTCGAGCTGGACACGGTCGCGGGGCTGACGGCGGTCTATCTGCCGGAGTATTACGAGGCCGAGACCTACATCACGCAGCGCGTGCTGCAAATGGCGTCGGCGAAGGCCGCGCCGCTGCACGGCGTGGAGCGCGAGCTTGACCGCATCGAGCGGCAGGAGGGCATTGCCTATGCCGCCCTGCAGCGCGAGGCGATCTGCGCCGCAGCGGAGGGACAGCTTTTGATCCTGACGGGCGGCCCCGGCACGGGCAAGACTACGACCCTGGCCGGAATTCTGCGTTTGTTTGAGCAAAAGGGGGTCAAGACCCTGCTCGCCGCGCCGACCGGCCGCGCCGCAAAGCGTCTTTCCGAGCTGACCGGCAGCGAGGCCTCGACGGTCCACCGTCTGCTCGAGGCGCAGATCTCTCCGGAGACGGGCGAGATGTATTTCACCCGCGACGAGGACAATCCGCTCGAATGCGGCGCGCTGATCGTCGACGAGACGTCGATGGTCGACGTGCTGCTGATGCACAGCCTGCTGCTGGCGCTGCCGGAAAGGGCGCGGCTCATCCTGGTCGGCGATGCCGACCAGCTGCCAAGCGTGGGTGCGGGAAATCTGTTCTCCGACCTCATTCGCAGCGGGAGCGTGCGCACCGTTGCGCTGACGGAGATCTTCCGGCAGGCGCAGCAGAGCCTGATCGTCATGAACGCGCACGCCGTCAACTGCGGCGAGCTGCCGGTGCTCAACGCGACCGACCGCGATTTCTTCTTCCTGCGGCGGCGCACGGCGGCGTCGGTGGTGCAGACGGTCACGGAGCTTTGCGCGACGAGATTGCCGCGTAATATGCATATCCCGGCGGCCGAGATCCAAGTGATCAGCCCCACCCGCAAGGGAGAAACAGGCACCTTCAGCCTGAACCGGGCGCTGCAGGCGGCGCTCAATCCGCCGCATCCGACCAAAAAAGAGAAAATTTGCGGAGAAATTTGCTTCCGAGAGGGCGATCGGGTGATGCAAATCCGCAACAATTATGATATACTATGGAAAAAGTCCGACGGCACGGCCGGAACGGGCATCTTCAACGGCGACATCGGCGTGATCGTCTCGATCGACCCGCGCGAGGATCAGCTCCGCCTGCGCTTCGACGACCGCGAGGCGCTCTATGACGCGGACATGCTGCCCGAGCTGGAGCTGGCCTACGCCATCACCGCCCATAAAAGTCAGGGCAGCGAATACCGCGCCGTGATCTTCGTCCCCTTCGCCGGGGCGCCGATGCTCCTGACGCGCGGCGTGCTCTACACCGCGATCACCCGCGCGCGGCAGCTTTTGATCCTCGTCGGCAGCGAGGAGGTCGTTGCGCAGATGACCCACAACAACCGCCGCAACCGCCGCTACAGCGGCCTGCGCTTCCGGCTGGCGGCGGGTGCGCCGTGAGGCTCGGGAGGCGGCTGCTCGATCTCTTCTTTCCGCCGAAATGCGTCTTTTGCAGACGCATTCTGCCGGAGAACGAGACGGAGCTTTGCCGCGCGTGCCGCGACCGCTATCTCTCCGACGATGTTCCGGACGTGCGCCGGGGCGAGCCGTCGTTCTCCGTTTGCGACTCGGCGGTCTATTACGAGGACGCCGTGGCCGCATCCTTCAAGCGCTTTAAATTCGGCGGGATGCAGAGCTATGCCGCGTGCTACGGTCGGCTGCTGGCCATGACCGTTCTGCGCCGGGGCAGGGAATTCGACGTGCTGACCTATGTGCCGATCTCCGACCGGCGCCGCCGCAGACGCGGCTACGATCAGGCGCGCCTGATCGCCGAGGCGGCCGCGAGGGAGCTGGGCGTTCCCTGCGTGCAGACGCTGCGCAAGGTGCGCGACATTCCGGCGCAGTCCGGCCTGAGATCCGCCTCCGAGCGCAGAGGCAACGTGAAAAATGTGTATTGTGCGGCGTATCCCGAGTCGGTCTCCGGCAAGCGGGTGCTGCTGATCGACGATCTGATAACCACGGGCGCGACGCTCTCCGAGGCGGCGCAGACCCTGCGGTTTGCGGGCGCGTCCGGCGTAAGCTGCGCGACCCTCGCCGCGACGAGACAAAAGAACAGTAGGTGACAGTATGAATTTGTTTTCCAGAGACCTCGGCATTGACCTTGGCAGCTCCAACGTTTTGATCTATTCCGCCGGAAAGGGCATCATCCTGCGCGAACCGGCCGTGATTGCCGTCGACAAGAACAACGGCAAGGTGCTGCGCGTCGGCTCGGAGGCGCGGAACATGCTTGGCAGAACGCCCGGCAACGTTGCGGCGGTGCATCCGCTGCAAAACGGCGTCATTTCCGACTATGAGCTGACCTCAAAGATGCTCACCGAGATGGTCGGGCGCATCGTCAAGCACGCGGTCATCAAGCCGCGCATGATCGTCAGCGTCCCGAGCGGCATCACCGAGGTCGAGGAGCGCGCGGTCATTTCCGCCGCCATGGAGGCCGGCGCGCGCCGCGTCTATCTGATCGAGGAGCCTCTGGCGGCGGCGCTGGGCGCGCAGCTCGACATTACCGCGCCCGAGGGGCATATGGTCGTCGACATCGGCGGCGGCACGACGGACATCGGCGTCGTTTCCATGAACGGCATTGCGAACTCCGCTTCGCTGAAGATCGCGGGCATCGAGTTTGACAACGCGATCATCCGCTATGTGCGCCGGAATTACGGCCTCGTGATCGGTCAGAACGCCGCTGAGGACGCCAAGCTGGCCATAGGCTGCGTGATCGACCGCCCCGAGCCGGTGAAGACGGAGGTCAAGGGACGCGACATCAAGACCGGCCTTGCCCGCCAGATCGAGCTGACCGGCGAGGATATGCGCGAGGCGCTCAAGCGCCCGGCGCGCATGATCTGCGACAAGGTGCTCGAGGTGCTTGAGCAGACCACGCCGGAGCTTGTGTCGGACATTGCGCAAAACGGTATCGTCCTGACCGGCGGCGGCAGCCAGATCTGGGGCATGGACAAGCTGCTTGAGCAGCGCACGGCGATCTCGTGTATGCTGGCCGACGATGCGGACTCCTGCGTGGCCTACGGCTGCGGCAAGAGTCTGACATGGATCAACCATATGACCGAGGGCACAATCAACATCGCGCGCAAACGTCTGTTAAAGGAATAACCCGAGAAGGAGGCCGACACCATGGATGAGAAAAAACGACGCAGCCCGTTCGATCAGGAGGAGCTGGGCGAAAGCCCCCTGCTGTATGATTTTGACGAGGAATGGGACGTAGAAAAGGCAATGCAGAACGGCGGCCGTTTGCCGATGAAGCGCCGCGCACCCGTGCAGCAGCAGAGCCAGCCCCGCGAGCGCAGAGGCGAGCCGGGACGGCGTGAGCCGCAGGAGCGGCGCCGCGACCCGCGCAGAGAGCAGCCGCAGCGTCGACCCGCGCAGCGGAAAAAGCCGCAGCATCCGCAGCAGCTCAACAAGCACAGTCTGCTGCTGCTCGCAGGAGCGGCGTTGGTCGTGCTGCTGGTGCTGTTCGGCATCATTTACGGCATCGTTGCGCTGGTCAACAAGGACTCGAGCGAGCCGACGGATCCGAGCGCCAGCACGACCGAGCCGGTCAGCCCGGATGAGATCAAGGCGCTTGTCGCCAGAGCCGACGCGCTTGCGGCAGGCTACGACTACGACGGCGCGATCACGGTTCTGCGCGAGTACGGCGACGGCTGGAATCTGGTCGAGGAGTTGAGCGCGGCCAACGACCGCTATACGGCGGCCAAGAGCCAGCTCGTCAAGTGGGAGGATATGACGAATATCCCCGAGCTGTCCTTCAGCAGTCTGATCGTCGACACATCGCGCGCCTTTGACGGCGACGAAAAGCAGGACTCCTACAACCTGCACTACACGACGGTCACGGAGTTCAAGGCGATCCTGCAAGCGCTCTACGACAAGGGCTATGTGCTCGTGAAGGTGCACGACCTCGGCTCGATGCAGCTCGACGTCAGCGGCGAGACGCTGATGAAGCAGGGCGAGATCTATCTGCCGTCCGGCAAGAAGCCGATCGTCATCGCGCAGGACGACGTGAACTATTACGAAAGTCTGATCGACAGCGACGGCGACCATGTTGCCGACGCGGGCGGCGACGGCTTTGCCAGCCGCATCGTGCTCGACGCGAACGGCGAGCCGACGTGCGAATATGTCGACGCGAGCGGCCAGACGCTCACGGGCGATTACGACCTCGTGCCGATCCTGAATTCCTTTATCGCGGAGCATCCGGACTTCTCCTACCATGGGGCGCGCGGCGTGCTCTCCGTGACGGGCTATCAGGGCGTGTTCGGCTACCGGACGCACCCGGATTATGAGACGGCGCTCGGCTCGGACGCCTATCAGCAGGAGATCCGCAGCGCGCAGCAGGTTGCCACGGCGCTCAAGGCGCAGGGCTGGGAGATCGCCAGCCACAGCTTCGGCAACATCAATTTCGGAAACGCCGATCTTGAGGGGCTGAATTCCGACATCCAGAAGTGGGCCAATCAGGTGCAGCCGATCGTCGGCGAGACGGACATTCTGCTTTATCCGTCGGGCGACATCGGCGGCGTGGACGAATATTCCGGCGAGAAATTCGACGCGCTCTACAGCGCAGGCTTCCGCTATTTCAGCAACACGGATAACTCCATCCTGAGCTGGATGCAATACACCGATCACTACATCCGCCAGTCGCGGCTCGCGGTCAACGGCTACCGGCTCGTCAACGGCAAGGACGTGTTCTCCGCCCTGTTCGACGCCGCCGCCGTCCTCGACCCGGCGCGCCCGACCCCGATGCCGGAGATGAATTGAAGCGCACATAACACGAAACCGGCAGGCTTTGCCCAAAAGCCTGCCGGTTCAGACTGTCAAAAAAAGTCCGAAACCGTCAAAATCAGTCAATATATAGCAGACGTTTGGCAGGAGCGGAACAACTATGAGTCATAGCCGTATTCCAAATATTTAAACGCAAAACAGATGACTTTTTAAAAATTTTGAATTCCATCACAACTCGCGACCTACCGTACTTATGTACGCCGACGGTCGCGAGTTGTTTGTCTTTCGAACATTTTTGCAGTCTGCCAGCGTGTCATTTGGAACGGCCGCAGCGATCCGAAGACCCTCGGCGCGGCGTCCCGCTGCGGGGCAGGGGAACGCGAACCGAATGCGCAACCGCGCAGGAAACGGGAAATTGTCCCGTTGGACACAGCGGAAGCAGACCCCATGGGGAGCATCGGCTTTTTGTTAAAACTCACAAAATATGGGAGAGTATATTCGTAATATATGTTATATTTCGCAAATATGCACAATATGGGAGAAAAGTAAAAGGAAAATAAGAGCTGTAACATAATTTGCAAAACGTTAACGCTTGAAATTGCGAATAAAAACAATGCTTGCGAAACGTGCGAAAAAAGAGTATACTATATGGTGATTAAATAGATTGGACGGGTATCGTAATAGAACAAAAACAAACGCGTTAAATATCTTTATAGCGTTTTGTGCCCGTCGAAAACCGGAGAGGGGTGAGGGAGCTTGTGAACAAAATGAAAATGATTGACGGCTTCATGCTGCGCGAGATCGCGGGGGAATATGTCGCGGTGCCGAGCGGCGAGGCGGCGCAGGTCTTCAACGGTCTGCTGACGCTGAACGAGACCGGCGCAGAGGTCTTCCGCCGCCTGCAGGAGGGGACGGATCGCGAGGCGCTGCTGGCGGCGCTCGCGGCCGAGTATGACGTCCCGCGGCCGGAGCTGGAGGCCGATGTCGACGAGCTTCTTGACCGGTTTCGGGAGCTTGCGATTTTAAAGGAGGCGGTATTATGAGACGGTTTGTCTCTGTCGGACTGGCGCTTGCGCTGCTTCTGCTCAGCGGCTGCTCCGGCAAGCAGACTGCGCAGCCGGACACGACGGCTGAGCCGACGGAGCTGCCCTATGTCGAGCCGAGCGAGGCTTCGACCCTGCCGACCGAGCCGAGCGAGGCTTCGACCCGGCCGACCGAGCCGGAGGAGACGCTCGTGGCCGACGACCGGCTGAAGGTGGTCGAGATCGGGCGCTATTCCGGCAAAAATCCGGAGGGCGGCTCGGACGAGGATGTGGAAAACGTGGTCGCGCTTCGCGTTGAAAACGTTTCTAATCAGGTCTGCCAGTTCTGCACGATCGAATATGAGATCGGCGGGCAGCACGCGGTGTTCCAGCTCTCGGAGCTGCCGGTCGGAAAATCGGCGTGGGTGCTCGAGAGCACGGGCATGACGGCCGAGGCCGGCGCGGACTGCACGTACCAGACCTGCGCGGCGGCCTTCCGCGACGAGGGCGCGCCGTGGCTGACGAATATCGAGGCCACGGGCGGCGGCGGCGAGCTGACGGTGACGAACACGGGCGAGACGGATCAGCCGCTTGTGACGGTCTACTATAAGCTGACCTACGGCGACGATCTCTATCTCGGCGGCATTGCCTACCGCGTGACCGTGAGCGACCTCAAGGCGGGCGAGAGCCAGACCCTGCCGGCAGGGCATTTTTACGAGGGCGCGTGTGAGATCGTCGGGATCTACGCCGACGGCGCGCCGCAGTAAGGCTCAAAAATTATGCAGAGATGCTTAATATAATGTGTGTGAAGAAAATATCAGGAAAGGATGAGTGACTTCCATGAAGAAAAGAGTGCTTTCATTTGTGCTCGCGGTCGTGATGCTGATCGGCCTGCTTCCGTCGGTCGCGCTGTTCCAGGCGTCAGCGGCCGAAGTGGGCGATACGCACACGGTGACCTACGGCACATTGAACACAAAGAAATCGGTCTCGCTTCCAATCACGGTGCATAACTACCCGAACGACGGTATGCTGTTCGAGTATTCCAGCTATGTTTCGAGCGAGGATTATAACTATGCCCATGCCCACGCGGAAAAGGTGACGCCGGGCTACGGCGAGAGCTGGTATATCTACACGGGGCGCACCGAGATGGTTGCCGGCAGGTCCATGACCTATCTCGGCACGTACTACATCGCCTCGAAGAAAAACAGGGACTACCTGCTTTGCCACGACACGACGAGCGACAACGGCGTGAAGCTGTTCAGCCATTCGAGTGCGAGCATTCCCGAGGGGAACCGCCGCTGGCAGGCCTATCGCGACAGCAGCGGCAATTTCCAATTTGTGAATATCGGCAGCGGCAAGGCGCTGGATAAAAACGGCGAGAAGACCAATCTGCACGGCTGGACGCCGAACACGACTGCCAACCAGCAGTGGAAGTTGGTTGCCAACGGCGACGGCAGCTATAAGATCTTCAGCGTGAAGAATTCCGGGCTGATCGTTGACCTTGCCAACGGCACCGTGGCCGACGGCAACACGATCTCGCTTTACGACCAGGACAACGGCACGCCCGCGCAGAGCTGGTATCTCGTTCCGGTCAGCGGCTGCGAGGCGGATCTCTCCGGCATTGCGGGCAACGCCATGCACGTGACCCGCACGGCCTCGGACGAGGCCTCCGGCATCGGCGCCTATGCCACCGTCCTCGAGCAGGGAATGATCAAGGAAAAAGCGCGCTATCTCACGCTGGTCTATAACGTCTCGAACGAGACGGCGAACCAGTTCGGCGACGAGGCCGCGCAGCCCTTCAAGCTCGTCCCCGTGAGCGGCGAGCACGGCTATGCCGTCGACGTCAGCGGCGGCACGGCGTCGGACGGGCAGAAGATCCAGCTCTGGTCGTCTCCCGACAACAACACAAATACGACGAAATACGTCCTGCCCGAGGCGGCCGGGGACGGCTCGTACTATCTGCGCTGGTATAAATGTGATGCCTACAGCAACTTTTCCGCCACGGACTTCTACATCGGCGGCGTGACCGGGAACAACCAGGACGTGTCCTGCAAGAAGCGCGAGAGCGCGAACCGCTTCCACATTCTGCAAAACGCCGACGGCTCCTATCTGATCCGCTTTGCCGATGCGGACTATTACGGCGAGCCGATCTATCTGTCCGTCGAAAACAGCAAGATGGCGAACGGCACCCGCGTCAGCTCCTGGGTCTGGACGGGCAACAACGACGAGAAATACTATTTCTCCAAACTTAACGGCACGCGCATCACCTACGGCACCGAGAACTACCGGGTCTATCCGGGCTTCGACGGGCAGAGCACGGCCTATGCCGATGTGCAGGCGAACGGCGTCAATGCGGCGCTCACGGCCGCCCCGGGCTACCACACCGTGACGATCGACCTTGCTTCGTCGGCGGGCTTTGCCGCTGCGCAGATGATCTCGTCCCTGTCGGCCTCCACGCCTTCGGGCAAGCGCGCGACGCTGTCGCTTGCGGCGGCCGGCCTGTTCTCCACGCAGAGCGAGGCAGAGCAGTTCGGCAAGGCCGCCCTCTGCGGCCTGTCCGGTGCGCTGAGTTACGGCGGCTATACCGCGACGTTCCAGTGGGTCGGAACGTCGGAGGCGGACTATAACGCGCGCGGCAACACAGTAGGAGATCGCGTCCGCCGCTACCGCATGGGCAACAACCTTGCCTTCGGTATGCTGCTGCCGAACTCCGGCTACGGCGGCGCGAACTATCAGGCCTTCAACAACTTCGGCTATGCCTGGGGCAACGCCAGCGACACGACCGTTCCGACCAACCTTGCCAACGGCAAGTGGCTGCCCTATGAGGTCTACGAGGCTCCCTATACGATCTCCGGCAGCAACGACGGCCGCTGGTTCGTCAACGGCTCGTCGACCTATAACGAGAACTATCCGACTGCGACGGTGAACGGAACGACCTACACCGACGTCAGCAAGTTCCTGCCGAACATGCACTCCTATATCGAGGGCATGGCGACGATCGGTCTGGTCAATTATGAGATCGATCCGGAGACGAAGGAGCCGACCTACACGCAGCAGACCGTTCAGAAGCTCGCCGAGCTGCTCAAGCAGTCGCTGGCCATCCCGGAAAAGAACGGCAACGATTATAACTATAACTTTGTTCAGGGCGCGAAGCTCTCCGGAAACAAGGACTGGGCGCAGCTCATCCGCGAGTATCTTGCGACCTGCCCCAATCCGAACGCGACCTCGACGCCCGAGAGCGATTGGGCTTCTTATACGCAGACGCATAAGGGACTGCTTGATCTGTCGTGGAGCGAGGTTTCCAACGGCAGCTATAAGAGTAATTTCAACAACTATCTCGACGTGGCCTACTGGATGCTCAACACCCTCTATAAGGACAACAACGGCATCAGCCAGACCGTCCCGGAATACACGCATATGACCCTCTCGCAGGAGACGAACAGTGCCGGCAACACCTACTATGTCTTTGACGGCGGCTATGACGGCGTGACCTACAACGCCAACGACGGCAGCATCTCTCACGTCAACGGCAGCTCCTCGAAGGATATGGTTTATTACACAACCGAGTCCGACACAACGCTGCATCCCTTCCTGCCGACCACGGGCAGCACGACCTTCCGGCAGACGAACACGCCGTACTTCCTCGATTCCGGCGCGTCCGAGCGCAGCGCGGCGAGCTTCGAATCGCAGGTCGGCCGCGATTACAACTTTTCGATGGAGGGGCACGGCCAGTTCGTGTTCAACACCGAGGATAACCTCTACTTCACCTTCGAGGGCGACGACGACGTCTATCTGTTCATCAACAACAAGATGGTCATGGACATCGGCGCGGCGCACTCCATCACGAAGTCGACCTTCAACCTGAATGACTACATCAAGGAATGCGGCCTCAAGGACGGCGAGATGTACGACTTCGACTTCTACTACATGGAGCGCCACAGCTATGGCTCGAACATCCGCATCGAGACGAACATCGACGTCACCTCGAAATACATCGACACCGAAAAGGGCGCGACGCAGAACGGCACGGTCGTTGAAAACGGCGGTCTTGTTGACAAGACCAAAGAGCTGGATTATTACATCACCCTGCTCAACACCGGCTATGAGCTTCCGCTGAAGAACGTGGCCTTCACAGACGAGCAGGTCAGCTTTGCAGCGGGCTATGACGGCGTCAGCCTCGGCAGCTACACGCTCAACGGCACAACGTATAACCGCAAGATCGAGGACATCAAGATCGTCCTGACCAAGGCCGACGGCTCGGAGATCAACCTGACCTTCGCCAGCACGGGCGCGCTGCAAACCTTCCTGACGAACGTCACCTGCGCGGGACATGAGACGCCCGGCCTGCAGGTCGGCGAGCGCCTGACGCTCTACGGCATCAAGCACGGCCTGACCAGGGACGGCACGTTCCGCAACACGGCCTATGCCGAGGCAAGCGCCCTGCGAACCAGCTCGACCTTCTCGGTCTACGCCGGTGCGGCGCAGCAGTACTTCATGTGGGCGGGGCACCCGATCGCGGTCAGCGCGAGCGACGCCGCCTCGGTTGCGACCAACAGCAGCAAGGTCACAAACTTCATCCCCTCGTCCGCGAACGGCACGACCGTCAGCGTCCGTCCGCTGGCCGACGGCGTCTATTCCATCGGTATCTGGAAAAGCAGGAATTTTTCGTGGACGCCGAAGGGCAAGTCCGGCGAGCTGCATTCGTGGAATGCCAACGACCTCTACAAGGACAGCACCGTGGGCAACGAGCCGCTGTTCTATGTCAAGTATGCCGGAAACGGCTATTACACGATCTATAATCTGCAATACGAGCAGTATGTTTCCATCGACGCCGCCAGCGGCACAGACCCCAAATCGACCGGCGCGGTCGACGTCGACGACCGTCTGAAGCTCGTCAGCCTGACCGAGGCCGAGGCGCAGGCGAACGACACGACGCTCTGGCTGATCGAACGCAACAACGGCATTGCGCCGAACAGTCCTCAGGACGCCTATACCATCCGCCCGAAGCTCGCGCCGAAATACGGCGTCGATCTGGACAGGGGCAGCCTGACAAACGGCGTGAAGCTGCATCTCTGGGATGTCGCCTCGTCGGAATGCTGCGGCTGGGGCTTCAACGCCCACGCCAACGGCGACGGCAACATGCTCGGCTTTGAGGATGACATCCTGATCTTCGAGGAGCAGACGCCGGGCACCTACACCCATTACTTCAAGGCGACCTACAGCAACGGCGACGAGGTCAACGTCCCGGTCGTTCTGCACGTGCTGGACGTCAAGGACGATACCTATGTGCTCGACTACGGCCTGCCCGTCAATCTGAACGACGCGAACGACGGCGGCCTGACGCTCAACGACCCGATTCGCCCGACCGGCATCGAGATCAACACCCTCATCGAGGGTCTGGTCTCCGGCGAGGCCTATAACGGTCTGAAACAGCTCAGCAAGGACGGCAAGCTGACCACCAAGACCAACGGCGTCTCCGGCAACACGACCGATCAGTACATCAGCATCTACGGCACGTTCACGGCCGATAACGGCGACGCGTCCGCCCACAGCTCGCGGAACGTCAGCAACATCGAGCTTTCGACCGCTGCCGACACCGGCTGGAGCGATACCAAGCCCTCCAGCGGCACCTATGAAACGCGCACGGTTTATCGCTATCGCGACCTGAAGAGCTCGACCTCCACGCAGACCGGCACTGCAAAGTATGTGAATTTCCCGTCCGATTTCGATACGGGCAACTCGTTGTATGCAAAGTATAACGGCAAGAAGCTGACCGGAAGCAATATTACGACCACCTCGGAGAGTACGGCCGGGTATATTTACTGGCACTGGTGCACGGGCGGAACGGATGGCCCGTATTGGCGTCAGATCGGCCACTATAAGGGTCAGACCGTGAACGGCTCTGCTCAGAACACCTTCCACGCTTGGGAGGACAGCCGATACGCAACGTCGATTCCCGGCGGCGAATTGGAGTCGAACAGCTATGGCTTCATGTCCGGCACCGGATATACGCTCGTTGGCTTCTACACGCCGGGTCTGGGAAATGCAAACGTAATCCAAACCGGGAGCTTTAGCGCAACTTATTGCAAATACTCAATGATCTGGTTTATGCTCCCCATCACGCAGCAAAATTGGTCTAAGACAGTCACGACATCCTCTTGGGGCAATTGGTCGGATTGGAGCACGAGCATTGCGACGGCCTCCAGCACGCGTCAGGTCGAGACAAAAACCCAGTACCGCTCGACGGGCAGTGGCGGCTCCGGTTCGGATACGCCGGTCGATCTGGACTTCTCCGGCCGCAAGGCCTACCGCATTGCGCTGGCCTCTGACCCGAGCTGGGTGCTTTCGATCAACGACGCCTCCAGCGCCGATTGGAGCGACACCATCCCCACCGGCTACTCCGAGAGCCAGTGCGAAACGCGCACGATGTACCGCTATCAGGACATGACGACCAAGACCAACAGCGAGACGCATCAGACGAAGTACATCGATTCCATCTCTGACCTTTCTCCGTATGCAGGCTCTCATGAGCTTTATAAGCGGTATCAGGTCGGCCCGACGACCGGCAGCGGTATTTCGACCGTTAGCACTTCGGATGCAGGATATGTCATGTGGCATTACTGCTCCGGCTATCAGGGCGGCCCGCTCCTGCGATTCATTGGCTGGCACTACGGCCAGACGGATGCGGTGCAGTACGGACTGATCGGTAGCTTGACTACCTTCCATTCTTTCGAGACCGGTACCTATCCTCCGAATTATTCCGGTGTGGAAGCATATAATCGCCGGTTTGAATGTGGCAATTCCTACAATATCCCCGGCATCGAGTTCACCTCGTCCGGCTATATTCCGCAGGATGCGAAGAATGTCTGCGGCGAGGCCTACCGCTGGTTCTACACCCCGCTGCACCTGCAAACATGGACAAAGACGACCACCACCTCCGAATGGAGCGGCGTGTGGTCGGCTTGGAGCGACGCGCCCGTTGAGGCTACCGCCACGCGCAAGGTCGAGACCAAGACGCAGTACCGCCTGAAGGCCGATGTCACGAGTGCCTCCGGCACGAACATTGCGCTGCAGGCTCGTGACGACTTCAACACCGCCCAGCTTTGGTATTTCGAAAATCAGAGCGACGGCAGCGTGACCATCACGAACGCCAAGACCGACATGACCATGCAGCTCAAGGCGAACGCCGGCAACGGCGTGCAGCTCGTGCAGAAGCAGACGGCCGACGCCTCGAAGGATCGCTGGACGCTGGTCAAGAATTCCAACAACACCATCGCCATTCATCCGGCCTCGAACGCGAATCAGAGCGTTGACCTCACCGACGGCAAAGTACAGCAGAACCAAAACATTCAGGTTTGGCAAAGAGGCGAGAACAACGCCAACCAGGAATGGATCCTCAGCCCGATCTACCAGTCCGACACCTACACCCGCGTGCTCTTCACGCCGACGCAGATCATGAGCGGCGCGAGCACGACCAAGGCGATCGTCCGCGTGCACAGAAGCAGCGAGAAGCCGTCCATCGGCCTCGGCAACGTCGACGTGCACAACGAGGTCGAAATGTATGAGTCTCTGACGACGATCCCGGCCTCCGTGGTCTATTACGAGGATAACTTCGGCGGCATCGACTACAACACCAACACCAACAGCAAAATTGATAACATCGGCGGCGGCGACGGCGATTATCAGGACGCCGACCAGACCGGTCAGTACGGCCACGACAGCAGCTACGAGGGCGAGGGAACCGAGACCTCCGGCGGCTCCGTGACCAAGATCACCGTCCTCAACGACGAGCAGGTCGCCAGCTTCAAGTTCCGCGGCACCGGCTTCGAGATCATCAGCCGCTGCTCGGCGCAGCGCTCCGCGACGATCATCGCGCGTGTCTACGATGTCTCCGGCAACCAGATCCGCAACATCCCGGTCATCACGGAATACGACAACAACGGCGACGATCAAGGCTCCGAGACCGTTTATCAGGCGCCGGTCATCTCCGTCAACGACCTCCCGGCAGGGGATTACACGGTTCGCATCTTTGTCAACGTGCGCGCGAACCTCGAGGGCTGGAAGGTGACCTACGACAGCTATGATGCCACCACGGGTGACGTCAAGTACACCATGACGGACGCCAAGGGCAACACCTACACCAAGTATTACAACATCACCACCGGCAAATCCAGATTCGTCGACGCGAACGGCAAGGCGTGCAACAACCCGATGCTTGAGGAGAGCTTCCTCTATATCGACGGCGTGCGCATCTTCAACCCGATCGAGGGCGTGAAGGACAACAACGGAAACGCTCTGGACGACGCTTATCTGGACAACGAGCAGGGTGCAGACATCCTGCAGATCCACGACCAGATCGAGGCCGGCAAGATGACGGCCACCGAGGTCAACGCCGAAGAGGTGAAGCTCGGAACGGGCTTCTCCAGCTTCTCCGAGAACCGCAACAACAACTTCATCCACGGCAACAAGGTCGACTCGATCGAGGCCTATTCGACCATCGGCCCGAACAACGAGCTGTATCTTGACGGCCTGTCGCTCACGCAGGCGCTTGGCTTCTATGTCAAGCCGGACGACTCCGTCCCGATGACCGAGCGCACGCTGCAAATCGGCGTCCGCGCGCTCGATGCCAATGCGCTGCTCGGCTATACGACGGTCGTCTATGAGTCGACGCCCATCGACCTGCTGCAAAGCAACGACAACGGAGGCTCGCCCGCTTGGACGAAGCTCGCCTCCGTCACGAGCGGCACGGAGCAGTATTATGTGATCGACCCGACGCTCTGCACCTATGATGCGGGGAAGGGCGCTTACCTCGTGATGCTCCGCCCGCAGAACGGCATGGTCTCGCTGACCGGCCTGAAGGTCAAGGGCTACACGCTCCTGCCGATTTTCGATGAGACGCGTGTCAGCTACGATGCAGACGGTAAGCTGACGGACGATTCGATCGACGTTGTAAACGGTATGCTTGAGCAGTTCGTCCCCGTAACGACCAGCAATGTCATTGTCGAGGCGCGTTCGGCGTCGAACGGCACGACGGCCATCGTTATCGGTCAGGGCGACCCGGCCGACGAGACCCCGAGCGGCAGCAGCGACACCGAGCTTCCGATCGACCCGGTCGAGCCGACGCCCGATCCCGTTGACCCGAAGCCGGATGATCCCAAGCAGGATGATCCGTCTCAGCCCGACGCGCCGGATAAGGAGCCTGCCTTTGCAGACATCGCCGGCCAGTGGTACGAGAGCTATGTCGAGCTGGTTGCCGAGGCCGGGATCATCAAGGGCTATGACGACGGCCTGTTCCATGGCGACAACCATGTCACGCGTGAGGAATTTGCGGCGATGCTCGTGCGCGCCCTCGGCCTGACCGACAACGGCGAGGCCTGCGCCTTCACCGACATCTCCGGCCGCTGGAGCGAGGAAGCCATCCGGATCGCCGCCCAGAACGGTCTGGTCAACGGCGTGAACGCGACCACCTTTGCCCCGGATGCGGAGATCACGCGTCAGGAAATGATGACCATGATCGCCCGCGCACTGAAGGCAACCGGTCTGAACGTGACCGGCTCGGATGATCTCAGCGGCTATGCAGACGCCAATGAGGTTTCGGGCTGGGCGCTGAGCAGCGTGAGAACGCTGGTTGCCTCCGGCATCATTTCCGGTGACAACGGTAAGCTCAATCCCACGGGCACATGCACGCGCAGCGAGGCAGCGGCTGTCTTCAGCCGCCTGCTCGCGCTGCTGAAATGAACGGAGGTGCGGAATATGAAAACGTACACAAAACCCGCTGTTTTGGTCGAGCGCTTTTCCGTGACGGAATCCTTGGCGAACTGCAATGCAATGCGGCTGAATTTCATGGATCCGAACTGTGTTCTGAAATCTCCGAACGCAACGGAAGAGATGAAGGGGCTGGCTCAGATCGGATACTTCATGACGAGCGGCGGCTGCCCGCAGCAGGCTACGGACGGAGCGTTTTGCTACATCACCAGCGCAAACATGGCATTCACTTCTTAAAAGAAAGATCACAAAAGCAGGAGGAACCATTTTTATATGAAACACTTCGCCAGACGTGTGCTGAAAAATGCCGCAATTCTGGTTCTTCTCGTGGCTCTGCTTGCCGCAGCGGCTTTGCCCGCTGCGGCGGCGGACGCCAACGTGACGAAAACCTTTGACAGCTACACGGCGGGGAGCGGCAGCTTTACCCTTACGACCGACGCACGAATTTTTGTTGTTTCCAGCGAAGAACCCACCGGTATGCTGCGCTCCACGCTGCAGCTTGCCTCGTCCAGACTTGCCGCGCAGGGCGTCCCCTCCGGCGCAGCGCTGGACATCGTCTACGGTGCGGAGAGCAGAGTCCGCACGGGCGACCTGGTCATCCGCGAAAACACCGGCCTTAGCAATGAGCAGTTCCGCCTTACCGTGACTGCCGAGAATGCAACCATCGAATACACGCCCGGCGACGTTATGAGCTTTTATAACGGCGAGGGCAACTACAACAGCCTGCTCTATGGCTTCCACGCGCTGCTGAAGCTCTTTAACGGCAATCAGGTCAGCGCCTGCACGGTCGTGGATCAGCCCGACACCAAGGAGCGCACGGTTCAGCTCGATATCGGCCGAAAGTATTGGTCGATGGACTGGATCAAGAACCTGATCGACGAAATGTCGTGGATGGGCTATAATGCCATGGATCTGCACATGACCGAGGATCAGGGCATCCGCGCGAACATCTGGCGCGACAGCAGCGGCAACCCCGTGCTCGACGCCAACGGCAACGATTTCAGCTGGATGATCGGCTATAACGTCGTGAGCTGGAATACTACCTACACCGATCCGAATGCCAACAAATTCTATAACCGCGACGAGCTGACCGAGCTTGTCAATTACGCGAAATCCCGCCACATCGAGATCATTCCGGCCGTCGACTATCCGACGCATGCCGACTGCCTGATCGCGAAATTTGCGAGTAACTACGGCAGCAGCAATTTTACGTTCTATTACAACGGCCAGAGCTACACAAAGAGCGGCTCCCTGTCCGACAGAACGACCCAGACGATCAACATCCCGGATGACTACACGCGCAACATGACGTTCGCCATCACGGACGCCTATGCGCAGTTCTTTGCGCAGTTCGGCTGCTCCAAGTTCAACATCGGCGGCGATGAGGTCGCGGGTGCGTCTGGGAGCTGGGCCAGCACGTCGTATACAAAAAACAATGGCGGCAGCAATGTCAAGGACACCTATGTGATCTATATCAACGAGCTTGCCGCAATGCTGCAGCGGAACGCCTACGGCTCGGACAGCCATTCCTACCGCGTCCGCGCATGGAACGACGCGCTCTTCGGAAACGGCTTTTATCTCTACGGCTCTTGGACGCCCTATGGGTATGATGCGACCGTCTCCGTGAACAAGGACATCGACGTCCTGTTCTGGACGGCGCTGAGTGAGCACACCTCCCCGAATACCTTGGCCAATCAGGGCAGAACGGTCTATAACGCCGTCAACTGGTACACCTATTATGTGTTCCGGAATAATGATACCTATGGCGATGCCCGCGACGATGGGAATCGACAGTGGACGTTCAACCACGGCAACGCGCAGTTCGTCTATTCCGGCTGCAACGGCGGCTGCACGTATGGCAGCAGCTGCCAGCACAAGGGCGGCTGGTATCCCGGCGATTTCAACGGCTGCACGAGCGACTGCTACAGCAACGAATTCATCAAGAACGAGAAGCTCGGTGGCGGCTATTTCCTGATCTGGGGCGACTGGGCCGGCTGGGACACCGAGGAAAACATCTGGACGCGGACGGATAACTATGGCATTATCGACCGCATGTGGGCGGTCGGCGCAAAGATGTGGAAATGGAACATGGATTCCCAAAAGGACCCGCTGGATTACAACAGCTTCAAGACGCTGACGTCGGGCGGTATGCGCTTTTTCCCCGGCTTCGTTAGCTGCACCTCCTCGGCAAACGTCCCGACGCCCGGCGACGTCTATATGGACGAGCCCTCCAGCGTGCAGGTCAAGGTCATGATCGGCGACAAGGTCAAGGTGCTCGAGACGATCCCGCTTGAGGGCAACGTCGGCGACCCCTTCACCGTCTCCGTTCCGCTGCGCAACGGCTACGTCTACTCGCACACCGAGGGCGCGACCTTCACGCCGTCCGTGTTCGGCGCGAACAGTGGCACGGTCACAGGCACGATCCGGAAGGGTTATCAGACTGTCGAGATCTGGTACGAAAACGCGCCGTATCTTGACACGCTGGCTCTGCTGCTGCAAAGCCCCGCTTCCAACGACGGCTATGCCAACTATGCGGCTTATCAG
Organism: uncultured Eubacteriales bacterium; assembly: GCA_900546415.1. GTDB lineage: Bacteria > Bacillota > Clostridia > Oscillospirales > Oscillospiraceae > JAZOXB01. Next base: position 20,196 of record URCY01000031.1, read on the forward strand.
ACCGCGCTGAGCGAGGCGCAGAGCTTCTATGCGCGCGTCTCCGCCTCGCCCAAGACCTCCACGGAGCAGAGCGAGATTGACGCAGTCGTCGTGAAGCTGCTCGAAGCGCGTATTTCGCTTGCCCGCCAGACCAAGACGACCACGCTCCGCTGCGAGCTTGCCACAAAGTACGTTGTGGCAGGAAAGGTCGCGGTGCTTTACGCCGAGTCTACGGAGAACGTGACCGGGCTGACCGTGACGCAGAACGGGCAGCGCGCGCGCGTGCTGAGCATCGCCACCCGCGAAGAGGACGGCGGCATGAAGTCCTGGCGCATCAACATCATGGCGCCGGAGACGGTCGGCAGCTACACCTACACCGTCACGGCGACCGCCCTGAACGGCAGCAAGTCCGCGACGGTTCAGGTCGACGTCAAATAATCCCAAACAACGCAAAACGCGCCCGAGCGATCTCGGGCGCGTTTTATAAAGGAGAAAAGGTATGCGACAGGATACGCCGCTTCGACGGATACTCAGTTCGCGCGCCGCAAAGCTCAAGCTCCCCGTGAGCGGTGGGTTTGAGCTGACGCCGCGCTGCAATCTGAGCTGTAAAATGTGCTATATTCATCAGAACGGGAACGCCTGCGCCGTGCAGGAGCTTTCTGCCGAGCGCTGGCTCGATATGGGGCGGCAGGCTGCGGACGCCGGAGCGTTGTTCCTGCTGCTGACGGGCGGCGAGCCGTTCCTGCGGCCGGATCTTCCCGAAATTTATCTCGGACTGACGAAAATGGGGCTTTCCGTCTCCATAAACTCCAACGGTACGCTGATCGACGACCGCGCAATCGAGTGGCTGAGGCAGTCGCCCCCGGCGCAGATCAATATCTCGCTCTACGGCGTCAGCCGCGAGACCTACGCCCGCCTCTGCGGGGTGCCGGAGGCGTTTGACCGCGTGCAAACGGCGATCGACGCGCTTCTGCGCGCCGGGATCCAGGTCGGTATCAACGCCACAATGTCGCCGATCAACGGCGCGGACATGGAGGGGATCGTTGCCTTCGCCAAGGAGCGCGGGCTGCGCGTCCGCCCAGTGTATTATCTCTTCCCGCCGGTTCGCCGCGAGGCGGTCGGCTGCACCGCGCCGATCCGTTACGACGCCGAGGAGGCCGGGCGCAGAACGGCGCTTGCGCAGAGCATGACGGAGGAGACGGAGCGGATGCAGCGCTATGCGTGGGCGCAGCCGGACGCCGACAGCTTCGAGCCGGCAGACGACTGTGTTCGTGCCGAGGGCGCGCCGCTGGGCTGTCTTGCCGGATCGTCGCAGTTCTGGATCTCGTGGGACGGAAAGCTGATGCCCTGCGGGATGCTCGACGAACCGGCCATGCGTCCGTTTGAGACGGGCTTTGCCCCGGCGTGGCGCGACTTGGTGGCCGAGACGGCAAAATTCCGCCTGCCTGCCGTCTGCGGGGAATGCACGCTGCGCAGCGCGTGCCCGGCGTGCGCGGCCATCAACCGCGCCGAGACCGGCCGCGTTGACGAGCGCCCGGATTACCTCTGCCGCCTGACGAAGGAATACGTCCGAACGCTGCAAGCGCTGTTCCCGAAGAACTAGGGAACCTCTGAAGCAATCGCCTGCGGCGCTCAGCGGGTCTTTTGCCCCAACTGATCGGTTTGAAAATCTTGAAAT
>URCY01000032.1 GCA_900546415.1 uncultured Eubacteriales bacterium
CAGCGTGTCAAAAAGCCTTTTTTGACACGCTGGCAGACTGCAAAAATGTTCGGAAGGCAAGCAACTCACGACCGTCGGCGTACGATGGTACGGTAGGTCGTGAGTTGTGATGTAAGTCAAAATCCTTGCGAAGCAAGCAGATTTTCTGTCTAAAATGTTCGAAATACGCTTGTGATTCGCAATCGTTCCGATTTCATAAAACATTTCTTATTTGTTGACTGATTTTGACGGTTCCGGACTTTTTTGACAGTCTAGCGGAGACTCCGGTTCGGAGACTCCGCTATCCTTGTCAACCCACGGGGATCAGCTTCCAGCGCTGCGCGGCCGTACCGTTTCCGCTCCAGCCCTGAACGTTCGTGCCGTCGGCGGTATAGCAGCCGTTGACATCCAGATACAGCCCCGTTCCGCTGACGAGGTAGACATAGCCGTCCCCGGCATCCTTGACCAGCCACTTCTGTGCGACGGTGCCGTTGGGGTCATACTGCCACACATTCGTGCCGGGAGTCGTGGAGGCGCCGGAAACATCGAGCGCCTTGCCGGAATGGCGGGCGCGGATCGTGTAGTAGCCGCCGCCGATGTAGGTGAAGACAAACTGCTGATTCGCGCCGCCGTGGTACGTCCAGAGATGTGCATTCGCGCCGTTTTCCGTGACGGCGCCGGAAATATCCACGCCCTTGTTCAGACCGACGGCCGAGGCGATGCGATAGGTGCCGTTGTTGACGGTCCGCGTGCCGTTCACGGCCACGAGCTTCCATTTCTGCGCCTTCGAGCCGTTGCCGATCCAGCCCTGAATATTCGTGCCGTTGGCGGAGTAGCCGCCGTTGACGTCGAGATACAGACCGGCCTTATTGATGATGTAAAAATAACCGTCCCCGGTGTCCTTCAGCACCCACTGCTGGGCGCTCGTGCCGTTCCAGCCGTACTGCTGGACGTTCGTGCCGGCCGTGTTATAGCCGCCGTAGAGATCGAGCGCCTTGCCGGTGTGGGTCGCCTTGAGGGAATAGTAGCCGTTGTTCAGATAGGTGACGTCGAACTTCTGCTGCGGGCAGTCGGCATTGGCCCAGAGCTGCACGTTCGTGCCGTCGGACGTGCCCGCGCCGGAGACATCGACGCACTTGCCGTTATCCACCGCCGAGACGATGCGATAGGTGCCGTTGCTGACGGTCTGCGTCCCGGCGGGCTGGGCGGTCGCCGTATTCGCGCCGGAAGAGGACGAGGCTCCGCCATAGGAGGTGTTGGCGTTGATGCTGTAGGAGGAGACGTACCAAAAGGCCGTCGTGTTTGCCAGAATGTTGGCCTGCGAGCCGTAGCGCTGGCCGAGATATGTATTGGTGATGGGGCGTCGGCCGAAATAATAGGTGCAGGAGGAATCGGCCGAGTAGATCACGCCGTTTTCAATGTCGGTGATGTACTGCGCGTGAGGCGCGCCCTGACAATAAAGCACGATGCCCTCGGGATGGCTGTTGAGGAGGTTTTGCAGCGTGCCGAGGCTCATGCCGTTGACGCTGCCGTGTCCGACGTTCATGCGGTTGCCGTTGATGGAATACTGGAAGCTCCAGCGCAGACCCGCGCCGTCCAGCCAGCCGTATGGCTCGACCGCGCTCTCGGTGATGCTCGTCCAGCAGGTGTTGTTGCTCAGATAGGCTCTGGCGCGGAGCATCATGGTCGTTGCGCAGAGCGTGCAGGTCACGTCCGTCTGCTGCGTCAGATAGAGGCTCGTGGGATAAGGAACTGCGGCCTCTGCGGTCGTTGCGATGGGGAGAAGCATGGTCAGCGCGAGGGTCATTGCCAGAAATAAGGATACTGCCTTCTTCATTTTCTCCGTCTCCGTTCGTTGGGGTATGCCGTTATCGTATCACAAAAGCCGCTCGTCCGTCAAGCCGAATTTGTTGCTTTTGCTGTCTGCGCGCAAAAAACACCGCCCCCGGCTGCGGAGGCGGTGCAGATCTTCAAAACAGGCCGGACAGAAGCGTGATGACGATACCGCTTGCGGCGCTGGCGGCGAAGAGAAAGCCGGTGATCCAGAGGTTCTCGCGGGTGTTGCGGTTCGTGCGGTAGAGCACGAGCAGACCGATCCCGGCGTTGGAGAGCAGCCCGGCGAACAGGCCGCCCACGCCGATCACGCCGCTCAGATAGGTCTGCGTCAGCACGACCGACACGGAGCAATTCGGGATCAGGCCGAACAGCGCCAGCGTCACCGAGCCGAGCAGCGGATGGCGCAGGAATGTCCCGCTCAGGCGCTCAACGCCGATGAACGAGAACAGCAGGTTCAGCGCGATGTTGACCGCGACGAGCATCAGGGCGATCTTCACGGTGTGCTTGAGCGCCGAGACGAAAACGTTCCCCTCCTCCTCGTCGCAGGCGCAGTGCTCACGCTCGCAGAAGCTGTGGATGTCCTTGTCGGCGCGCAGGAGCGGATGCAGGAGCAGGTCGGCGAGGTAGCCCAGCGCGACGCCCAGCAGCGCCTTACCGGCGACGATGAGCAGCAGCGTGCGCACGCCGACGCCGTTTTGCTCGGTCAGCGACGAGAGCAGGATGGGCAGCATCTCGTCCGACGTGGCAAAGAAGACCGCGAGCATCGTGCCGACGGTGATCGAGCCGGTGGAGAACAGCGTCGCGGCCGCGCCCGAGATGCCGCACTGCGGCAGAACGCCCAGCAGGCCGCCGAGCGCAGGCCCCGCGCGGCGGGAATAGCGCCGCAGGGTCGATTCGTTGAGGCGGTTGCTGCGCTCGAGCAGCTCCATGAGCAGATAGGCCACGAAAAGCACCGGAATGCTCCAGAGGCCGTCCTTGAGGCCGTCAAGCGCCGCGTCCGTCCAGAGCTTTCCGTTCAGATGGGAGGCATGCAGGTTCATCAAAAATCAATACTCCTTATCAATACTCCTTATCAATACGCATCAGCCGCCGACGAAGCCGCCGCCGTCCGTGGTGTCCGGCTCGGTCGCGTCGGTCGGCTCGCTTGCGTCCGTGGCGTCGGTCGGCTCGCTCGCGTCGGCCTCATCGGCGCTGACCAGCGGCAGCGGACGCAGCACCGCCGTGCCGTCGAAGCGCGTGTCGCTCGACGAGGACAGGAACACCAGCTCGCTTGCGCCGGACTCGGCGTAGGCCTGCTTATACAGCTCGATCTTCGTCGCGTCGGCGTTCGGGATATAGATGCGCCCCGTTCCGCCGCCGAGGCTGAATTCGGTCGCGTCCGTGACATAGGACAGCGTCAGCTCGTTGCGCGCACAGAAGCTGTCCAGCGTGGCCTGCAGCGCGCTCAGGTTGGCGGCCTTGTCCGTGCCGTCGGGATAGACGATGCTGTCCGAATCGGGATAGCGGAAGTCGCGCAGGGCGACCTCGCGGAAGCCGACGCGCTTGAGGTCGGCAAAGGTCTCCAGCAGATAGTTCTGCGTCAGGCTGTCGGCCGGGTTGAGCCAGTAGCAGCCGTTTTCATCCATCCAGAGCGCGCCGCCCGCGATCGGCAGGCCGCTGCTCTGATTTTGCAGGGCGAAATTCGGGTCGGAGAAGGCCGGCAGCGCCGCGACCATATAAAAGCCCTTCGAGCTGAGATAGGACAGCAGCTCGTCGCAGGCGGTGATGTCCCCGTCGGCAACGGACGCGCCGCTGACGGCCGAGGAATAGTAAAAATTGCCAAAGACGCTCTTGATGTCGATGAGCACCGTGCAGGGCTTGGTGAGCTGCTTGACGCTGTTGAGCACGGTCTGCGGGTCGCGCAGCATCTCCGTGGAGATGTAGTAGCCGCCCAGCTCCTGCACCGACGCGGCGTCGACCACGTCGGCGTCATAGATGATGTTGGGATTTTTGACCTCCGGGCGGGGCGTCGTCTCGCGCGGCGTCTGCGTCGGCTCGATGGTCGCCTGCGGGTCAAAGGTCGCGCCCTCGCGCGAATAGATCATGTATGGCTCGGCATAGATCAGCACCACGAGGAAGCCGACCAAAAGCACCGCCAGCGTGATCGCGCCGCGCCGCAGCCACTTTTTCAGCCGGAGCTTATTGTGATAAGACAGCATGGCTCAGCTCCTTTTCGCCGTGAGGCAGCGCCACTGCTCCATGGCGCGGCGCCCCGTGACAGTCAGCCCCGCGCGCTCGAGCGCGCAGCGCACCTCCTGCTCGCGCGTGTCGAGGATGCCCGAGCAGATGAACACGGCGTCCTCGCGCAGGAAATGCGGCACGACCGGCGCAAGCTCGATCAGCACGCCCGCGACGATGTTCGCGCAGACGATGTCATAGCCGCCCTCGCTGAGCCGGCGCATCAGCGCGTGATCCTGCACGACGTTTCCGGTGCAGGCGGTGAAGCGCTCCGGGCCGAAGCCGTTGAGCGCGGCGTTCTCGGCGGAAATATGCTCGGCGGCGGGGTCGACGTCGATGCCCGTGGCGGTCCCGGCGCCCAGACGCAGCGCCGCGATCGAGAGGATGCCGCTGCCGCTGCCCAGATCGGCCACGCGTTCGCCGCCGCGGATGTGCCGCTCCAGCTCGGACAGGCACATCTGCGTTGAGGGGTGCTCCCCCGTGCCGAAGGTCATGCCCAGATTCAGCAGGATCGGCAGGCGTCCGTCGGTCTGCCCGACGCTCATCCAGCTCGGAACGATCAAAAGCTTCTCGCCGACGGGCAGCGGACGGTAATTTTTCTGCCAATCGGTTTCCCAGTCGGCGTCCGGGACCGTCTCGAGCGAGAGCGTCAGCGCGCCGAGCTTTGCGCCCGGAAAACGCGCCGGGAGCGCAGCCAGCAAGCCGCGCAGGCGCTCCAGCTCCCGCTGCGCCGTCTCGGAGGCGAGCCAGAGCCGCACGACCGAGCGCCCCTGCATCCGCTGCGTCAGCGCCTCGTCGACATAGTCCCAATATTCCTGCGAGGTCTGCAAAAACGTCTCGAATTCCGCGCAGTCCTCGGTCTGAAAGCTGTCAAAGCCCGCCTCGGTCAGCGCCGCGCAAAGCAGCTCCGTGCCCTCCGGGCAGGTCTGAACCGTTGCTTCTATCCATTCCAAAGCGAAATCACCTCATTTTCCATACCATTTTACCGCATAATCCCCGGCTTGACAAGCGGAAATTCATGCTGCGCGCAAAAAGTGTGCCGTTCGGGCGCGTTTTCCTCTTTTATTTTCCGAAAAATCGTGTATAATGGAGGCAATGAAAGGATGAAGTCCATGATGATCACGATTCCGGTCGAGCCGGGGATCACCCTGCGCGCGATCCGCACCGACCGTTTCAAAACCGGCTGCTTCAGCATCAACCTGCTCCAGCCGCACCGCCGCGAGACGGCGTCCGTCGACGCGCTGCTGCCCAGCGTCCTGCTGCACGGCACGGCGCGTTACCCCGACATCACCGCCGTCACCAACCGTCTCGACGACCTCTATGGCGCGACGCTCGGCACGCTCGTGCGCCGCAAGGGCGAGACGCGCTTCGTCGGCTTTTACGCCGATTTTATTGAGGACGCCTTTGTCCCCGACGGCGAGGCCGTCTTTGCGCCGATGCTCGAGCTGGCGGCGCAGACGCTTTACGAGCCTTATCTGGAAAACGGCTGCTTCTGCGCCCGCTATGTCGAGAGCGAGAAGCAGAACCTCATCAACGCGATCGAGGCGAGCCTCAACGACAAGCGCAGCTATGCCGTGACGCAAATGCTGCAAACGATGTGCGCGGGCGAGGCCTACGGCGTGCCGCGTCTGGGCTACGCCGAGGACGTTGCCGCCATCACGCCGGAGGCGCTGTTCGCGCGCTATCAGGCGCTGCTGCAAGCCGCGCCGATCGAGGTGTTTTACGCCGGGCGGCAGGAGCCGGAGCACGTCGCCGCGCTCCTCAGAACCCTGCTGCGCCGCCCGGCCGCGCCGCTGACCCTGCCCGAAACGCAGGTCGTGCGCACGGTCGACCGGCCGAAGGAGCGGATCGAGACGCTCGACGTCACGCAGGGCAAGCTGAGCATCGGCCTGCGCACGGGCATCACCGTGCAGGACGCGGATTATCCGGCGCTGCTGCTGCTCAACGCGGTGTTCGGCGCGTGCTACACGAGCAAGCTCTTCCTGCATGTGCGCGAGGAGCGCTCGCTGTGCTATTACGCGTCCTCATCGCTTGAAAAATACAAGGGTCTGATGGTCGTCAACAGCGGCGTCGATTTCGCGCAGTTCGAGACGGCGCGCGACGCGATCCTCGCCGAGCTGGACGCCTGCCGGCGCGGCGAGATCAGCGACTATGAGCTGGAATCCGCGCGGAAGCAGTGCCTCTCGTCCCTGCGCTCGAGCATGGACACGCCGTCGCATCTGGACGATTTTTATATCGGCAGCGCCGTGGCAAAAATTGACGATCTGCCGGTTCTGATGAACAGGCTGAAGGCGCTGACGGCCGCCGAGCTGGCCGCCGCCGCGCGAAAGCTTCAGCTCGACACGGTCTATTTTCTGAAGGGGGTGCAGGCGTGAAGCGTTTGGAGTATCCGGCGCTGGGCGAGACGGTTTTCGCCGGGTGCCTGCCCTGCGGGCTGGAGCTGCGCGTCGTGCAGAAGCGCGGCTTCGCGCGCGTGAACGCGTTTCTGGCCGTGGATTTCGGGTCGATCGACACCGATTTCACCTTTGAGGGCGCGCGCCGCCGCGTTCCCGACGGCATTGCGCACTATCTCGAGCACAAGATGTTCGATCTGCCGGAGGGGAACGCGGGCAATCGCTTCTCCGAATCCGGCGCATACAGCAACGCCTTCACGAGCTACGGCATGACGGCCTACTATTTCTCCTGCACCGAGGAGACGGAGCAGAACCTGCGTCTGCTGCTGCGCATGGTGCTCACGCCGTATTTCACGGCCGAAAGCGTCGAAAAGGAGCGCGGCATCATCGAGCAGGAGATCCGCATGTATGAGGACAGCGCCGATTCCCGCGCGGGCGAGGAGCTGAACCGCTGTCTCTACGCGTCGCACCCGCTGCGCGTGCCGATCGCCGGGACGGTCGAGAGCATCGCCGCCATCACGCCGGAGCTGCTCACGCTCTGCCACCGCGCGTTCTATCAGCCCGCGAACATGATGCTCTGCGTGGTCGGCGACGTTGACCCGGCGCGCATCGCCGCGATCGTGGCCGACTGCGTGCCGCAGACGGAGGCCGCGCTGCCCGTCCGACACTACGGCGGCGGCGAGACGCTGCTGCCCGTGACGCGGGAGCGCCGTCTGCGCATGGAGGTCTCCATGCCGACCTTCTCCGCCGGGTTCAAGTGCCCGCCGCCGGAGCGGACGGGCGACCCGATGCGGCAGGAGGTGCTCTGCGAGCTGGCCTCCGAGCTGCTCTGCGGCGAGTCCTCGCCGCTCTACGCGCGGCTTTATGAAGCCAATCTGATCGACTCGGATTTCTCCGCCGGATACGAGAGCACGCGGCAGGCCGCGCTGTTCAGCGCCTCCGGCGACAGCCGCGACCCGCGTGCCGTGCTCGAGGCGCTGCTGGCCGAGGCGCAGCGGATCGCCCGCGAGGGCGTCGACCGCACGCGCTTCGAGCGCCTGAAAAAATCGTCGATCGGCCGCCGCACGCGCGACCTCGACGGCTTTGACAGCATCAGCTATCGCATCTGCGCCTATCATTTCGACGGCGCGGACTATCTGACCTTCCCGCGCGCCTATGAGCGCGTCACGCCGGAGGAAATTCAAAACTTTCTGGCGCAGACCGTCGTGCCGGAGCGCGCGGCGCTGTGCATCGTTGAACCTAGGAGGGATGCAACATGACTTTTCTCAGCGATACGTCGATCGGCTTCCCGGGGCTGGGCATCGAGATCGACCCGCCGGCCGGCTTTACGGTCTTCGGCCTTGAAATCCGGCTCTATGCCGTCATGATCGTGCTCGGCATCATTCTGGCCGTGCTCTATGCCTCGCGGCGCAGCCGCGCGTTCGGCCTCGTGCCGGATAACGTGATCGACATCGTGCTCGTCAGCCTGCCCTGCGCGGTGGTCGGCGCGCGCGCGTTTTACGTCATCTCCGAATGGGACGTGTTCTTCGCCCCCGGCGTGCCGTGGTACGAGTGCATCACCGGCATCCGCAACGGCGGGCTCGCCATCTACGGCGGCGTGATCGGCGCGTCGGTCGGTCTGCTGGTCTATTTCCTGACAAGCAAAAAGCGCCGCGCGCGCCTGCTGCCGTCGTTCGACCTCTGCGGCCTCGGTCTGCTGATCGGTCAGGCCGTCGGCCGCTGGGGCAACTTCTTCAACCGCGAGGCCTTCGGCGCTTACACCGACAATCTTTTCGCCATGCGTCTGTCGGACAAGGTGCTCCCGGCCGTCACGGCCAAAACGCCCAAGGCGTTGGCCGAGCAGATCGAGCTGGTCAAGCGCATGGCCGTCGAGGGCGGCTACGTCGGGCAGATCCAGGTGCATCCGACCTTCCTCTATGAATCCGTCTGGAATCTGGTCGGCCTTTTGCTGCTGCACCTGCTCTCCAAGCGGCGCAAGTTCGACGGCGAGATCATCCTCGGCTATGTCGCGTGGTACGGTCTCGGCCGCGCGTGGATCGAGGGTCTGCGCCTCGACAGCCTGACCGAGGGCAGCATCCGCATCAGTCAGCTGATCGCGATCGTGAGCTGCATCATCGCCGTTGCCGCGCTCGTCTACATCCGCTTCGTCCGCAAGCCCGACCCCGCGCATATGCTCGTCAATCGCTGCGCCGCCGAGGCGCAGGAGGAATATAAAAAGGAGGAACCGTAATATGGCAACCATGGAAGAAATCAGAAACCTCGCGTCCGACGCCGCCCAGAGTGCGGCGAAAACCGCGCGCTATGTCGCGCTTGTGTCAAAAAAGCGTGTGGAGATTGCACGGGAGCAGGAAAAGATCCGCCGCCTGTATGCAAAGCTCGGCAAGGTCTATTACAAGGACTATGTGACCGACGAGGAGCCGGACGAAGCCGAGTACGCGCCGATCTGCAACGCCATTTCCGACAGCTTCCGCCGCATCAATACGCTCAAGGAGGAGCTTTCCGACGCGAAGGACGCCTATCGCGCCGATAAGGAGGACGAGGAGCTTTCGCGCGGCGTCGTGATCCTGCCGGTCGACGAGCCGGAAAAGGAGCCGGAGGTGGTCGTGAAGACCGAGGAAGCCCCGAAGGCAGAGCCGGAGGCCGCCTGCGAAGCCGCTGCGAAGCCCGCCGACGCAGAATAAACCGGGTTTTATGACCCGCGCGAAGCTTCATAGTGAAATTTGCTCTGAAATTTGCTCTTCGAGCAAGGGAAAGACTGCGCACGGGAAATGCAGACCTGCGGCCGCATGATCCAGGGATTCTCTGAATCATGCGGCTGCGTCGCCCAGCGGGTCTTTTGCCCCAACTGATTGGTTTGAAAATCTTGAAATACGCAAAGTATTCCTGCGATTTTCAAGCCTCAATCTGGAACAAAATCCCTCGCTGACCGCTCTTGCGATTGAATCAGAGCTTCCCTAACGCCCCGAGAGGTCGCTATGCGCTATGGAGCTGTCGCTCCGCGACGAATTTCAAACATTTCAGTAATAAAAATGGTAGGTTTTCTGTGAAAACCTACCATTTTTGTGTCATTGCGAGGAGGACGCAATTTTTTGCGCCCGACGCGGCAATCTTTAACGGAACGAAACGGCATCCCGGAACGAAGTTTGGAGAAACAGCGCGAAGCGGTATGCGTCCTACATGCACGCCATCACCTTGTACTTCTTGTCTCGTGTTCCCGTATCTCGCTTTGGGACTCTATGCCTCAAACTTTAAGATTGCCACGGCCGCCTTGCGGCCTCGCAATGACACGAAATCGAAGCGTTTTATTTGGAAAACAAATATTTTTGGTCGTATTCAGTTGTTTTCGATTGGAATTAACGTCCGCTTTTCCGGCAAAACCTACCGATTCTGTCATTGCGAGGAGCGCAGCGACGCGGCAATCTTTAACGGAACGAAACGGCATCCCGGAACGAAGCACGGGATCGGAAAACGACAGCATTCCCAAATTCTGATCCGTCCCGCAGGGACACCACATCGGCGCTCCGTGGGAAGCGCCATTTCGCGCGGGCGCAAGCCCGCATTTCACATGCGTCAGCGTATTTCACACGATCAAAGATCGTATTTCACCGCGCAGCCATACTCGGCCAACGGCCGAATTTCACCGCGCAGCCTCGCCGCGCTTCGCGCTCCATTTTCCCGTTGCGTCCGCTCCCTCTGCGTGCTATACTTACCGTGCGCCTCGGCAAAATTTTCTGTCTTTTGTCAGATATTCTTGCATTCCCTGTGTCGCTATGATATATTGATTATGTGCAATATGCTTCTTTTGGGTTTTGTCCCCTGCTTTATGCCGAGTTCCCGGTGCTGTGGGGAAAAGGCACAGGCAATGATGCTGCGCCAACAAATTGGCTAAAGCACCCGTTGGCCTGCCATCATCAAATAAAACGATCGGAGGATTAGCGATGAATCAACGGATTTTAGCTGCCGTGCTTTGTCTTTGCCTGCTGCTCGGCGGGCTGAGCTTCTGTGCGGAGGCAACGAGCGTGGTCAGCTCCGGCGAAAGCAGTCATGCTGACAGTAACAAAAATCAAAGGGAGGAAAACAAATGAAACGTTGGATTATTAGCTTGGCGCTATGCTTGTGTGTCTGCCTGCTGGTCGGTGAGCTAATCAGCCGAGCAGAGGCGGCGGACGTAATCGCGTCGGGATCTTGCGGTTACAGCGTAAAATGGACGCTTGACAGCGATGGTGTTCTGACCATTCGCGGGAGCGGAGAGATGTATAATTATAGCGATTACAGTTATAACCGAGTCCCTTGGGATTCTCTACGAGAGTCCATTCATTCCGTTGTGATAGAGCAAGGCGTGACGAGCATTGGGGACTATGCGTTCTCCGGCTGCAGCAGCCTGACGAGCATCACCATCCCAAACGGCGTGACGAGCATTGGAGACTATGCGTTCTACTGCTGCAGCAGCCTGACGAGCATCACCATCCCGGAAGGTGTGACGAGCATTGGCAGCTATGCGTTCTCCGGCTGCAGCAGACTTGCTTCCTTATTCTTCAACGGAGATGCACCTACAATTGGCACTGCCGCTTTTTTAGGTGTAGATGCCGTCGCTTTTTATCCTGCCGGATATGCGACTTGGGAATCCAAGAAGCGAGATTATGGCGGAACCCTATATTGGTCTGCGATGGAACTGAATACAGAGATTATTGCCACCGGTATTTGCGGCGAGAACATGATGTGGCAGTTGAGCAAGGGTGGTGTGCTGACCATTAAAGGAAGCGGCACATTTAAGGATTTTACCTTATGGGAATCTTATAAGCCAATGATACAGCAAGTTATCTTTTCGGCAGCAATAGAGGTACCAACCATTCCCGCAGATAGTTTTTACGGATATCAACATCTCCGGACAATCACATTGCCGGACAGCGTGACGAGCATTGGAAGCTGGGCGTTCTCCGGCTGCAGCAGCCTGACGAGCATCACCATCCCGAACGGTGTGACGAGCATTGAGCACGGCGCGTTCTACTACTGCAGCAGCCTGACGAGCATCACCATTCCAAACGGCGTGACGAGCATTGAAGGCTGGGCGTTCTCCGGCTGCAGCAGCCTGACGAGCATCACCATTCCAAACGGCGTGACGAGCATTGGCTTCCAGGCGTTCTACGACTGCACCAGCCTGACGAGCATCACCATTCCAAACGGCGTGACGAGCATTGGAGACTATGCATTCTCCCGCTGCAGCAGCCTGACGAGCATCACCATCCCAGAAGGTGTGACGAGCATTGAGAGTGGCGTGTTCTACGGCTGCAGCAGTCTGACGAGCATCACGATCCCAGAAGGTGTGACGAGCATTGAGAGTGGCGTGTTCTACGGCTGCAGCAGCCTGACGAGCATCACCATTCCAAACGGCGTGACGAGCATTGACTACCGGGCGTTCTACGACTGCACCAGCCTGACGAGCATCACTATCCCGGACGGTGTGACGAGCATTGAGAGTGGCGTGTTCTACGACTGCACCAGCCTGACGAGCATCACGATCCCAGAAGGTGTGACGAGCATTGGAGACAAGGCGTTCGGTTCCTGCAATTCTTTGAAAGTTGTGGCTTTTCTCGGAGAAAAGCCAAGCATAAATTCTAGCGCCTTTGCTGGCGTGTCCGCTGATGCCTACTATCCGGAAAGCTTGGACAGTGATTCGTCTTGGAAAAAGAGCGGCGCTCTGAGCGGCTACGGCGGCAGACTGACTTGGAGGCCTTGGTATACGCTGGGTAACGACCTGCTCTGTGAGCATGTGCTGACGGACACAGTCGTCGCGCCGTCGTGCTCGTGGGGCTACACGCTGCACAAATGCGCCTGCGGCTACAGCTACCGCTCCGACTTCGAGCCGGGCTTGGGTACGGGCCATGACTACATTGACCACGAGGCAAAGGCGGCGACCTGCACGGAAATCGGCTGGGAGGCCTATCAGACCTGCAGCCGCTGCAACTACACGACCTATAAAGAAATATCCGCGCTCGGCCACGACTGGGGCGACCCGGTTTATGAGTGGGCGGACGATCACAGCGCGATCACCGCGACGCGCGTCTGCAAGCGCGACCCTGCCCACACGGAGACGGAAACCGGCGTTGTGACCTCCGCCGTGACGAAGGAAGCCACCTACGACGCCGAGGGCGAAATTACCTACACGGCGACCTTTGCCAACCCGGCGTTTGAGCCGCAGACCGCAGTCGTCAGCTTGCCGCGCCTCGAGCGCCCGACTCCGCCCCCGGCCGAGAACCCGTTCACGGATATTCGCGAAAGCGCCTACTATCATGCCTCGGTTCTCTGGGCAGTTGCGAACAACGTCACCAACGGCACCAGTGCGGCGACCTTCAGCCCCGACGAGGGCTGCACGCGCGCGCAGGTCGTGACCTTCCTCTGGCGCGCGGCCGGGAAGCCCGACCCCGCAAGCAGCAAAAGCCCGTTCAGCGACGTGAAGGAGGGCGCGTATTACTACAACGCCGTCCTCTGGGCGGTGGAAAAGGGCATCACGAACGGCACGTCCGACAAGACGTTCAGCCCGGACGAGACCTGCACCCGCGCGCAGATCGTCACCTTCCTCTGGCGCTATGAGGAGCAGCCCGCGCCGGCCGGCACGAGCAACCCGTTTGCCGACGTGAAACCGAGCGCCTATTTCGGCAGCGCCGTCCTCTGGGCGGTCGAAACGGGCATCACCAACGGCACGAGCGCAACGACGTTCGACCCCGAGGACACCTGCACCCGCGCGCAGGTCGTGACCTTCCTCTATCGGGACATCGTGAAATCATAAGGATCGCCATTTCATACGGCGCGATATAAAATATATCCGGCATAAAACAGCAGGCAGGAGCAAACAAATCCGTTTGCTCCTGCTTTTTGCCTCCAGATGGCGTGCACGCCCAACCTCCTTGCTCGGCGGTGTTTCAACGATCCTGCGTACTGCATCGCGCTTTTTCATACGGTCCCTCTGCGCGTTCTGCCGATCGCATACCGGCTCGGACGAAAAAACTCCCCGGACGCGCAGCGGCTCGCAGACGCTTCAGGCTGTCAAAAAAGTCCGGAACCGTCAAAATCAGTCAACAAATAAGAAACGTTTTACGGAATCGGAAGGGAATCGGAAGATTGGATTTTACGTTCCGTATTTTCGATCAAGCCTACCGATTCTGTCATTGCGAGGAGGGCGCGTGCGCCCGACGCAGCAATCTTAAACGAAACGGCATCCCGTAACGAACTATGGCAGGACGGAACGAAACAGAACCTTGAAAGAAAGAAAGAGAAAGCGGAATGAAGCGGCGAATCCCCTTTTTTGTAATAGGGATTCCTTTTTGTTTCGCATTCCTGTGCTTCGCCACGGGATGCCATACCTTCGACTTAAAGATTGCCACGGCCGCCTTGCGGCCTCGCAATGACACGAAATTGAGGCGTTTTTTACTTGCTACGCAAGGATTTTGACGCGCTGCGGATGCAGCGTACCCGATGGCTCGTATTGCAAACGCGGAAAAAATGTGCTATAATCTCAGTTAGCAAATGCTAATCAAGGCAGGTGAACGTCTATGCAACCTATTTTCGGAATTCTGATTCCCTTCCTCGGCACGTCGCTGGGTGCCGCGTGCGTGTTTTTCATGAAAAAGTCGCTCGGCGAGGGCGTCCAACGCGCGTTGACCGGCTTCGCCGCAGGCGTTATGGTCGCCGCCTCTGTTTGGAGTCTGCTGCTCCCTGCGATCGAGCAGGCGAGCGGCATGGGACGCTGGTCGTTCGTTCCGGCAGCGGCGGGCTTCTGGGTCGGCGTGGCCTTCCTGCTTGCGCTCGATCACATCATTCCGCATCTGCACCGCAACAGCAGGCAGGTCGAAGGGCCGCGAAGCCGCCTCAGCCGCACGACGATGATGGTGCTGGCGGTGACGCTGCACAACATTCCGGAGGGAATGGCCGTGGGCGTCCTGTATGCGGGTCTTCTTGCGGAAAATGCACAGATCACAGCGGCAAGCGCGCTGGCGCTGTCCCTCGGCATCGCTATTCAGAATTTTCCCGAGGGCGCGATCATTTCCATGCCGCTGCGCGCAGAGGGCGAGAGCAAACGCAGGGCATTTTTCGGCGGTGTGCTCTCCGGCGTGGTCGAGCCGGTCGGCGCAGTGCTGACGATCCTCGCCGCACGACTCGTGATCCCGGCGCTGCCCTATCTTTTGAGCTTCGCCGCCGGCGCCATGCTCTACGTCGTGGTGGAGGAGCTGATCCCGGAAATGTCGCAGGGAAAGCACTCGAATCTCGGCACGGTCTTCTTTGCCGTCGGCTTCAGCATCATGATGGCGCTGGATGTGGCGCTGGGCTAGCGCGCCGACGGGAGCCACTACCGCCGCATCTTATCTCGCAGCCTTCTCCGACAAGTTGCCGGGCACGCAGGCGAGACCTGCTCCGTTCTTTCTGTTTTGCAATTTGTAATCGTTCAACTTGCATAATTTCGTTGATTCAAAATAATTTTTCCTGTAATATCAACCGAAATGCAACGCAGGCGCTTGACAACTTGCATTTTTGCGTGTAGACTTAGCAACATCAAAACACAGAAAGGTCGGATCTTCATGAAAATTGCAGCTCGCGGTGCTTCTCTCACCTCCGTGCGTCCTACCTCGCTTGCCGGGGTCGGCTTCGGGCGGATCTTCTCGGATCGAATGTTTGCGATGGAATATTCTCCTTGCCTCGGGTGGCACGACGCACGCATCCAGCCCCTGCAGGAGATCTCCCTGCATCCGGCCTGCTGCGTGTTTCATTACGGCGCTGAGGTTTTCGAGGGTCTGAAGGCCTATCGCCGCGCGGACGGGGACATCAGCCTGTTTCGCGTCATCGACAACGGCAAACGGCTTGCCTCCTCCTGCGAGCGGATGAGCCTTCCCGTGCTCGATCCGCAGGATTTCGTCGAGGCCGTGAATTCCTTTGTTCGCGCGCAAACAGATTGGGTGCCCGGCGAGCCGGGCACGTCGCTTTACCTGCGCCCCTTCGTCATTTGCACCGACACGCAGCTCGGCGTGCACGGCATCACCAACGCCGCCTTCTATATCATTGCCTCGCCCGTCGGAAGCTACTATCCAAACGGGCTTGCGCCGGTGCGCATCGCCATTGAACGAGACGACGTGCGCGCCGTGCGCGGCGGCACAGGCTACGCAAAATGCGGCGGCAACTACGCCGCGGCCGCGCGTGCGACGGTGCGGGCGGAAAAGGCGGGCTACGATCAGGTGCTCTGGCTCGACGGCGTGGAGCGGCGCTACATCGAAGAGGTCGGCGCGATGAACGTCATGTTCAAAATCGGAGACAGGATCGTCACGCCCGGCCTGACCGGCTCCATCCTGCCCGGCATCACGCGCAGCACCTGCATCACCCTCCTGCGCGAAATGGGCTACGAGGTGGAGGAGCGCCAGCTGGATGTGGCGGAACTGATTGAGGCCGCCGAATCCGGCGCGCTGGAGGAGGCGTGGGGCTGCGGCACGGCGGCGGTCATCTCGCCCATCGGCGTGCTGCGCTTCGGCGGCGAGGATCACGCCGTGCGCGGCGGCGGCATCGGCCCCGTCTCGCAGGCGCTCTATGACGCAATCACCGGCATCCAATACGGCCGCATCGCGGACACCCACGGCTGGGTCACGAGACTTGCCCCCGCGCAGGCATTCCCCTGCGGCGCCTGATCCCCGGGAACCCCCGAATCGAACGCCGCCGGCAGAGGCGGCTTAGCCTTTGCGCGCACCGGGCGCGCGTCAAAGAAATCGGAGCAGGCATGGCCTGCTCCGATTCACATATTTTTGATATACCGGCATTTCGGGAAATTTGAACATCCGTAAAATTGTTTTCCCATATTGGATCCTTTTTGGGCGGTTCTTTGAACAAGGGGGCAACCGCAAACGGGACAAATCTCTGTATTGTTGAATCGCCTGTTGATCTGAGCAATGTGTTTCTGCTTTGTCTCCCTTGTGGTATTTGTCAAAGGGGACAATTTGTTATGGATTTCTTCAATTTGCCCGTCCGTTAAAACATCGGTGTTTTCATCCCATATTTGTCTTATTACGGTTGAAAGATCAGCGTGGGAGCACACAAACACATTCGGTGATCTGACGTCTATCGATTTCAAATCGCCGCGGTTACTGAATGTGATAAGAGAGAAGGCCTTTATATCAGCGCGAAGGTACTCCTTCAAAGACTGGATATGGTTGCGATTTTGCCAGACCGGATTATAAAACTGATGCTTTTCAACTTTATTTCCACGCCGTGATTTTCCGGCATATAGTGTAACAGTCCAGCTTTTGTTGCTTTCCTTGCCGAAGATATACCCGGCGTAGTTTTTGTTTTCTATTACGAGGAGGCCTTTTTTCGTAATATATAAAACGTCAATTTCTGCGGTATCGCCGGAGGTCTTTGGAATATACACGTTTGTCAGTATCTTGCCGCTTTGTTTCCTTTTGCAATCTTTATTCAGTCTGCGAGCAACCGCTCGTTCGCTTATATGTCCTTTTGCGGCAGGGGTTTTCAGGTAAATTACAACGATTATAACGATCAATAGGAATACAAATAACGCCACGGGCAGCATAGAACATCACCTTTCAGTCTGATTGGATTATCGTAACGCAATAAGGGGGCATCGCATACCACGTCAAATACATTTTGCGTGATACACTCCGGAGACGCAATTCCAATTTCTCCATTATGATCTTCAAGTAAAACCGGATTATTGTTGCAATACGCGAACATATTGCAGGAAACAGCGTCGCCGGAATCGGTGCTGGCGTAGACATCGGCGTTGATGAACCTGCGGGTTGCGGGATCGTAGTAGCGGGATTGGAGGTAATAGAAGCCGGTTTCCGCATCGTAATTGCAGTTTGGGGCAGATAATTCGGTTTGCCGACAAGCATCGCTCTGCAATCAAGGTGCGCAAAATCACTTTCTCTTTTTCCGCCGTCCCTTTTTCGTTTCCTGTTTTTCACACTCCCGATAAGAAGCAACCTGAAACGTCTTTTGCTTTTTCCTTGCCTTTTCTCTTTGCTTTTTCAGGCGCTTTCGGTGTCGTCCCCACGCCTGAATGAGGCGGAAAATAAGCGGTGCGATCAAAATCAAGCATGAGATCCCGTAAAATATACTGCACACGATCGTGATTGCTTTCACACGACTGGCATAGTGATAAATCGCCGCTGGGGCAGGAATCAGAATTTCTCCATCTGCGGCTGAAGCACAGACGAGTGCATAAATATTTCTTACAAGCGTCGGTTTTCTAACGTAGGTGACCGTGATCGGTTGGCCTGTGACGAATTTTTCCTCCAAAGCCTGTTTCTGCGCCGGTACCCGGTAGGAATGAAACAATTCATCTGCTACATCTTTATAAATTGCAACCTCTGTTCCGTCCTCCAAGCGAATGGAATAAATGGTAAAAGCACCGTGTTTGTGAGGCTCGTTTGTTTGGGTCTTCGTGACGGAAACACACTTTCTCGTGATTGTCGTTACGTTATGATCCTGATATTCCCGGTAAACCGAAATATCCCGCCATGCGCACAAAGAAAGCAGCGTAACGAAACCAGTAAATACAAGCGCAGGAATTACATTGTTCCAGAAATATTTCTTTATTTTAATATTTTTGTTCTTTTTGCTCATAATCAGAAAATAGATGCATAGGTTTTCTATATCCGGCCTGTGCACCAACTCACGCCTTTAGGGAACCTCTGAATCAATCGGCTGCGGCGCTCAGCGGGTCTTTCGCCCCAACTGATCGGTTTGAAACAAAATCCATCGCTGACCGCTCTTGTAATCTGATAAGAGGTTCCCTAGGAAATTCAGATTGATACGGTGCGCTCAGTTCAGCAATGCATTATGCGTCGCTTTACTTATCATCCGGAGCGAAGCTAAGCAAAATTTTACTTTCTTCGCTATACCAAGCTGTACCGTGAAAATCGCCACGCGGAAAATCCTTTTCAGACCATTCTTGCGGAAAATGCACAAAAATTCTTTCCCCGTCTTTGACAATTGTAACAATCTCTTCGCCCGTGCCTTTGCGCGAATGAGAATAATCCACTTCGGCACAAATATACTGCTGATTGTCAATATCGTGCTTTAAGTGTGTAATTCTCTGCACGCTTCCTATGGGAACTACAATCAGCCCTAAAATACTTAAGCAAATAGAAAAGATCAGTGTGCGCTTTCTTTTCATGAGCCAGTCATAATCCTGATTGCTCATACTTTCCGTCCGCAGCTTTTTCATTACAAAAATGAATCGTATGGTAAAGACAATCACGAGCACGAGCAAAACGCCTAACATCAGTATCATCTTCTCAGTCCTTGCACCAAGGGTTCTTTGTAAAATAGCGTCAAATTCTGTCATAACAGCACCTCATTATTTTATCATCACTAAAACGAAATCTTTTATTGTTGAATAAATTGCACTGGCAATATCTGACCGTGTCATCTCCTTTATCGTAGAACGCACCGCATTACTTGTTTCGGAATCGTAGTAGTAGCCGCGGTAGCGCAGGGGGTTCGTCTCAGCCATACTACCAGAGCTGGATAGGATATTGCCCCATGCGTCGTAGGTGTATGCGGCAGCTTCTGCGCCATCCTGATCGATGAGCTTCACGACGTCGCCTTGGAGGTTCAGAACGTAGTAATACGTTTTCGGCTGGGCGCTCAGTTGGTCGATCATGGCGAACGGCTTGCCCGATTCGTCATAGACAAAATCCATCACGGCAGTGACGGTCTGATTGGTTGTGACCGTCTCGCGCATGACCTTGCCGCTCTGCGTTTAACTTTCGGGAAGTGTTCCCCAGTTTGCATATCGTCGTTTCTCTGATTCGCGTTTCTCCTCGAGTTTACGAATATCCTCTTCAGAATATCCACTCTGATCCAAATATTCCTGCACGGAGATGGGTGAGCATCCATTTTCCAATGCAGTATAAAATAGAAACGCCTCAAACCGTTCCCAGACTATACACGCTGAAATTTGCGGATCTATTTCGTCATCTGTCAGTGCCAAGTCAAGCAATTTGATTGTGTCAGATACAAACAGTCGAATCATCTTTTTAAGATAGTATTGTTTTGGGCGCGCAATGTTATCGTTCATGCACAACTCCTTTGGTTGGAAAACCGGGTGCGGAGGGGGTGCGGCGGAAATGCCGCGATCCGCCGCACTGCTTCACCTCCGCACCCGGCGCAGATTAGTAGCTAATTGGATCGTAAAAATTTAAATAATTGCGGTTCAAAAGAGCGACCCAAACGCAACGGCATGTGCTTCTATTCCAACAAACCAGCGCCCTCCGACCTCATGTTGTGAAACGTATACATAAAGAGCTCCGATACCTTCTATATAAATGCACACGCCATCCGTTATTTCGTATCCACTGATCAAAATTGATACACCCGCGTAGTGTTCGTGAATTGCTGCTATGATCTCATCGCGCAGGGCGATCGCATCCGCCGCCCGTTCAAAGTCCGTCTCTGCTGAGAAATGCTCCATCCGATCGGAGCGGGTATCGATCAGAAACTCGACTTGAAACGGCTGCTGTGAAAACGTAAACTTAACATCGGTATAGCGCAGCTCACGCCAGATTTGATCTTTATCCGGTTCAATCATCTCAGCGGGTTGTCCCAATTCGGACTTTAGGGCAGATTCTTTCATCCAAAAAGAAATTTTGCGATCCTCAAAAAACCACATTTTTCCCAGCTGATGCTTGCCGATCACAACAACCGCAAAAAACAGGCAAATGAGCACGAGAAGGCCGCACAGAATGCTTCTCAAAATTTTTCGTATCATAATTCTGTCTCCTTTGCTTTTGCTATGCGGCGGTTTCCGCTGTTTTCCTGCCGCAAGGATTTTCGGGATTTGACGCATAAATAAGCTGGTTGTCTTGATTCAGCCTGCTTCTGCTAACTCAGAAGCAGCTTATCCCAATCCGGTACAGAATTCTGTCTCGTTTGCATAATAGTGATACTTGCCTTTGGTTCGCTTTGCAAGCAGAACCGCCTCTTGCCCGTCGCGAATTGGAATATTCACGCCTACATTGCCGTATTCATCCGTCAGCGCGAGCGGCTCGGTCTCATCCTCGGTCGTTATAAATACCAGCAAATATCGGTTTTGTTCCACGTCTCGCATGTCAGCCGTCGTATTATTAATCGGCACAATAATATGTTCAACCTCGGTGCTGCCGAAAAGCGTGTTGCGCGTGTAGAGGTAAAGCTGGGAATCGTCCTCCTCCACATAGCACCGCATAAGCCAGAAGCTTTCGCCGGAAAAGACGATCTCCATCTTCCAGTCGACCTCCCCCGGGTAATCCTGTTGGATCTGCTCGTAGATTTCCGAATACGCATTGCGTGTATCGTTTCGGAGAGCATCGGCCGCGAACAGGCCGCCCGCCAGCATCACAAGCAGCACGCCAAGCGTGATCCACCGGGTTCGCGGCTTGGTTGCCCTGCGCCTGTAAATCTTCGCCTGCGGCGCAAATTGGCTCAGGCGCGCCACAAGCTCCGGCGCATTGACGTCGTCCTCTGGGCTGCATTCAAAGAAAAGCGCCTCGCGCATCGCGATGTTCAACACGACCGAGTTGCCGCAGATGCCCATCGACTCAAGGAGGGAATACGGGCGCATACAGGTGTGCTTTCCCGGGGCAGAGACCTCGAAACGATCCTCATAAAATGTAACTGTCATATCGGGCAGCTTGCGCAGCCTTCTCACAGCGCGGCAATAGAAAAACGTGTACAGGCCGAACAAAACGAGCGC
>URCY01000033.1 GCA_900546415.1 uncultured Eubacteriales bacterium
AACCGCCGTGTACCGAACGGTACGCACGGTGGTGTGAGAGGTCGGGGCTATTCAGGCCCCTCCTACTCGATTCGAGTTACTCACGCGAGCAGAAGCAGACTGACGGCCATCATCAGCGTGCCGCCGCCGACGCAGAGCAGCGTGAAAACATGGCCGAGATACTGATGAAGCCAAGCACCGACAAGGTTGAAAAGGCCGACACCCGTGACAAACCCTCCGGCCACGCCCAGCCACATCCAACCGCTGCCCCATGCTTCTGGAAGCAGATAGCGCACGCCGATCGCAAAGGCCAGCCAAGGCAGACAGAAAACGATCAGTCCGAGCGTCAACAATAGAACGTAGGCGACCGGATGCCTGCTTTGGAAGGAGACGTCAGCCCCCGGCGTGAACCAATAGGCAACCTTCTGAAAGCCGGGGAAATGCCAATAAAACATCGGGTGGATGCGCCCGTCCTCGGGAGGCGGCGCGACCGGCTCCAGCTCCCGCTTGCCCTGCGCGCGTCTCTCGCGCAGGTTCACGGGCGGCAGCTCCGGCGCGTTCAGCCCGGTCAACTGTGCCACCACCGGCAGCTCATAGGCCGGGAACAGCAGCGCATAGTCCTCACTGTCGTGCCGCAGCTCCAGCGCGCAGAAGAATTTCAGGCCGTTTATGGTGTCCCGGCTCAGGATCACGCCGTTGTCCAGAAACTGCTTCTGTTTTGGAGAGCCCTCTTTGTTCCAACCGACAACGGAGACGGGCTCTTCGATCACGCGCAGCCCGGTCAGCTCGTTCAGCGGCAGAGAATAGACCTCCGAGCCGTCAAAGACGCAGAGCGCCTCGCCCTTGCGGTAGAGCTGCAGCTCGGCGTTGAGCGCGCCGGTCGGGAACGTGACCGCCGTGCCGTTCGTCGCATACTCGCCCAGCAGCAGGTCAACGTCGCAGCACTCGTCGGGGACGCCCAGATAGCTGCGCACGCTCTGCAGCGCTGCGCTCATCCGCCGGTCGGCGTCGAGCGCGCTCTCGTTTTTCTTCAGAGCAGACTTCAAACGCCATTCCGTGATCTGCAGCACGGCGGCCAGCACGATCAGCCCGGCACCGGCCCAATAAAGAAACGGCGCGTTGCGGTAGCCCTGCCCGAACGAGACGTCTGCGTCCAGAATGCCCCGCAAAATAATCAGAGCAAGCACAAACGCAATGTACTTCACCCATCGCAGCGCCTTCGGCAGCCGAAACCGGCGCATCGTCCGGCCGTAGGCAATGCTCTCCTGCCGAAGCTGCTCCCGCATGGTCTGCGGCAGCGACCCGGTTTGCAGGCATTCGCCATCCGTAGTCTCATTGTTGATGTTGTTCGTAATGTCCGTGCAAAATAGATAACGCATCTTTTTGCTCCTTTTGTATTGATAAGAACATGATACAACTTTTTCCGACGGACTGCAACCGAAACTTTTCCTTCACTCCGAAAGCTCCAGCCGATAGAGCGCCGCACCCTGATAATAATGCAGCAGGATCGTCTCAAAACCGTCCCCGGCCTCGGCCATGGCGCGCGCGCCGTATTGGCTCATCCCGACGCGATGACCGAAGCCGCGCGTGGTCAGCACGATGCGCTCGCCCTCGTCCCGAATGGTAAGATCTGTCGACCGCAGTCCGAACAGCCGCCGCAGCGTCGTGCCCTCGAAGACCTGCCCGCAGAGCGTCGCCGTGGCAATGCCGCCGCCCTGCGTCCGCGTGATCGTCCCGAGCAGCGGCTCTGCGCCGGTGATCGCGGGATTCTCCGTTTGCAGAATGCGAACGAATTCCGCGCGCGGGAGGGACGTTTCGTCGTAATAGCGCGGCGCGTCCTCCTCGTTCGGGCTTTCCACGGCCTGCAAATAGGGCACGTCGCTGCCCCAGACCTCCACGGCGGCCTCCGTCGACCCGCCGGAGCATGAAAAAAACGTCGCGTCGATCAGCTCTCCGTCGTAGCAGAGCGCAAGCCCGTCCGTTGCCGCAACGGCCTCGACTGCGTTTTTCACCGCCTCGGCCGAAAAGCCCTCCGAGGATACCCAGCCCTGACAGCACGCGCTGTCGCCGCAGATGTCGGCATTCGTATGCTTCCGCGCCGCGCGCTGATGCAGCGCAAAGGTGCGCGAGGCCACAGCCTGCGCCTTGAGCGCCTCAGCGGGAAAATCGGTCGGCATCTCCGCCAGCAGCACGCCGGTCAGATAGTCCTGCAGGCTCATCTCGCGTGTCTGCCCGTCGAGCAGCACGGATATGCTTGTCTGCGCATCAAAGCGCGCGGCAGGGAGGGCGGCGGAATGCGTTGGCACAGCCGCTGCCTCAGTCGGCTCGGCCTGTGTGCGGGCGGCCTGCCCCGACGGGTAAAACAGCACCACGCAGAGCACGGCAAGTGCGGCGACCAGTCCCAGGTAAAATCGTTTCATGGAAACCTTGCTCCTTCTTGACAGAATTCAGAAAATTTGATAGAATAGCAAAAATATAGAATTAATGGAGGCGAGAACATGGCGGACTTGATGAACGACCCGAAGGCAATGGACGAATTCATTCAGAGCCTATGCGCCGATTACCGGATTCATACCTCTCTGATGGAGGAGGCGCGCACGAACAGCAACATCAAGCGCGGTCTGCGCAACGACGACGGTACGGGCGTCATGATCGGCTGTACCAAGGTCGGCAATGTCCTGGGCTATCGCGTCGTCGACGGCGAGCGCGAGCCGATGGAGGGCCGTCTGATCTATCGCGGCTATGAGCTGAGCGATCTTGTCGCCGCCTATCGCCGCGAGGGGCGCTTCGGCTTCCCAGAGGTCGCGTATCTGCTCCTGTTCGGTGAGCTGCCGAACGCCGAGCATCTGGAGATGTTTACCGCCCTGCTCCATGCCAAGACAGATCTGCCCGTGAACTTCACCGAGGACATGATCCTGAAAAACCCCAGCCACGACATCATGAACAAGCTCGGGCGCTCCGTCCTCGCGCTCTATTCCAACGACCCGACGCCGGACGAGCTGAGCGTGCAGAACATGATGCGCCAGTCCATCGAGCTGGTCGCGCGCTTTCCGGTGATTGTTGCCCATGCTTATGTTGTAAAGCGTCATTATTTTGAAAATGACAGCCTTTACCTCCACCGTCCTGAGCCGGGGCTGTCCATTGCGGAGAATTTCCTGCGCATGATCCGCCCGGATAAACAGTTTACGCAGGAGGAGGCGCACCTGCTCGATCTCTGCCTTGTCTGCCACGCCGAGCACGGCGGCGGCAACAACTCTACCTTCACCTGCCGCAGCGTCTCCTCGACGGGGACGGACACCTACTCCGCAATCGCGGCGGCGGTCGGCTCCCTGAAGGGGCCGAAGCACGGCGGTGCGAACCGCGCCGTCCTGAATCAGTTTGAGGAGATCAAGACGCATGTGCGCGATTGGAAGGACGAGGACGAGGTGCAGAACTACATCCGGCGCATCCTGAGCGGCGAGGCCGGCGATCACAGCGGCTTGGTTTACGGTATGGGACACGCCGTCTACACGCTTTCCGACCCGCGTACCGTGATTCTCAAGAGCGCCGCGCGCAAGCTTGCGCAGCAGCGCGGGATGCTCGACGAGCTGGAGCTGATGGAGGCCATCGAACGCGTCACTCCGAGAGTCTTTGAGGAGATCACGGGGAAGCGGAAGATCATGTGCGCGAATGTGGATATGTACTCCGGCTTGGTCTATCGGATGCTGAACATCTCGCCCGACCTGTTCACTCCGCTTTTTGCCATTGCGCGAATCACGGGCTGGTGCGCCCATCGCATGGAAGAGGTGCTCACAGGCGGCCGCATTTATCGCCCGGCGTATAAGCCGCTGATCCGTCATCGGGACTACATTCCGCTCTCCGAGCGTTGATCCTAAGGAACCTCTGAATCAATCGGCAGCGGCGCTCAGCGGGTCTTTTGTCCCAGCTTTTCGGTTTGAAAATCTTGAAATACACAAAGGATTCCTGCAATTTCCAAACCTCAATTTGGAACAAAATCCCTCGCTGACCGCTCCTGCGATTGAATCAGAGTTTCCATAGAGGAGACTTGTGACTTGAAGATTTGGGAAGCGATCTTATACGCTGTTTTCGGCGGCGCGACGGAGCTGCTGCCGCTGTCCTTTTCCGGGCACGCCGCCGTGCTGCACGAGGTGTTCCACCTGACCGGGCTGACGGAGACCGGAGGCTATTATACGCGCCTCGGCATCACGCTGGGCGTGGTCGCCGCGATCATTCTGTCGTTCCCCGGCGAATCGCGCCGCTTCGGTCGCGAGGTGCTCTGCGTCACCGGCGCGCGGCGCCGCTCCCGCAGCGACCTGACCGAGCGGTCGCTCACGCGCAGCGTGCTGATTGGTCTGTTTGCGCTGCTGCCGATGCTGCTGTCCTTGATTTTCGTTGCTATGGCGGAGCGCAAAACGGGGCTGGCCGTGACGGCGCTGCTCTTTGCCGTGAACGGCTTCGTGCTCTATTCCGCCTGCCGCTATCCCGAGGGGCGCAAGAACGGCGAGCGCATCCTCGTTTCGGATGCCGCCGTGGTCGGCGTGTCGCGCCTTGCGGCGATCTTCCCCGGCCTTTCGTCGCTGGGCAATTCCCTTGCCTTCGGCAAATTCCGGGGCTTTGAGCACGAATACAATCTCCGCTTTGCCTATCTGCTCACGCTGAGCTTCCAGACCGTGAGCGTGCTGTATCACCTGATCCGTGCCGTGGCCTTTGACAGCATCGCCGCGGGCATCCTGCCGCTGCTCGTATCAATGGCAGCTGCGGCGGCCGTCGGGTATCTTGCAATCCAACTGATGCGCTATCTGTTCGAGCAGGGGAGGGTCTACGTCTTCTCGTATTACTGCTGGGACGCAACGGCGCTGATCCTGATCCTTGCGCTGATCCGCGCATAAAAGGAGGCTAATCCATGGCAGCAAAAGCCAAGAAAAAAACACAAACCCCGCCGAAAAAGCAGCCCGAGCGGCCGCAGAACCAAAACCGCCGCGAGCTGACCGCGATCGGTCTGCTGATCGCGGCGCTTTTCGGCGTGCTCTGCTGGTTCAATTTCGACGCGGTGATTCTGAGCTCGATCATTAAAATCCTGACCGGGCTGTTCGGACAGGTCGGGCGCTACATACTTCCGGTCGCGCTTGCTGCCGTGGCGATCCTGCTGCTGCGCAGCCGCTCCGGGAAAAAATGTGCTCTGCGGATCACCTGTATGCTGCTGCTGGTTGTCACGATCTCCGGTCTGTATCATCTGATCTGCCTGATATTTGCCGACGAAAACGTGCTGACGCTCAGCGCGCTCTATCGGGGCGGGCAGGAGGGATCGGGCGGCGGCGTGCTCCCCGGTCTGCTGGCCGGAAGCCTTGCGCGCGGCATTTCGATCATCGGCGCCGTGATCGCGTTTTTGCTGCTCTTCCTGTTCGAGACGATGGAGGCCATGGGCATCCACGTTAACAGCCTCATCACGGCCATCAAGAACCGTCCGCGTCCCGAACCGGAGGAGGACGAGCCGGAGGAAGAGGAGGACCCCGCCGAGCGGCTGGTCAACCATGTCGTGACGCGCCGGATGGAGCGTCAGGCCGAGCGCAAAAAGCGACAGCCGAAGGATTTTGACCTTCCGGTCGACGAGCCGCCCCTGCCGACCGCGCAGGAGCAGCAGCCGGAGCGGGAGGAGGAGAAGACCTGCCGCAGCGGCAAGGCGCGCGTGCCCTCACCGGATGCCTTCCTCGAGCAGAAAAATGCCGAGGCCGAGGCGCCGCTGCCCGATCCGGTTGTCAATCAGGTGACGATCGACGAGATCGAGCTTCAGCCGATCGAGGATGAGCCGCAGACGCCCGCCGTGCCGGTCGAAACGCCGGTCGGGCAGCCGCGTGAGGCGGCCGTCCGCCAGCCGGAGACGCAGTGCCGTGAGGCAGTCCGACCGACCGCCGCGCCCGTTATCATTCCCCACGAGCCGGAGAAGCAGCGCCCGCAGATGAAAAAGGCCGAGACCGAGGCCACGGCGCAGATGATCTCCGAGGAGATCGCGCAGAAGGATGCGTCGGAGCCGGTGGACTATGTCTATCCGCCGATCGGGCTGCTCGGTCTGCGCGCGCAGAATCTGGTCGACGCGACCGGCGAGATGCGCGAAAATACCAAGCGCCTCGCCGACACGCTCAAGAGCTTCGGCATCGAGCCGCACATCGTCGACGTGATCCGCGGCCCGTCTGTCACGCGCTATGAGCTGGAGCTGGACAAGGGCGTCAAGCTGAGCAAGGTCACAAACCTCTCCGACGACATCGCGCTTGCGCTGGGTGCGATGGGCGTGCGCATTTCCGCCATTCCCGATAAGATCAGCGTCGTCGGCATCGAGGTGCCGAATAAGGTCGTCAACACCGTTTTCGCCCGCGAGGTGATCGATTCGGCGGCCTTCCGCAACAGCAAATCCAAGATCTCGTTTGCCGTCGGCAAGGATATCGCGGGCAACTGCATCGTCTGCGACATCGGCAAGCTGCCGCATATGCTCATCGCCGGCACGACCGGCTCGGGCAAATCCGTCTGCATGAACACGCTCATTGTCTCGCTGCTGTATAAGGCGAGGCCGGACGAGGTGCGCCTCATCATGGTCGATCCGAAGATGGTCGAGCTGGGCGTTTATAACGGCATCCCGCATCTTTTGATCCCGGTCGTGACCGATCCGAAAAAGGCGGCCGGTGCGCTGCAATGGGCGGTCACGGAGATGATGCGCCGCTATCGTCTGATGGCCGATCAGGGCGTGCGCGATCTGGATTCTTATAACAAGACCGTTCGCAGCGACCCCGACAAAAAGCCGATGGAGCAGATCGTCGTCGTGATCGACGAGCTGGCCGACCTGATGCTCGTCGCGGCGAAGGAGGTCGAGGAATCCATCTGCCGCATTGCCCAGATGGGACGCGCCTCCGGCATCCACCTCGTGATCGCGACGCAGCGCCCGTCGGCGGATGTCATCACCGGCCTGATGAAGGCGAACATCCCCTCGCGCATTGCCTTCGCCGTCTCGTCGGCGATGGAATCGCGCATCATCCTTGACACGCAGGGTGCGGAAAAGCTCGTCGGCAAGGGCGATATGCTCTTCGCCCCGCTCGGGCAGGGCAAGCCCAAGCGCGTGCAGGGCTGCTTCATCTCCGACGAGGAGGTGCAGAACGTCGTTGCCGCCGTCAAGCAGCAGGGCGAGAGCGCCTATTCGCAGGAGGTCATGGAGCAGATCGAAAAACGCGCGGAGCAGGGCGGAAAGAATGCCCCTGCCGACAACGGCGCGGGTGCTTCGGCTTCCTCCGACGGCGACGAGCTGCTGCCGGCCGCCGTTGAGGTCATCCTTGAGACGGGACAGGCGTCGGTCTCGATGCTCCAGCGCCGTCTGAAGCTGGGCTATGCCCGCGCGGCGCGCATCGTCGACGAGATGGAGGAGCGCGGCATCGTCGGCCCGTTCGAGGGCGCAAAGCCCCGCCAGCTTCTCATCACGAAGGAGCAGTGGGAGCAGATGCAGAACGGCACCTATGATCCGAATCCGCCCGTGGAGGAGGAAATTCCGTGAAAACCCGATGAAAATCGGTTTTCAAATAAGAATTGCGTTGCACCCTCGGTATGAGGGGCGACAGCAGGAGGTAAAACATGAATCAATCCAAATTACATCGCATGGTCGGCACGGCGCTGCTGGCTGCAATCGTCGTCGTTTTGCAGCTGTTGGCCGGGATGATCTCCTTCGGCGGGGTCTCCATCTCGCTTGTGCTGGTGCCGATCGTGGTCGGGGCGGCCTGCTACGGTGCGCTGAGCGGCGCGCTTCTCGGCTTGGCGTTCGGCCTTGTGTCCTTTATCGGCTGCGTCATCGGCACGGATAAGGGCGGCGCGGTGCTCTTTCAGGCGCAGCCCTTCCTCTGCGCGCTGACCTGCTTCTGCAAGGGCGCGGCGGCGGGCGCGGCCGCCGGAGGCATCTACCGCCTCGTGGCCGGAAAGCAGCCGAGCGAGGGACGGAACTTCGCGGCGACGCTGCTCGCGGCGGTCACGGCGCCGGTCGTGAATACCGGTCTGTTCTGCGCGGCGATGTACGGCTTCTTCTGGAACACGCTTGTCAAATGGGCGGGCGGAAGGCCGATCATCAGCTATATGCTCGTTGGGCTTGTCGGCGTGAACTTCCTCGTGGAGTTTGGCGTGAACATCGTGCTCTCCCCGGCGGTCACGACCATCCTGCGCGCGATCAAGCGGAAATAACGGATATTTTTACATTGCGCGAGACGCACCGGAGCGATCCGGTGCGTCAGCGTGTCAAAAAACCTTTTTTGACACGCTGTCAGACTGCAAAAATGTTCGGAAGACAAGCAACTCGCGACCGTCGGCGTACGTGGGTACGGTAGGTCGCGAGTTGTGATGTAAGTCAAAATTCTTGCGAAGCAAGCTATTTTTCACTATAAAATGTTCAAAATTCGCTTGTGATTCGCACTCGTTCCGATTCCGTAAAACGGTTCTTATTTGTTGACTGATTTTGACGGTTCCGGACTTTTTTGACAGTCTGACGCACCGGAGCGATCCGGTGCGTTTTTTTGTTCTGCCCGGGACGGGCTTGCATAGAATGTAGCGAGGTGAGAGTGTGATACAAGCGGTGAAGCAGGCAGTCGCGATCTGCCCGCCCGAGCTGCGGCAGGCGGTATTGCGGCGGCCGCTGGCGGAACAGACGGAGGAGCTGCGGCTGCGCATCGGGCGGCAGCCGACGGTGCTCGTGCGCGGACGGGAGGAGGCGCTTCCGACCGACCGGGTCACGGCGTTCCTCCTGGAGGACATGCTGGCGCGTGCGACGCGTCACGCGGTCTATGCTGCCGAGGAGACGCTGAAAAACGGCTTCGTGACGATCGACGGCGGGCATCGGCTCGGACTCTGTGGGACGGGCGTGTACCGCATGGGCGCGCTGACGGGTCTGCGAGAGCTTTCCTCGCTCAATCTGCGCGTTGCGCGGCAGGTCGCGGGGATCGCGGATCGGATCGCGGACGGCCTGTGGACGAGCCGCGCGTCCGTCCTGCTCGTCGGTGCGCCCGGCAGCGGCAAGACGACGCTCCTGCGCGACCTGATCTGCCAGCTCTCGGATCGGTTCTCGTGGCGTGTCGGGCTGGTGGACGAGCGCATGGAGGTGGCCGCGTGCTGCGGCGGCTGCCCGCAGCTTGCCGTCGGCGCGCATACCGACGTGCTCAGCGGCGTGCATAAGCCGGAGGCAATGGAGCTGCTGCTGCGCACGATGTCGCCGCAGTGGATCGCCGTTGACGAGATCTCTGCGCCGGCCGACGTCGAGGCGATTTCCCGCGCGGCCTACTGCGGCGTGCGGATGCTCGCGACGGTGCACGCCGATTCGCTCGCCGAGCTGCAAAGCCGCCCGGTCTACCGGCGGCTGCTGGAGGAGGGCGTGTTCACGCGGTTCGTCCTGCTGCGGCCGGATCGGAGCTATACCATTGAGGAGGGAGCGGCATGATTCGAACGATCGGTGCGTGTCTGATTTTGGGCGCGTCCGGAGGCTTCGGCTTGGCCAAGTCGATCGGCTTTCGGCGGCAGAGCCGCCAGCTGCGCCAGCTCATCACGCTGCTTGAGCTGCTGCGCTGCGAGCTGAACTATACGCTGCTGCCCCTGCCGCGTCTGTGCGTGCTGACGGCGGAGCGCTGCACCGGGGCGGCGGCGCAGTGCCTGCTGCGCTACGGGCAGGAGCTGGAGCACTGCGGCAGCCGTCACAAGGCCGCCGGGCTGGCACTGACGGAGACAAAGGGACTTTGCCTGCCGGAGGACGCGCGGCAGGTGCTCTCGGAGCTGCTGGAATCGCTGGGGCGCTATGAGCTGGAGGGGGAGAACCGCCTGCTGCGGCTGACGGGGCAGCGCCTGAGCGAGATCGAGCAGCGCCTGAACACGGAAAAACGGCCGTTGGCGCGCGGCTATGCGGCGCTGGGCTTCTCCACCGGCCTCGCGCTGGTCATTCTGCTGCTGTGAGCCATGGATATTGACCTGATTTTCAAAATCGCGGCCGTCGGCATCATCGTCTCCATCCTCAATCAGGTGCTGGTGCGCTCGGGACGCGAGGAGCAGGCGACCATGACGACGCTGGCGGGGCTGGTGGTCGTGCTGCTCATCGTCGTGCAGAAGATCGCGGGGCTGTTCGAGCTGGTCAAAAGCCTGTTCCGGTTCTGATGGCGGAGATCCTGCAAATCACGGCCGTCGGCATCCTGACGGCGGTGTTCGCGGCGCTGCTGCGGCGGTATCACGAGGAATCGGCGCTCCTGCTGGCGGTCGGCGGCTGCGTGCTGATCGGACTCATGCTCGTCAAGGTGTCTCAGCCCGTGATCGCGTTTTTAACGCGCCTGCGGGAGCTGACCGGCTTGGAGCAGCCGCTGCTCGAGCCGCTGCTCAAGGCCGTCGGCATCGGCGTGCTGACGCAGATCAGCGCCGGAGTCTGCGACGATGCCAAACAGAGCGCCGTGGCGCGGCTCGTGGAGCTTTGCGGCGGCGTGCTGGCGCTCTATGCAGCGCTGCCGCTTTTGGAGGCGGTGCTGGAGCTGATCGAAACCGTTGGAGGGGGATGAACCATGCGCCGGATCGGAATGCTGCTGCTGATTTTGCTGCTGCTCTGCGGCTGTGCCTATGCACAGGAGCCGGAGCCGGAGACGGAGGTCGTGACGGACGGGCTGTCCGACGAGGCGCGGGAGCTGCTGCCGACGGAGCATGCCGGGACGGTCGACCTCTGGGACGGCGCAAAAACAGTACTCACGGGGGCGCTTGCGCGCGCGTTCGGCGGCTGGCATGAGGCGCTGCGCCTCTGTGCGCTGCTGCTGGCGGTTCTGACCTTCTGCGCCCTGCTGCAATGGCAGAAGGAGCCGCCTGCGGCGCTCGTTGTGGTCGGCGCACTGGGCATCACGGGCGCGACGGTCGCCTCGATGCAGAGTATGGTGCAGCTTGCTGCCGGCACGATCGAGGAGCTGTCGGCCTACGGAACCTGTATGCTGCCGGTGCTGGCCTCGGCGACGGCGATGAGCGGCGGCGTGAGCAGCTCGACCGCGCTCTACGGCGGAGCGGTGCTGTTTTCTCAGCTGCTGACGCGCGCGATCTCGAAGCTGCTGATCCCGGGCGTCTGGCTGTTTCTGGCCGTGGCGACGGCCGAGGCCGCGCTCGGCAATCAGATGCTCACGGAGCTGCGCAAGCTGATCGGCTGGCTGATCTCAAAGGGCCTGCGGCTGTTCGTCGGCCTGTTTCTGGCCTATCTGTCCCTCACCGGCGTCATCACCGCGTCGGTCGACGCCTCGGCGGCCAAAATGACGAAGGCGGCGGTCTCCGGCATGGTGCCGGTCGTCGGAGGCATGATCTCCGATGCGTCGGAGACGCTGCTGGCAAGTGCGGGTGTGTTGAAAAATTCCGTGGGCGTGTACGGGATGCTGGCCGTTCTGGCAATCGCACTGACGCCGTTCCTGCGGGTCGCAGCGCATTATCTGCTGCTCAGGCTCACGACGGCGGTCGGCGGCGCGGTGGCGCTCAAGCCGCACGTCACGCTTCTTGAGCAGCTCACGACGGCGATGGGCTTCCTTCTGGCCATGTGCGCGGCGTGCAGCCTGCTTCTGCTGATGGCCACGGTCTGCCTGATGCGGGTGGTCGTATGACGGCGCGCATCGGGGCGTATCTGATCGCCGTCACGGCCGCCTGTATGCTCGCCGTGATGGCCGACGCGCTGGTGAAAAGTCCGCCCGTGCGCCGGGTGGCGCGGCTGGTCGGCGGACTGCTGATCCTGCTGACGGTGCTCTCGCCGCTTGTGCGGCTCGAGGCGCGCGACCTCACCGAATTCGTCGAAGGATTTGCGCAGGACGCGAAGCTCGATGCCGAGGCCGTGCAGACGGACTATCGGGAGCAGTGGGCGGAGCGCGTGCGGGAGCTTTTGGAGCAGAACATCGAGCAGCAGGCGGCGTCGATGGGGCTGACGCTGCGTGCGGAGGTCGTCGTGCGCATCGGGGAATGCCCCGAGCCGGAGTCGGTGACGCTGCACGGCGCGGCCGCGCCGGAGGAACAGACGGCACTGCAAGTCTATCTCGTGCAGACGCTGGGCTTTGCAAAGGAGCGCGTGATTTGGGAGGCGGAGGATGAAGACAACTGAATGGATGGGGCGCGCCTTAGCCGTCGTGAAGAAGTACCGCTGGGCGCTTTTGGTGCTGCTGGTCGGCGTGGCGCTGCTTTTGCTTCCGTCGCGCGGCGGAAGCGGGCAGGAGCAGCCGGATCGGACGGAGCAGGCAGCGTCCGACCTCGACGCGTCTTATCGGCAGGAGCTGGAGCAGCGGCTCTCGGAGCTGCTCTCCGGCGTGGAGGGTGCGGGGGAGGTGCGCGTGCTGCTGACGCTCAAAACCGCCTCGCAGACACGCTACCAGACCGACACCAGCAGCACCGAGGATACGGATGCAAGCGGCAGCCGCCGCACGGCCGAGGAGAAAACGGTGATTTTGTCCGAGGGCAGCTCATATAATGCACCAGCGGTAAGAACCGTGGACTATCCCGTGTTTCAGGGGGCGGTCGTTGCGTGCAGCGGCGCAGGCAGCGCGGCGGTGCGGCTGAGTCTGACGAATGCGGTCTCGGCGCTGACGGGGCTGAGCGCGGAGAAGATCACGGTCGTCAAATTGAATTGATGGAGGAATTGCAATGAAATCATGGAAACGGAACGTGCTGATCGCCGGTGTGCTGGTGCTTGCGTGCGCAGGGGTCTATCTGAACTGGTTCTACGGCCGCAGCTCGACCGACCTGACCAAGACGCTCGACGTGGATAAGCTCATGGGTGAGTCCACGCTTGTCCTGAGCGATACGAACGAGCCTGCCGCAGCGGCGGCAGCGGCGGCTGCGGCGGCTGCGGACGGCGCGGAGTCCTTTGCGGCCATGCGCCTGTCGCGCCAGACTGCGCGGGACGAGGCCGTCGCGCTTTTGCAGGAGACGATCGCCTATGCCGAGGGCGGGGATATTTCCGAGAGCGA
This sequence comes from uncultured Eubacteriales bacterium, assembly GCA_900546415.1. GTDB lineage: Bacteria > Bacillota > Clostridia > Oscillospirales > Oscillospiraceae > JAZOXB01. Next base: position 12,948 of record URCY01000033.1, read on the forward strand.
CGCGCAGCTTCAGAGAATCGTCGCCGACGCGCTGGCCGAGTCGCAGATCGAGAGCATGGTCATTGCCAAGGGCTATGCCGATTGCGTGGCCTACATCAGTCAGGACGGCATCTCGGTCGCGGTGGCCGCGCCGGAGAACGGCCTGACGCAGGACGACGTGAGCCTTGTGGCGGACATCGTCCTCTCGCAGACCGACCGGAAGCTGGGAGATATTCGCATTTTTGGCATAGAATAGGCTTGTAATTTTCTGAAAATGTGTTAGAATATAGGAACAAGAATCTACAGAAGGGAAGCTCTTTCTATGGCAGAAGCAAAAGAGTATCTGGTGCAGAGCAAGGAAAACGGCACCGTTATGATCTCCGAGGAGGTCATTGCTTCCATCGCGGCGCTGGCCGTGCGTGATGTGGAGGGCGTTTATGGCACGAGTGCGGACGCCAGCTTTGAGTTGAACACGATCTTCGGCAAAAAGAATCTCGGCAAGGGAATTCGCGTGAACATTCACGACGGCGGTGTGGACATTGTCTGCAATCTGGTCGTGAAGCTGGGCAACCCCGTGATGACCGTTGCGCAGAAGGTGCAGGAGGCCATTGCCGACGAGGTGTCGATGATGACCGGCGTGCGCCCGGCAAGCGTGCATGTGAACGTGACCGGCGTGGCCACGCCCAAGGCGCAGAATTAACAGCCTTCAGGGATGCGAGCGATCGCATCCCTGACTTTCGTACATTACAAAAAAGGAGAACGCTATGACACGTTCCAATGCAAGAGAATTGGCCGTACACCTGATCTACGAGCTGGATTATACCAAGCAGCCGCCGCTTGAGGCGCTCGAGACCCGCCTGCAAAAGGAGTATTATCAGCTCCTCTCCGACGAGAACGAGGTCTATACCGACCGCCCGTCGAAGAAGCAGCGGGATTACCTCACCGCCTGCGTCACCGGCGTCTGCGAAAAAGCGCCCGAGCTGGACGGCATCATCGAAAAATACTCCGTCGGCTGGGGGCTGCACCGCATTTCCCGCTTTGCGAAGGCGGCGCTGCGCATGGCGCTCTATGAGATCCTCTATGTCGAGGACGTCCCGACCGGCGTGGCGATCAACGAATGCGTCGAGATCGTGAAAAAATACGAGGACGCCGACACCGTGAAGTTTGTCAACGGCATCCTCGGCTCGTTCTCGCGCAGTCTGCGGGAGCAGGAGCAGCAATGAGCGTGCTTGCCTTTGACACCAGCAACTATACGACGTCCGTCGCCGCCTTTGACGGCGCGCAGGCGCGCAACGAATCGCGTCTGCTCGACGTCGCGCACGGGACGCTCGGCCTGCGCCAGAGCGACGCGCTGTTTTCCCATATCAAACGCCTGCCGGAACTGACCGACAGGCTGTTTTCGGTTCTCCCGAGCTTTGTGCCGGAGGCTGTCGGCGCGAGCACACGGCCGCGCGCCGTGGAGGGGTCGTATATGCCCTGCTTTTTGGCCGGGGCGACGCAGGCACAGGTGATGGCGCGCACGCTGGGTGTGCCGTTTTATGCCTTTTCGCATCAGCAGGGGCACATCGCCGCCGCGCTCTTCTCCTCCGGCCATATGGAGCTGATGGACACGCCGCACCTGGCGTGGCATCTCTCCGGCGGGACGACCGAGCTGCTGCACGTCGTGCCGGACGGACGGAACGTCCGCGCCGAGCGCATCGGCGGCACGACGGACATCTCTGCCGGGCAGCTCATTGACCGAACGGGCAAGCTGCTGGGACTGGATTTTCCGGCCGGGAAGCAGCTCGACGCCCTCAGCCGCACGGCGGAGGGGGAGAAGGGCTTCCGCGTGAAGGTCAACGGCCTGAGCTTCTCGCTTTCGGGCGTGCAGAATCAGGTCGAGGCGTTTCACCGGCCGGACGCGCCGCAGGAAACGGCGGCCTTTGCGCTGCACAGCCTGATCGGCGCGATCGTCCGCGCAACGCAGAACGCACTGCGCCAATATCCCGGCCACACGGTCGTGTTTTCCGGCGGCGTGGCGTCAAACTCACTGCTGCGCTCGGCCTGCGCGGCGCTGCCGGCCGTGTTCTGTCCGCCGCAGTTTTCGACGGATAACGCCCTCGGCGTTGCCGTTCTGACATGGAGGATGCACCATGCAGCAGCCGATCTATGAGGTCTCGCAGATCAACGAATACATCAAGCTGCGCTTTGACGACGATGCATTTTTGAACAATCTCTTCCTGCGCGGCGAGATCAGCAATTATAAATGCTACCCGTCCGGACATCACTATTTTTCCCTGAAGGACGCGGGAGGCAGCATCCGCTGCGTGATGTTCCGGGGAAGCGCATTTTCCCTGCGCTTCCGGCCGGAGAACGGTATGAAGGTCATTGCGCAGGGGCGCATTTCCGTCTTCCCGCGCGACGGGACATATCAATTCTATGTCAATCAGATGACGGTTGACGGCGTCGGCGACCTGCACGTCGCCTTTGAGCAGCTCAAGGCAAAGCTGCTGGCCGAGGGGCTGTTCGATCCGTCGCGCAAGCGGCCGCTACCGCGCTACCCGCACACGATCGCGATCATCACGTCCTCGGCCGGCGCGGCGCTGCGGGACATGCTGCGCATCCTGCGCAAGCGCTATCCGCTCTGCGAGGTCAAGCTCCTGCCCGTGCGCGTGCAGGGGGAGGAGGCGCCCGGCGAAATTGCGGCGGCGCTGGCCTATGCCAACCGCTATCGTGTGGCCGACCTCATCATCACCGGGCGCGGCGGCGGCTCGATCGAGGATCTCTGGGCGTTCAACGACGAGCGCGTGGCGCGCGCGATTGCGGCGTCGGAGCTTCCGGTGATCTCGGCCGTCGGCCATGAGCCGGATGTGACGATCTCGGACTTCGTGGCCGATCTGCGCGCGGCGACGCCGTCAAACGCGGCGGAGCTGGCCGTGCCCGATCAGATGGAGCTGCGGCAGGCGCTGGCGGCGCGGCAGGCGCTGCTGCTGACGCAGATGCAGAAGCGGCTGAAGCAGGAGCGCGGGACGCTGGAGCGTCTGTCCTCGAGCCGCGTGCTCAAAAGCCCGATCAATTATATCAACGACCGCCGTTTGCAGGTCGACTATGTGCAGCACAGGCTGACGGCGGCGTTTTCCGAAACCGTGCAGCGAAAGCATCGCCGCTTCGCGTCACTGACGGCCAAGCTGGACGCCATGAGCCCGCTGAAGGTGCTCGCAAGGGGCTACAGCATGGCCTCCGACGGGCAGGGGACGCTGCTCCGCTCGGTCAAACAGATCAAGCCCGGCGACCGTCTGACCGTCCGATTTGCGGACGGCAGTGCCGCGGCCGTGGTAGAGGAGGTCAACCCATGAAGGAACAGTCCAAGACGTTCGAGCAGTCGATGAAGCGACTGGAGGAGATCGTCCAGAAGATGGAGCGCGGCGACGTGCCGCTGGAGGAGGCACTGCGCCTCTTTGAGGAGGGAACGGCCCTCGTCGGCTCGTGCGGCAAGCTGCTCGACGAGGCCGAGCTGAAGGTCGTAAAGCTGAGCAAGGGCGCCGACGGCGCGCCCGTCGAGGAGGAGCTGGAGCATGATGAATAAGACAATGCAGCGTTATGTAGATCTGATCGAGGGATACCTCACCACCTGCTTTTCAAGCCGCGAGCCGCAGCAGCTGCTTTTTGAATCCATGCGCTACAGCCTGCTGGCCGGCGGCAAGCGTCTGCGCCCGGTGCTGGTGATGGCGTTCTGTGAGCTTTGCGGCGGCGACGCGGAGCGGGCGCTGCCCTTCGCAGCGGCGATGGAGATGGTGCATACCTATAGCCTGATCCATGACGATCTGCCCTGCATGGACAACGACGATTACCGCCGCGGCAAGCCGACGAATCACCGCATCTACGGCGAGGCGACGGCGACGCTTGCGGGGGACGCGCTGCTGACGGCGGCCTTCGGTCGGCTCGCGGCGGCGGAGCTGCCCGCGCAGCAGCGCATCGAGGCCGTGCGCGTGCTCTCCTGCTGCGCAGGCGAGCTGGGCATGGTCGGCGGGCAGATGCTCGACATGGATGCCGAGAATCGCATCTGCACGGCGCAGGAGGTCTACGACATCCAGTCGCGCAAGACCGGCGCGCTGATCTCGGCGGCCTGCCAGCTCGGCGTGATCGCGGCGGGCGGCACGAAGCAGCAGCAGCGCGCGGCGGCGGATTATGCCGAGTCGCTGGGGCTGGCTTTCCAGATTGAGGACGATCTGCTCGACCTCGAGGGCGATGCGGCCAAGCTCGGCAAGGCCACCGGCGTGGACGAGAACAAAAATACCTTTGTCCGGCTCTACGGCGCGGAGCGCTGCCGCGAGCTGATCCGCAAGGAGACGGAGAAGGCTGTTGCGGCGTTGGAGCCGTTCGACCGTCCGGAATTCCTGCGCGGCATCGCCGAACAGCTCATGAACCGCGACTACTGACCCGGAAACTTCCCGGAACGGATAGCCCGTTCCGGGAATTTCCATATAATATGGACTTGCTGCCTCCGAATAGACTGAATTCGGAGGTGTTGCTATGCTGAATGCTGCCGTATGGCTGATGCTCAGCGGGATTCTCTATTCGCTGCGGCTCTCGAGCGGCGGTTCGTTTCCGAAGCCGCTGAGCGCCAAGGAGGAGCGGGACTATCTTGCGCGGGCGGCCGAGGGGGATCTTGAGGCGCGGAATATCCTCATCGAACGGAATCTGCGGCTCGTCGCGCATATCATGAAGAAATATTACACGCAGGCATCCGATCAGGAGGATCTGATCTCCATCGGAACGATCGGCCTGATCAAGGGAATCTCGACCTTTCAGCCCGAAAAGGGCACGCGCCTTGCAACCTACGCCGCCAGGTGCATTGAAAATGAGATCCTGATGCATTTTCGCGGGCAAAAAAAGAGCGCGACGGATGTTTCCCTGTCGGATTACATTGAGACAGGGAAGGACGGAACGTCGCTGTCGCTGATGGACGTTGTTTGCAGCGACGAGGACGTCTTCGAGCAGCTCAGCGAACAGGAGCTGATCGGGCGCATGAGCCGCGCCGTGCAGACCGTGCTTGAGCCGCGTGAGCGCGAAATTTTACGGATGCGCTACGGCCTTTCCGGCGCGACGCCGCTGACCCAGCGTGAGGTCGCCGAGCAATGCGGCATCAGTCGGAGCTATGTCAGCCGCATCGAGAAGAAGGCGCTTCGGAAGCTGCGCGAGGAGCTGGAGCGTTAGGGATCCTCTGAATCAATCGGCAGCGGCGGTCAGTGGCTCTTTTGCCCCAACTTATTGGCTTGAAAATCTTGAAATACACAAGGATTCCTGCAAGTTCCAAACCTCAGCTTGGAACAAAATCCTTCACTGGCCGCTCTTGCGAGTTCATCAGAGGTTTCTTAATTACTAATCGCGGAGCAATAGCAAGAGAGTTTCGCATCTCAGTGCGAAACTCTCTTGCTTCGTGACGGGAAAAATTGTATAATAAAATCAACACTTGCAGTCGAAGGTCAAACGGAGATGGCTATTTCCTATAACAAGCTCTGGAAACTGCTCGTCGATAAAAAGATGAGCAAGGCTGAACTGCGCAAAGCAGCAGGCATTGCACCTAATCCCGGCGAATTTTTTGAAGAAGACAAATAAGTTGGTAGTAGGATAAGGAGGAACGTATGACGGAACTTGAAAAAATAGAACGGGCAAAAATGTATATGGACAAGCTGGCAAACGGCATCAATCCCATCGATGGAACCATGGCACCAGACGAGGATCTTATCAACAATGTTCGCCTATCACGTTGCTTTTTCTTCGTATCTGACGTGCTGCGGCAGGTAATTGAAAATGGCGGGACGAAGACGGCTGTGAATAAGAAACCTAAAAAGCTTCCTCTTGAAATCCCCATGGAGAAAAGAAGCCAGTTTGCCTATTCCGAGGTGCCTATCCCGGCCAGCGAAATCGCCAAACGGATAAACGCCCTATCCGACAATGATGCCATGCAAAAGCTTACCTATTCAGGAATCCTCACGTGGCTCACGGAAATTGGAATGATGGAATGCGCGCTCACACCAGACGGAAAGCACACGAAAAGACCGACGAAAATTGGCGAAGAAACCGGCATTTCCGTGGAAGAACGAACGAGCAGCAACGGACCCTATCAGGTTGTCGTTTACAACAATGCCGCGCAGCATTTTATCATAGACAATCTGGATGCAATTCTCACAGCAGAGAATATGCAGACAGAGATGCAAGGCGCTCCATGGACGAAAGAACATGATGACTGCCTCATTGACCTATATAAGAAGTCCGTACCAGTGAGTGAGATTGCCATTACCCTAAAGCGCAGTACATCGGCAGTACGAGGAAGACTGAAAAAGCTTGGATTTGACGTATAGTTTGCTTTATGATGCCGCAAGGAGGAAACAGATATGGCCTTAATTCGTTGCCCGGAGTGTGGAAACGCAATCTCCAACAGAGCTGAAAAATGCCCTCACTGCGGGCTGCCTGCATCATACTTTTCCTCTTTGAGTAAGCATACACCGCACATGGAAGCGGCGGGACTGGATTACAAAAATCTGCAAAATGTCCTGATTTCTTTCGAACGAGACCACGCTCAGTTGTTTTCGGCAGAACACTATATTTCGCACAGAGATGCGCAGAGGCTGCGGGATACATATGGAAAATACAACGAGAGCCTAACCAACAAGCTTATTTTCCAATATGTCTGCAATAATGCTGCGGCGATACGAGTTGATATCGACTCACTGCGCCGCTTCTTGCGCCAGATGCAATCTTTAAATGGTGATATTACGGCGCATAATACCACATATGTGGACCGCGCGCTGGAGCGGGATAAGGATTATTTTGACAATATCCTAAAACAGATTGACCCTAATATTCAGTTGGATGAAGAACAGCGCCGCGCAGTAATTATCGATGATGACTACTGCCTGTTGGTAGCTGGTGCAGGTGCGGGAAAAACCACAACGATGGCTGCAAAGGTCAAGTATCTGGTTGAGAAAAAGAATATAGATCCGGGAGAGATCATTGTGATCTCCTATACGAACAAGGCGATTGGAGAACTGCGTGATCGTATCAACAAGGGGCTTGGCATTCCGGCAAAGATCTGCACCTTCCATGCTTTTGTATCATATTCGACAACGATTCGTGCTTCCCATCGACCATCTTTTCGTTTATAAATGTTTTCTCCTGTTCTTGACATAGCGTTTAACATACCAAATTGGCACTGCTACGGCAGAAGTGACTGTGAAAGAGCACCTAACAGATGTTAGTGCAACTTCTTTATGACAGATTAATTCAAAATCAATAAGATTTCCACTAATTTTACGAAACTAATTGACAAATTTGAACACAATATGTATAATTATAGCTGTAAGCATCAATGATTGAGAATTCGTCAAGGGGAATACTCTACGAAAGCATTTGCCTGAGGAGGGCAAAAGATGGGAAGCACTATTTGGTCGATTTCAAGAGAGGAAAAGGAGAAACTCATTACTACGCTTACACCGGAATTAGTCGTGCTAAGAGCAAAAGCAGGTGTATCGCAAGAAGAACTGTCAGATTTGATTGGGGTGTCCCGACAAACATATAGTGCGATTGAGCGTGGGGCTAAACAAATGTCTTGGTCAACATTTCTATCTCTTGTTCTGTTTTATGATTGCAACCAAAAGACGCACGAAGTCCTTAGGGAACCTCTGAATAAATCGTCTGCGGCGCTCAGCGGGCCTTTTGCCCCAACTTAT